>JAWPMV010000001.1:7200000-7521340 GCA_033391075.1 Bacteroidia bacterium
GAGGACTCCAGATAAAAATGTTTAAGCACATTTTGCCTCATCCGCGCTTCCACCCCAATCCAGGTAAGTGCCTGTCCATCTCCTGCCTGACGAACTTCCATACTATCCGAATAGTAAATCAGATTTCCTACCCGAGATAGGAAGGCCTTTATCCCATAATAATTGGGAAGCAGGGTATCCTTATTTACGATTTGGGCCGGGCGGTTATAGTCCAGGCCTATAGAGAGGTGATTGACTTGTTGATTGTTGACAATGGGATTTCCTCGGAACATATTATCCTGAACACCCACATAATATTTTTGGAAGAAAGTCGGATTCACATCTTTTACCTCATACTCTACATTTAGTACCAGGGGTTTGAACTTTTCTATTTCAGGTGAATCCGGATATTTCTCTTTCTTTTTCTTTTCCAGCAACTCTTTGGGCAGATCCATTTTGCTGGTATCGGGTTCCGAGCTGATACTTCCTTTGCCCTTGATTCTGTATCCTTTATTATTAGCTACGGGGAAAATGCTGCCTTTTAATGAAAAACTACGTTGAACATCAAATAGGTCAGAAAAGCGTTGATGGAGTTTTGCCTCTGCTTGTAACCAGGGCATTTGGATGTCTCCATTTACATACTGATCTGTATAATTTTGCTCAAAGTTGATGCTATCATTGCTGAAGGTATATCTTCCATATTTTATTCCTCCATCCAAATGAAGCCTATAGCCTTTTTTATTCTGGATCGTATAGCTGGCTTCCCCAAGAAATTTGAACTGGCTGGTTATGAAAGATTCTGAAATGGTATCTCCATCTGTTACCAGGCTGGGAATGACAGGAACTAAATTTTGGGCGAGCGCAGTATTGTCAAAGGTATTATCCCCAAATCGCTGGTACCCATTTTCAAAAAGAATCTGATTCCTGAAGGTCAATTTGTTTGCCTTCTCCACACTATCACTGACTCCCAACAGGTGGAAATAATGGTCAATATAAAACGTCCGGGCAATCTTAATTCCATCCGCATCAGTAAGAGAAGTCGACCTGTTTTGCTTAAAGAAAGAGTTGTTGTACAAAACCCGCTGATCATTGTTAAGTAGATCAGGAATAAATCCTCCGGCAGTAGTTGGATAAAATCCGTCAAGATTTGCCCGGGGAACACCTCCATTATATTGGTCATTGAGCTGATTGAAGGTACCATTGAAGAATAAATAATAGCGCTTATTCTTTGTATGGTAGTTTCCACTCAGGTACAGATTATAGTGATCCGTAACAAAGTCCCGATAAGCTCCTTCTGTTTGTCTTCTTTTTAAATAGAAAACAGCATTCCAGAGGGGAGTGATATTCTGGGAAAGGGTTACATCCGTGATCTGCAATTCTCTGGCTCCCTGAACATAGTTGACCCGAATGTAGGGGGTATGGGTATCGAAATAGATGACCTGCTGTTCAGGATTGACCATGTAGGGATTGTAGCGACCGAAAATGGGATCAAAATAATAGGGCTGATCCGTGAATCGCTCATTGAGTCCATGATAGGATCGCAGGTAGTATTTTCCGACCTGTCCCAAAGACTGGGTAAAACCGTCGCGACCTTCTATTTCATCCCAAAGGTAAGCCTTTTCATAGCTGGTCCTGTAGCGTTCTGAAAAAGGAAGATGTATGAATAAATCTCTTCGATTTATGAGGCGGGTATTGGGTTTGATTTTTGGTTTTTGCAGAGAATCTCCGCCTGTACTGTCTGGATTGGAGAAGGTAAAACCGCCAGCTCCCTGACCCTGTCCAAATCCACCGGGAGTACCCCCAAAGCTCCGGTTACTTCCAGAAGGATTAAATCCTCCGGAAGAAGAACCTCCAATAGGCCTAATCTGAGCATGACTTTCCCCTAAAGAAATAAAGAGGATAAGCGATAAGCCCAGCCATAATATCCGGAAGTATGTAGGATATAGATTCAACAATACATCTCTATTTATGCAGCAAAGTTACTACTTCCTGGAAAATGGTTGTATCAGCTCCTAGAGTTCTTTGATCAAAGTCGAAAGAAGGTGGGTCAATTTAGGTTCAGCTTCATTGGCCACAGCTATGACATCCTCCAGAGAAATGGGATGCAAATTGTCAGGGTCACCAATATCCGTAATAACGGAGATTGCACATACCCGCATATCCATATGACGCGCAACGATCACTTCAGGAACCGTTGACATACCTACTACATCTCCTCCGATGATCCTCATGTATCGGTATTCTGCACGTGTCTCGAGATTGGGACCGGGAACGCCAACATAGACTCCGATATGCGCACGGATATCATTTTCTTTGGCAATCTCCAGGGCTCTTGCACTCAATTCTTTGTCATACGGTGCACTCATGTCGGGAAAACGCGGGCCGAATTCACTGATATTCGGACCTGTCAGGGGATTGGCAGGTTGAAGATTGATATGGTCATCAATCACCATGAGATCTCCGTTTTGAAAACTCAGGTTGACAGCTCCTGAAGCATTTGAGATAAATAGCGTTTCCACTCCCAGCATTTTCATCATTCGGATCGGGAAAGTGATCTCCTGCATATTATAGCCTTCATAATAATGAAAGCGTCCTTGCATGGCCACTACTTCTTTATCACCGATTTTTCCAAAAATGAGTTTCCCAAAATGACTTTCAACGGTTGATATGGGAAAATGAGGAATAAAATTATAAGGGAGTGCTTTATCCTGATCTATTTCTTCTACTAATCTCCCCAGGCCTGTACCTAAAACTATTCCGATTTTTGGCCTGGATGAGATTTGCTTGCTGACATATTCAAATGCTTCCTGAAGTTTCTCCTGCATGAGTATTTATATTGTAATAAGTGATGAATCAGAGCTTACCATTGGTAGTCAAAGCGGTCGAGTTCTTCTACGCATTTTGCCAATAGATCAATACTTCCCATAATGTCCTCCTTATGGCACATTTCAACTACCGAGTGAATGTGGCGGGTTGGAATAGACACACAGCCCACTATTGCTCCATCTCCACTTCTCTGAATCGCCCCGGTATCCGTTCCTCCGCCTGTCAATAATTCTTTTTGGAAAGTGATTTCATTTCTACCTGCAACTTCTTCCATGTAGCGTACCATACGAGTATCACTGATGACAGATGAGTCCATGATTTTTATCGCAGTTCCTTTACCCAGGACGCAAATATGTTCATGCTCTCCGGCTCCGGGAAGGTCATTGGCGATAGTTGTATCCAGTCCAAAGCCAAAGTCCGGATTGATTTGACGAGTTGCGGTGATCGCTCCTCTCAAGCCGATCTCTTCCTGAACAGTAAATACAGCATAAAAGTCATAGGCAGGTGTTTCCATTTTTCGCAAAGCCTCGATGAGGATGAAAACGGAAACTCTGTTATCCAGAGATTTGGTACAAACGGTTTCTCCGATTTCAACTAAATCTCTTTCCCTCGTCACTTTATCCCCTACAGATACCAGTTCTTTTACTTTCTTTCCAGGCATCCCAAAGTCTATAAAGTAATCCTTGATCTTGGGAGCTTTATTTCTTTCCTCCGGACTCATGATATGGATAGGCTTTGATCCCATAACACCCAGGACATCTTCCTTCCCATGAACAATCACACGTTGGGCCGTCAAGGTTTTGGGGTCGAAACCTCCCAGGGTATGGAAGCGAGCAAAACCATCATCATCCACATGGGTAATGATAAAGGCGATCTCATCCATATGAGCCGCGGCCATAACTTTTTTGGATTCTTTTCCTTTCTTGATGGCAATAACATTTCCCATGTTATCGACTGAAACTTCATCAACGATACCCTTGATTTCTTCCAGTACAATCTCACGTACTCTTTTCTCATCTCCAGGAGCTCCCGGAGTGATACACAACTTTTTTAAGAGTTCTATATTCATTTCCGCTTTTCTGTTGGTTTTCATACGATTTAAATCTTGGCAAAGTAAAGGCAAAAGGAATCAAAAGAAAAGCCCCTGTCAGAATAAAATGAGTAAAGCTGAACTTTTTGGCTCTCTGTAGTTTAGGCGAATTTTTATAGCGCTAAAAAATGGCTATTTTGCCTTTTTACCTCAAATTATGGAGATACTACGTCCCATTTCCTTCCTTCTGCTCGGGGCAATTGGCTTGAGTTCCTGTGTATGGAAACCAAGTTATGACCGACAAAGTTTTCTGGCGGACTCACTTCGATACGAATTAGCTAGAGAAAAGAAGCAAAGGATCGAGCTACAACAGTATGAAGAGGAACTGTATTATCGCTATGTAGAAAAAAGTATTCAGAAAGAAAATCAAGAGGTCCGGCCGAGGAAACAAGTGGATCAAGGATTGGATTTGCCAGATGTGAATACCTTACCTCCGCCAAGCAAGGTAAATACTCCACAAGGTCCGAGTAGGGGAGAAGAAACGGAAAGTTCGTCCTCTGAGGAAGATAACGACCTGCGCGATCTCAATGAAATGATCGCTTTCCCCAATATGAGAGTAAGACCCAGTGGAAACAGTAAGATCATAGATATTCCTCAGGGCGCATTTTTTGCTCCAGGAAGTTCAGATTTGACGGAAAAGGCGAAGGAATACCTGTCTGTCTTTGCAAAAGAAATGGCAGGAAGAGAAGACTATGTGATTGACATTGAGGGCCATACAGATAATACAGAAGAAAGCAAGGAAGAAGGCATCATGGATCGTTGGGATCTGAGTGCTATAAGGGCTACCCGGGTATTGCGAGAATTGGTCAAACAAGGAGTTTCTCCTCACAGAGTGATTGCTTCAGGGAGGGGACAGTTTAAACCTCGGGTTCCCAATGAACCTTCCAGCAATAAAATAAAGAATAGAAGAATAGAAATACGGATTACTCCTTTGCGTCCAAATCCCTAATTTTCAGGCTTTTTCGCGAGCTATTTAAGCAGTCTTTCCTCATAGAATGCTGTAGAATTATTTTACCCAGGCACTTTTCCATATCTGGTATAGTGTCCAAGGGAAAATTTACTACCTTTGCTCCTTATGAACCCCGTTTGGCAGGCCATTGCACGTTTTATCATTCGAAAGCGAATACCTATCCTTATTGTGCTGGGGATCCTGGTCGCCTATATGTGGTCAGTGCGTGCCACAGAATTGGTTCAACGGGTCGCAGATATTATTCTTTCCGACGAAGCCGAACTGGAGGGCTACAATAAACTCAAAGAACATTTTGGTGATGATGCTACTGTCATGGTAGTAAGTCTGGATGGAGACATCTTTGAATACGAAAGGTTTTCAGCTCTCTATGATCTGACTGAAGAGTTGGAGCAGATAGATGGAGTGGAAAATGTGATCAGCCTCACCAAATTGTATGATATTGTAAAGGATACTGCTCGTCGGGGTTTTGCGCTAAAACCCATTGTTGCCACTCGACCTTCCTCCCAAACAGAAGTTGATAGCATCGCCCAACGGATTCGGGAATTATTCTTTTATGAGGGACTGATTCTCAATGACAGTACCCAAACAAGTTTGCTGGCAGTCTCTTTTAATGGAGAGTTGCTGGATACGGATTTTAAGATTCCCCTTTTCCACAATACAAAGGAACCCATTCTCAGGTATGCTGAGAAGTTTAATATAGAACCTCGTTTTGCAGGCATGCCGGTCCTTCGGGTCAATATGCATGAAAATGTAAAGCGAGAACTCTTCCTGTTTCTTGCGCTGGCATTGATCGTGACAGCCATAAGCCTTCTTCTATTTTTTCGCTCCTTTTATAATATGGTCTTTCCGCTTTTAGTAGTGGGAAGTGTAATTATATTTTCAGTGGGACTCATCGGTTTGTTTGGCTATAAAATGAGCCTGATTACCGGCATCATTCCCGCCCTGATTACCGTGATCAGCATTCCAAACTGCGTGTATCTGGTTACCAAATACCATATAGAATTTAAGCGGACCGGGAATAAATTGAAATCCCTGATCCTGGTGATAGAGAAGATCGGCATTGTTACGGTTATGACCAATGCCACAACCGCCGTAGGGCTTGGGGTATTGGCATTTACAGATATAAAACCCTTGCAGGAGTTTGGAGTGGTTGCGGGACTGAGTGTGGTCGCAGCCTTTTTCATTTCACTTCTCCTGATTCCAATAGTGTTTAGCTTCCTTCCCCCTCCGACTGAAATGCAGACCAAGCATTTGGAAAGGCGGTCTCTGGGATTTATCATAAAAAGTCTCAAGAATATTGTAGACAATCACAGATCCCTGGTTTATGTAGTAACTGCAATTTTGGTCGTGTTTTCTTTATGGGGAATGAGTCGGGTACAACCGATTTCCTATATCGCTGATGATGTGCCTGAGGACAGCAAGATCCTGCAAGATTTACGCTATATAGAAAACCGCTTCAATGGAACCATGCCTTTCGAAATCCTCATTGACACCAAGAAGAAAAACGGGGTGATCAGAAGGCGGAATTTGCAATTGATTTCTCAACTGCAGGACAGCCTGTCAAAATACGATGACCTTTCCCGAAGTATAAGCGTAGCGGATTTCTCCAAATTCTTCAATCAGGCCTTTTTCGAAGGCAATCCCATTTTCTACGAACTTCCCAGCAGACATCAATATCCGATGATCCGGGACTATGTGAGAAAGACAGATGTGTTTGATAATGAAGCCTTATCCAAAAGCCTGACGGATGATGATTTGCAACTTACCCGCGTGTCAGCTTCTGTTAGAGATATTGGCTCTTTGGAAATGAAACGTCTGGCAGATTCGGTTCGAAAGGATGTTGCGGCCATATTTGATGAGGAACAATATGATACCTATGTAACCGGTACTTCCCAAATCTTTATCAAGGCAAATGAGGCGCTGATCGAAAATCTATTATGGAGTTTGCTGCTTGCCTTCATTGTGATAGCCATCATCATGGGACTTCTATTCAAGTCTCTACGCATGGTTCTGATAAGTCTGGTTCCCAATATACTCCCATTGCTCATGGTAGCCGGAGTTATGGGCTTCACGGGCATTCACCTCAAACCCTCAACCGCCCTGGTATTTGGGGTAGCATTCGGAATAGCAGTTGATGATTCGATACATTTTCTGGCAAGATTCAGGCTTGCACGGAAATTGGGAGATAGTGTTAGAGGGGCTGTTCGAAACTCTTTCCAGGATACGGGAGTTAGTATGATCTATACCTCTATTATCTTATTCTTTGGCTTTGTATCTTTTACCGCCTCAGATTTTGGAGGGACCAAATCTCTGGGACTATTGACGTCAATGACCCTGGGGATCGCCATGTTTAGCAATCTGTTGATCTTGCCTTCTTTGTTGATCACCTTTTCACAAGAAGAGAAACAAGATCCTGAGGCAGAACTTGAACCCTTTTTCTCTTAAACACCATGACAGAAGCAAATATTTCCGGAAAGACCTTCGTAGTAAAAACAGGAAAAAAAGGATATGTGATTAATGGATCCGAATTAGATCCTGATTTGAAAAAACTACATCCTCGTCTCTGGCATGTTTTGCATAAGAATAGTTCGGTAAAGGTATTTGTAAATAAGGTTGATAAAGAAAAACGCACGGTTGAGCTGGTAGTAAACGGTAAAGCCGTAGAAGTAAAGCTCAAGACCCGAGCTGAACAATTGCTGAAATCCATTGGAATGGAAGGTGCGATGGTAAAAAAGGTCGATTCCCTGCGAGCTCCAATGCCTGGTTTGGTTCACAGTATTCATGTGCAGGAAGGTACAGAAGTAAAAGAAGGAGAGGCGGTCATGATTCTGGAAGCCATGAAGATGGAAAATGTCATCAAATCTCCTACCGATGGCATCATTAGCAAAATCCATGTAAATGAAAAAGACTCTGTAGAAAAGAATGCAATCATGCTAAGCTTTTCCTGAGCAAGTTCTCTTCAAAAATTCTGTCCCATCTTTTCAACTGAAAATATATGTTCCTCTCATAGCCGACATATATAATTTTTCATATATTTGTATATCAAATGTGTGTCCGATTATGTCGAATAGAGTACCTGTGCTGACTTATTATCTGGAAATGCTTGAGGCTCCTGAAAATTATATTTCTCCTCCAGATCAAAAGTTACATATTCTTCAATCAGAAAATCCCTCAATAGATTTTTATCTATACATATATAATAGAGTAGGTTCAAAGTATAACTGGGTGGACCGAAATATCATGTCTCGCGAAGAACTGGCAAAAATCATCAGTTCTGAGGGAGTCGAGATTCATATATTATATGAGTCTGGTTCTCCTGCAGGTTTTGTCGAGCTGGATTTTAGACAGGAAGGTGTGTGTGAGTTGGCTTACTTTGGGCTTCTACCTGAGTATACGGGTATGGGCCTGGGTAAATACTTTTTAGGTTGGGCGATCCGGAAAGCCTGGACCAAAGATATCAATCGTCTCTGGGTTCATACCTGTGAGTTGGATCATCCTGCAGCACTCCCCACTTACCAAAAGGCAGGCTTCAAACTTTATGAGGAAAAAGAGGTGATGCAGGAGAATTCTGACTGAAGCTGACAAAAAAACTGGACACCTTTGTCCTGAGCAGCATACAATTTCCACATGCTATTGGGAGGTTCATCCCTGAAAATTATCCGTTCAGTAAAGACCGAATCACTTTACGCCAAACTAAGCGTAATATTGTAGTGTTGGATCAGGTTAGATTTCAACATTGTCCGGAATACTGTCATGCCCCTGGCAGCTCCGAAGTTATTTCTCATAATATCGAGAATCCTTGTTTTGAAGATGAAAAACTGGCTTAGCGTTTCTTGGTTTACTGGACTTTGTCTCTTGTTGATTTTAAGTTCTTGGGTGAATCCAAAATCCCATTACTCCACATTTACCTCCTGTATATCATATATTCCAACTGCTATCTCTCCAAATGGAGATGGTATCAATGATCAATTCCGCGTACAATGCGAATGTGATCTTGAAACCTATTCCCTGCAGATATTCAATATTTCTGAAGAAGTAGTGTATGCTAGTTCAGATGCGAAAGCTCAATGGAACGGAAAGTTTAAAGGAACTCCCGTGCCCATAGGTAAGTATACCTGGATCATTGAGTATCAGGCTCAGAATGGCCAGAAGGCTTTGAGAGAGGGAGAGTTGGTCTTGATTAGATAAAGATATTTGTTTTCATACGACGAGGGGCTGTTCTCTAGGGGGCAGCCTCATTTTTTTTAATATTCCCGGATAAGTTTTAAGGAAGAAAGGGCATAGATAGCGGCAGTTTCCGTACGTAATCGACTTTCTCCTAAACTGATCAGCGGGATTCCTTTCTTTTTGGCCTTTTCACATTCTTCCGGGCTAAAATCTCCTTCCGGACCGATAATCATGCATATTTCTTCGCTGGCTTTAAGGGTATCTGTATGATGCTGGATCAGATCTTCAGACTCACAAAAGGCCATGAGGCTATAGGCATAGGATTGCTCCTCGACAAAAGAAGAGAAGTCTTTTGCCTCAAGTAATTGAGGAATCCGTGAACGCTTACACTGTTTGCTGGCTGTAAGAAGGAGAGTCTCCAGACGGGGCCTTTTCAGTTTACTTTTGAATTGATCTGTACGCTGACAGATGATCGGTTGTATTTGATCTACTCCCAATTCTACAGCCTTTTCCAGGGCCCATTCGAAGCGGTCCTTTAGGCGGAGAGGGGAAATAGCAAGTATGATTTTACCGGCTTTTTCGCCCCATTCGGGGACTTTAGACAAAATATGAAGTGTACAGGCTTTGGGATTGGCTTCCTCAATTCGGCAGACATACATATTCCCTTTTCCATCAATGCAATGAATCTCATCTCCGGATGTATGTCTAAGTACCTTTATACAGTGACGGCTTTCTTGTTCATCCAGACGTGCCTTTACTTCATCTTCGGTTTGCAGGAGAAAGATTTGCATAATTTTCAGAAAACGTGATAAAGGTATAAAGTTTTTTATTTTTACGGCGATGCGCAGGTCTATATATCCGATTTTCCTTTTCCTATTTAGCCTGGGATTGCTATGCATTCCCGGACCTGCCTATTCCCAGTCCCCTGCTTCCAGCAAGACCTCACCTGATATTAGTCCCCTTTTCCAATACCTCAAGCTCTCCAATAAATGGAAAGAACCCAATGGAATAGAGTGGGAGGTTCCTTTTCAATTTGAAGAAAGCGATCCCCGATCTCTCGTTTATGATTTTCGGATATGTACAGGGCCGCAAGATAGTGTCTATTTGTATTTTGAAGGCCTTGCCTGGGACGCAGAGCTTGAAATAGACAACATCTACCTGGGAACCCACAATGATCCCTTTAAGCCCTGGATCGTAGCGCTGGCAAGCTCCTGGCTTGATAATAGAAAAGTTCAGCTCAAGCTCAGCCTCTCTGCAGGCAGTACGCATCCCAATTATCCCAAAAGTTTTTTGGGAATTTATCGCTCTGTGTATCTATTGGGCCTGGAAGAAAAAGAAAAGCTTACGCGAAATATTCTGCCCTTGAGCAAAAGCCCGGATACCCTGGCAGTTGTAGCTCCTTACTATCAGGCAGATTCCTATATTTTTGATCCGGCTAAAGCTGCAGAAGCGCTTTTGCCTGCCTGTGAAAGCGGGATTCGCGATCTGTACTTTCCTTTTGAGGCTGGAAGAGAATTACAAGCCTTTGCCAGGGAATTAGGATTTAGAGAATACAAAGAATATGACCCTGAACTTACCTATGCCCTGATCAATCAGTATCCTTATGATCGTTCGACTTTTAGCTTCGCGAACAGATTTTGGCTGGATGAAAGCGGTAGAAGACAGGCGGATTATATGGTGTTTGTAAAAGGCGAAAGATCTTTCTTCGAGAAATGGTCTCCCATGTTAGAGCGGTCAACTTTCCTCATACTGCTAATTCTTTTTCCCATCATCAGCCTCTTTTTGATCAAGCTGGCCAATCCCGGCTTTTTCTACGGCTTGCAAGGCCTCCTGATCAATCCTAAGCTTTACATCAGTTCTTCGACAGAGGTCGCTGCCTTTTCCAACCAGGGCCTGCTGTACATTCTTCATTTGCTAAGTATATGCAATGTGGCGGTATGGCTGAGCCTGGGAGTCTATTATATGCAGAGCATCAACAATTGGGAATTCCTGCATATCTTCCGTGAAGAAAGCTTACTTGGGCTTCTTTTCAATGAAGAAGATAGCCTCTTATTCATATTTGCCAAAAGTTTTTCCTTGATGTTGATCTGGTTTGTCCTGAAACAAATTTTGCTTGGTTTTCTCGGCGGGATTTTCAGGATAAAAGCCATGAGACTGGAAATTCTGGGACTGGAAATAGTAGCAGATTATCCCCTTATTCTACTTTTGAGTACTCCATTTGCCCTCTTTTTGTTTATGGATAGTTTTTGGGGAAGAGCCCTCTTTTTCCTGGCCATTTTTATTGCCTTAATTTACTACGTCAGAACCCTGTACGTGCTCTATGTTGGACTGGATCGATTATTTTCCTTTTCCTACACAGTGAAATTTTTGTATATTTGCAGCCTCAATGTAATACCCTATTTCATTCTGCTTTAATAAAGTAGCATAGAAACAGGCTCTGATGGGCAGGCATTTAGCATTCCGATGTATGAAATGCCGAGGATAGGAAAACAGATACGTACACGCATCAAGACCTCCCTGGTAGGACCTGTAATCTGCAAACTTCAAGCAAAACGAGATAGCGTTGAAAGCTAAAAAAATCTTGGCAGATTAAATATGAGTGAGCAGCAAGTAGTAAGCAATCCGGTAAAGAGTATTCTCATTTCACAACCCTCGCCAACAGATCAGAATTCCCCCTATTTCAGACTTGCTAAGAAATGGAATATCAAAATTGATTTCCGGAAATTCATACAGGTAGAAGGGGTAAACCTTAACGAATTTCGAAAACAGGGACTCAATCCTCTGGACTTTACGGGTATTATTTTTACTAGTAAAGTAGCCGTTGATCACTTTTTCAGGTTGATCAACGAGATGCGGGTAGAGATGCCTGCAGATACCAAATACTTTTGCGTAGGTGAAGCAACCTCCAAATACCTCCAAAAATATATCGTCATCCGCAAGCGTAAATTGTTTGTAGGAGAAAGAAGGGCTATTGACCTTATGCCTTATCTCACAAAGCATAAGAATGAGAAGTTCCTTTTCCCTTGTAGCAATGTGCACAGAAAGGAACTTCCCAATCAGATGATCGAAAAGGGAATGGATCTTATCGAGGCAGTTATCTATCGTACGGTCAATGCAGATCTCTCAGATCTGAAAGACATTTATTATGATATGATCTGCTTTTTCTCCCCTTCAGGCATAAAATCTCTGTATAAGAATTTCCCGGATTTCGAACAAAACAAAACCCGGATCGCGGTCTTCGGTCCTACGACTGCAAAAGAGGCCAGATCCCATGATCTCAGGGTAGATGTCGAAGCTCCTAAACCCAATATGCCCTCCATGACAGCCGCTATAGAGCGCTATCTGAGAGATATAGGGCAGGAGGACGCTCTGTAACTTTTTTTGATCCTTGTATTAGGGGAAAAAAGGGGTGAAAAAAAACTTAGTAAAAAAGTTCGGATTCTCGGTAGGGTAAAAGCCGCTTATTTGGTTAAATTAAAATAAAAGGGCATCTTTATAGGATATATTTCCCTATCACTAACTAACATGAGAATCTTTGTTTTAGTAGCTATTTTGCTGGGTGCCCTGACTTTTTCTGCGGTCGGACAGACGTTTGTACAGAACACGATGCATCCGTTTAGTCGTTTTCTTTACAATCCCGCTGCAGCTGGTACAAAAATGCCAGGTACAGAATACAGAAGTACTTTGACACTATTAGGACGACAGCAATGGCTGGGCCTCGATGGAGCTCCCCGATTGATCAGTGCTATGTACAGCACACCCCTTCAGGGGATCAGTAGTGCAGTTGGCGCATCAATTATTCGCGATGAGCAAGGACCTCTTTCGACAACTGGCCTGAATGTTGCGTATGCATATCAGTTGAAATTCGGAGAAGAGTCTGGTGCAGCCAGATTGAGTTTTGGAATAAATGGAGGATTTTTACAAAAATCATTAAATGGAGAATTCATTTATGATAACAGAGCCGGAGATGATCCGGTAGTTCCTCTAGGTACCTTTTCATCAAGTACAGTTGTTCCAAGTCTGGGTGCCGGGATCTTTTATACCGGAACTGATGACAAGTTCTTTGTTGGTTTATCTGGTCAGGATTTACTTGAACCAGAAATTGAAGACCTCCTCCTTACTTCCGGAGTTGGACCAGCTTCAAAGGTGGCACGAAGTTTCTATTTAATGGGTGGTTACACTTTTGATCTGCAAAATGATATGAGTTTACAACCTGTGGTGATGTTAAAAACAGATGGAGTTGGGCAGCCACAGTATGATGTAAGTCTATACTGGAGATATAAGCCGATGGTCTTTGGAGTTTCTAACCGCTTTAATACAAATTCTTATGAGTCTGTAAGTGGAATTTTAGGCTTCAATGTGCTGGATAGGACATTTGTGGGGTATTCATTTGACTTTACCGTTAACGCCCTAAGTAGGGGAAGAGACGTTAACTCACATGAAATAATAGTATCATGGGCCTTTCCGGGAGCTAGTTCAAATCCTGGTAAACTTCAGGATATTGATTCTGAAAGACTCAAAGACCCAATCAACTAAGCGTTCTAAAGTGTGTTAACATTTGTGTGATATTACTTTTAAATAATTCAATAATCTTTATAAAATAGCGTAGTAAATAATGAAGAGGTCAAAATATAGAGCGGCAATTTATATTAGATGATCTTTTTACTTCGTTTTTTTTGCGAGTTAATCATTTCTACTGGATAAATACTTATTTGAAACTTTTCGCAGATATGAAAAAGGCATTTCTCTCACTCACCGTCTTGGCATTCATCGCTTCAGGCTGTGGGCTTTTCGGCGGCAAAGGAACTGGACACCATGGTGAACTGACTGGCGTAACAGACAGACTCGAATGGGATCAGTACCAGCCTATGGGCATGGTATTCGTAACCCCTGGTAGTTTCCACATGGGACAAAATGACCAGGACGTTCCTTACTCCCAAATTGCCCACAATCGCCAGATTACGATCAGTGGGTATTTCATGGATGAATTTGAGATTACTAACAATCAGTATCGTCAATTCGTTTATGGACCTTCTGCTAATGAAGCTAATGCATTCCAGCAAAACGGTGCCCTTGACACTATAGACCCCATTTTGCAGGAAATCATCATTCCCGACACTACTGTCTGGATTCGTGATTTTGCATATGCATACAATGAGCCACTAATGGAAAACTATTTCTGGCATCCTGCTTTCGACAACTATCCGGTTGTTGGAGTAAACTGGTATGCTGCACAGGAATTCTGTAAATGGCGTACCCTTCACCTGAACCAGTACAGAGAAGAGAAAGAATTGCCTGCAATGCCTCGTTTCCGTCTCCCTACAGAAGCTGAATGGGAATATGGTGCAAGAGGTGGATATGAGCACAAAATCTTCCCATGGGAGAGCCCATATCTAAGAAATAGCAAAGGGTGTTTCCTTGCAAACTTTAAACCTGGTAGAGGAGATTACATTGCGGATAATTTTGAATATACGTCTCCTGTTGGAGCTTACTTCCCCAACGAATACGGACTCTGGGATATGCCTGGAAACGTTGCAGAATGGTGTGAAGATGACTTCGAAGAAACAGGTTACAGATATGCACATGATCTAAACCCTGTATACTATGATCGCGATCGCTTCCCGGATGAAGTAAGAATTCCCGGTGGTGGCAAAATCCGCAAAGTTATTCGCGGTGGATCATGGAAAGATATAGGATACTTCCTCTCTTGTGGTACTCGTTCTTTCGAGTATGCAGATACAGCTAAGTCCTTCATTGGATTCCGTACTGCAGTAACAGTTATCGGACGCTCAGGCGCCGCTGGTAACTTCTAAAAAGCAAAATTTCATTGACAGATATTTGAAGAATTAGTAAGAGTGTTGTCTTGTTCGCATGAGGCAAGCAACACTCCTTCAATATCATCTCATAAACAAAAATCAATCATCATCAGGCAAAATTTAAGGAAAGTAAAATGGCAAGAAAAAAAGGTTTATTAAAGTCGCGTGGAGCGCAGGTAACCATGAACTTCATTTATGGTGCCGCTGCAGCAGTGGTAATCGTAGGAGCCCTTTTTAAAATATTACACTGGGAAGGGGCGAATGAAATGCTGATCATCGGAATGTTTACAGAAGCATTCGTATTCTTGATCTCAGCTATCGATCCACCTTCAGAAGAATATGAATGGGAAAGAGTATATCCTGTCCTTGCTGATGACTCTATGGTAGGTGATACATTAGTTGATACTACCTGGACGCAGGATGTAAAAAATCTCGACGGCGCTGTATTTGGAGAACTCTCCACTACACTTACCGGACTCAATGATAATGTATCCAAGCTTTCAAGCGTTACTGACGCTGCTGGTGCAACCAATGAGTATGCAAGCAAAATCAAAGAAGCTTCTAGCAAAATCGAAAGCCTGAATCAAAGCTATTCTATCGCTGTTGATTCTATGTCTGGATTCGCTAATGCTGCAACTGATGCGCAAGCCTACCACGAGCAGGTTCAAACTATCACTCGCAACCTGAGCTCTCTGAACTCTATCTATGAGCTTGAATTGCAAGATGCCAAGACTCACCTGAAGTCTTTGAACCAGTTCTACGCCAGCATGGGTGAAGCTATGCAAAGCATGGCTGAAGCTTCTACGGATGCTCAGCAATACAAAGAAGGAATGGAAGTTCTGAACAAGAATTTGCAGCGCCTGAACAATGTTTACGGTAACATGCTTTCAGCTATGGCTGGTGGTACCAACTAATGCATCCTTTCTCTAATATATTTATTAACCTAAATCAGAAAGGAATAAGTTATGGCATCAGGTAAATTATCACCAAGGCAGAAAATGATCAACATGATGTACCTCGTGTTGCTCGCACTACTTGCCTTGAACGTAAGTGCCGAGATTCTGAATGCCTTCCAGGTATTCAAGGATAAACTGGGCACATCAGCTCTGGAAGCAAATGCAAATTCCGGAGACTTCATGGCATTGATGAAAGAAACCATCAATGAAGAGATCAAGAACGAAGGAAAACGTTCCAATGAAGGCTTGCTGGATACCCTGGATCAAATCAAAGGGCAAACCAGCGAAATCATCGGCAAGATCAATGGACATATTAGCCACCTCGAAAATGAGATCATCAAACGTGATCCAGAAACCAACAAATTGGTAAACCTCGGTGAAACTGAGAAGAACATCCAATATTGGTTAGGACAGGGAGATTCTCAAGAGGCCAATGACGGAAGAGGAGAAGGAGAAGCATACAAGCTTCACCAGGAGTTGGATGGTTATGTAAAATATCTGGTTGACATGTATAATGCTCAACTTAAGGACCAATCTCAAAGACTGAATCTTCCGGAAGAATTGCTCACTTCTGATGCAAAGCCTGAAGACACTCAGGACGGAGAACCCAAAACCTGGGAACTCTTTACTTTCGAAGGTCCTGCTATTGCAAACACTGCAATGCTTGAGAAAATCAAACTGGATATCTACGAAAAAGAAAAATCACTGCTTGACCTGCTCAACTCTCGTTTGGGAGTAGCAACCTTTAAAGCAGATAAAGTTGTTGATATCAACGCACCAATTTCTACCATCGTTCCTGCTGGTTTGCAATTCCAAACCAAGCTATATGTAGCGATGTCTTCCAGCCAAATCCAACCTAAGTTCTCTAGTAGCTCCGGTTCGATCAAAGTTGAAGAAGATGGTGGTGCATTGTTGACCATTGGGGCAAGAGGCGGCTCTATCCCTAAAGGAAGAAACGAAGGAAAACAGTCATACACTTATACTGTTCAGGTACCTAAGGCTACTGGTGGATTCGAAACCATCAATAAAACAGCTGAATTTGTGGTTCGTAAGCCAGAGGTTGTAATTACTTCTGCTGCTATCCAGATCCTGTACTCTCAGTGTGGTAATGATGTAAACATTGATGTTCCTGCTTTGGGAGATCAATACAATCCCTCTGTTTCTGTCAATAATGGATCTGTGATTCCTAATAAAAAATCCAAGAAGAAATTCCGGATTGTACCTACAGGAAGAACTGCAAGAGTTGCTGTTAGCAGTGTTACAAATGGACAGAAGCTCCTGATTGGAAACGTGGATTACAAAGTAATTCGTCCTCCCAAACCAGGAATCGATATGCGTGTAAACGGAAAACAAGTTAAAGGACCTGTTTCTAAATCTAGTAGGGTTCAGGTAAGACTTACTGCTGATGCTGACTTTGCATCTGCGCTTCCTCAAGACGCAAGATATGGAATTGGTAGTGTTGAAGTTAAAGCTCAGCTTTCTCTCGGACCACCAACCACAGTGAATCGTGTAAATACAGCTGGTAAAGATGCCTTGAAGCCCATCAACATTACTATGGGTACACAAGTAAGGCAGGCGCGCGCAGGTACCGCTGTTTACATCATCCTGAATGATATCTATAGAACAAATTTCCAAAACAAACGCATCGTGGATAAGCGTTTCTCTGAAGTAGAGAGAACTCTCCAGGTGGTTGTTAAATAATCTAGATCTGTTGATCAAATACTTTATTGAAATATGAGAAATATCCTGCTTGTCACCATCCTAATTACGGCGTTCAGTCTCCCGGCTTTGGCACAGTTCAAGACTGAAGAAATCCGTCCTGAAGACCACTTTTGGCGTCGCAAGGTTGTAAACCGCATTGACCTCAATGAAAAGGTAAACAGCCCCCTGATCAAACGCGAGAGCAGCTTCTACACAGGAGATAATACTCCTTATGCAGAAACTGATGGATTGATCATGACCCTGTTCAATGGCCTAAAGCAAGGTAAGTTCGTGGCTTTTGACCCCGATAGCCTTGAGAAGCCTATGAGTTATGATGAGGTACTGCAAAAGATCCAGGAGATCGAAGGTAGCCTCGAAGGAGAAGATGATTTTGATTCCGGAGCAGAAGACGACTTTGGTGATGGAGAAGATGGAGAAGGATTCGATGACTTCGATGGGGATGAAGAAGATGACTGGGGATTCGGTGATGAAGGTGATGACGGATTCGGTGGAGACGAACTTGGAGACTCCATTGACGAAGTTGGCAAATCTGCATTTGGTGGAGGTGATTTCGATCCCGCTCCATTTGAAAATGTAGTTCACTTCATCGAAGACAGAATTTTCGACAAGACCCGTTCTGATATGGTGTATGACATCCAGTTGATCGATATCATTTGGACTGATCCAGGCGAAACGCTTCCTGAGAAGCAGCTGATCACTTTCCGTTATGATGATGTTCGCGAAACCCTGGAAAGTGCACAGTGGAAAAACCGTTACAATGATGCTGAGTACAAAACATTGCGTGAAGTATTCGAGCTGCGTTTGTTCCACAGCTATATCATCGACATATCTGGAGAAGGTATCCGCTCACTACATGAATCTGAATACCGTCGTCAAAAGATGGTTGAATTCGAGCACCACCTCTGGAGCTACTAATAGCAGGAAATGATTAAAAAACCCGGCACTGAGAAGATCAGTGTCGGGTTTTTTTATGTGTTCTGGTACTCCTGTGTTCTCGTGTTCTAGTGATTATCCCGAAATCAGAACCCAAAGAACAGGAGAGTGCTAGAACACCTGAGCACTAGAACACAATTTTCCTCCCTCTCCTGTAACCTTTCTGCCCTCCACCATTATGGGAGTATAGCATAATTCAACCACTCATACGAATTTCAAATAAAGTCGAAAAGCCAAGAATCGACCTGGGAGAAGTATGCTCATTAACGAACCATCAGAAAGAAATTATGGCAAATCAAAAAGTATCACCCCGGCAGAAAATGATCAATATGATGTATTTCGTTTTGCTGGCTATGCTCGCAATGAATGTAACCAATGAGGTACTGGATTCTTTTGAGTCGATCCGAGAACGTCTCAAGATTTCAGCGACTCAGGCAGAAAACAACAACCAGGGATTTATCTCCATTATGAATGCTGAAATCGAGCGGCAGATGGAGATCGAGAAAAAAGAAGACAACAAAGGTTTGATCGATACACTGGCCATCGTCCAGGGTATGACAAATGAACTAATGAAATCCCTGGATCAACATGTCTTGGAAATGGAGAAGCTGGCGAAATATGATCCGGAGAAGAAGGAGTTTACCAAGAAAGATGAACTGGACGAAAACTATGTGTATTGGATGGGCGAAACAGAAGAAGCGAATCAAAGAAGGGGAGAGGGAGAAGCATATGACTTGCGGGAAAGTCTCGATCAGTACGCACGGGCATTGACATCCATTTACAACTCACAGGTGAGGGATTCTATGCAAAGAAATCCCTTGTTAAGACAGGATCCTAAAGAAAGCAGTAAAGACCCTGGCAAGCGTTGGGAGCAATATACCTTTGAAGGGCCTGTAGTTGCCAATCTGGCAACTTTGGAAGCTTTACGGGTAGATGTCCTCCAACAGGAGAAAGAGTTATTGGAGGTGCTTAATAATCGTATAGCAGGGAAGATAAATATCATCGTCGATAGTATCGTAGCAATTAGCTCTCCCCTTGCCCAAATCGTTCCTGCAGGTCTCCCTTTTGAGACCCAATTATCCGTAGGGATGGTATCTCGTCAGGTGAAACCCAATTTCAGCAGTCCTTCTGGTAGAGTGAATGTAGATGAGGGAGGAAATACAGCGACTTTGCAAGTGATGGCAAACGCCAGCAATATCCCTGCAGGGAAAGCAGAGGGCATGCAAAGCTATACGGCTAATGTGTATGTACCCAAACCTGATGGGACTTTTGATACTTTGCAGGTTCGTCAGTCCTTCAAAGTTACCAAGCCGGAATTACAGGTATATTCTTTGGCCGTAAACAACCTTTATCGCAACTGTGGAAATGGTTTGAATATAGATGTGCCTGCATTAGGTGTACATTATGATCCTGTAGTAACAGCAAGCAATGCCCAGGTAACGCAGGCCAATGATTCTAAAAAGAAGTTTTTGATCATCCCTAATGGCAGAAGTAGTGTGGTAAGTGTTAGCTCCAGGACTCAGGGAAGGACGCTAAAGATCGATGACAGAAAATACAATGTGATTTCCCCGCCTAAGCCCGAGATCGATTTCCGGGTAAACAGAAGGTCTTATGTAGGCGGTGCTTCTGTTCCTAAAAGCAGTAGCTTTCATGTGAAACTGGTACCTGATGCTGAGTTCAAGCGCTTACTCCCCAGAGATGCTCGTTACCGCATTACCAAAATCAGTATAAAACTTAAAGATGGGCTAAGACCCCCACGTACCCTACGCACAATCAATGTCTCCAATCAAAATGCTTTGGAAATGATCAGTTTGCCGGTTCCTG
This sequence comes from Bacteroidia bacterium, assembly GCA_033391075.1. NCBI lineage: Bacteria > Pseudomonadati > Bacteroidota > Bacteroidia > Bacteroidia bacterium. The sequence goes on from JAWPMV010000001.1 coordinate 7,220,284, forward strand.
CAGAAATCAGACAGGCTAGAGCGGGTGATAGAGCATTTTTCGTAATCGAAGGAGTAGAGCGAATCAATTTTAGAGGAGGAACAGAGGAAGTGAAATTATCAGAAAGGGTGAGAACCCTGGCCGTGGACCTTCGATAAAAACCTCGTCATCTCGAAGTTTGGATTTGCGGTGGCATGCAGTGCTGAGAGATCGTGTATTTTATCTCGAACCGAAATACAAGCTCCCTCGGCACACAGGAGCCAAAGCGCATCCTGGCTTCGGGATGACAGGATGTTTTCGTCATCTCGAAGTTTGGATTTGCGGTGGCATGCAGTGCAGAGAGATTGTGTATTTTATCTCGAACCGAAATACAAGCTCCCTCGGCACACAGGAGCCAAAGCGCATCCTGGCTTCGGGATGACAGGATGTTTTCGTCATCTCGAAGTTTGGATTTGCGGTGGCATGCAGTGCTGAGAGATCATGTATTTGAATCGATCCTGAATACAATGTCCCTCGGCACACAGAAGCCAAAGCGCATCCTAGCCTCAGGATGACAGAATGTTTCAAATGAAATGGAATTTAAATTACTCCCTCTTCAATGGCTTTGAGAACAAGCATTGCGCGATGCTTACCTAGTTTGGCTTCCAACTCTTTTTGGCTGGCGGCTTTGAGCTTTTTAACTGACTTGAAGGTTTGCAAAATTTCCTGCTCCGCCTTACTCCCAATGCCTTTGATTTTAGTGAGTTTAGACCGCTGACCATCTGCTTTACTTCGGAGGTTTCTATGGAGGGTAATGGCAAAGCGGTGCGCTTCATTTCGAAGCTGCTGTAATAAGTATAAAGCCGGACTCTTTTTATCAATATGGAGAGGAATGCTATCTCCGACCCGGTAGATTTCCTCCAAACGTTTAGCTATACCGATAATCGGAATTTTATCAATCAAGCCCAGTTTCCGTAAAGAATTAGCCGCACTGCTCAATTGCCCTTTTCCTCCGTCTATCAGAATCAATTTGGGTAAAGGTTGATTTTCATGTAAGAGTCGCTTGTACCTCCGCTCCACGATCTCTTCCATAGAAGCAAAATCATCGGGACCCTCTACCGTTTTTATTTTGAAATGACGATAATCTCGTTTCGAAGGCTTCCCGTTTTTAAAGACCACACAAGATGCTACGGGGGAAGAACCCTGAAAATTAGAGTTATCAAAACACTCGATGTGGTCAGGAGGCTCAGTCATACGAAGTTCTTTCTGCAATTCGTCTACCATGATTTCAGCCTGACTTCTCCTTTTTTTGAAGGTCTGGGTATAGAGTTTTTCGGTTAAAAGGGCCTTACAGTTTTTTAGTGAAAGTTCAATGAGGTGCTTTTTATCTCCTTTCTGTGGGATGGACCAATTGATTCCTTCGGGAATTGCAGCACTGCTCAAGTCGATATTCGCCACCCAATCTGTGAAGAATTCCTGTTCCTGGTCAGCCAGCATTTGAGCCATCCCCGCCATGAGGATTTCCTCTGCTGTCTCCTGATTTTTCTGTTTGAATTCGAAGGAATGGGTTTGAACAATGGCTCCATTTTGAACCTTGAAGTGATTGACGACTGCCAAATGTTGTTCAACTAGAATTGTTATCACTTCCAGGTCATTGACCGAAGAGGAAACAACTCTACTTCTTCTTTTGTAGGCTCGAAGTCTTTCCCATCTTTTCTTAAATAACTCTGCTTTCTCAAACTCATAATTCCCTGCAGCTGCTTGCATCTGTTCTTCCAGCTTTCGCAAAACAGGGCCCAGGTTTCCTCTGAGAATATGTTTAACCTGATCAATCCCTTCCATATAATCCTCTTCGGATTGCAAACCCTCGCAGGGAGCTTTGCAGTTGCCTATCTGGAATTCCAGGCATTTTTTGAATTTGCCTGCCTGTATGTTAGCATCAGTCAGGTGGTAATTGCAGGTTCTGATCTTAACGAAATCCCGGATCAGTCGAAGCATGGTTTTCATATTGGTCACACTAGGGTAGGGACCAAAGTATTGAGAACCATCTTTTATGCGGTTTCTTGTGCTAAAGACTCGTGGGAAACGCTCATTTTTAATGCAGATATAAGGGTAGGTTTTTCCATCCTTTAGAAGGATGTTATATCGGGGCTGATGCGTTTTGATCAGATTGTTTTCTAAGAGGAGGGCTTCGATCTCGCTATTGGTGAGGGTATAGGCGAGGTCTTCGATCCTTTCTACCAAATGCTGTATGCGGTAGCTATGCTTTCTCCCGGACATAAAATAGCTGCTGACCCGCTTACGCAGATCTTTGGCTTTTCCGATGTAAAGGATTTTCCCCGATTTATTGAGGAAACGATAAACACCGGGTGCTTGTGGTAGATTTTTTACTTTGTCGAGAACAGCCGTACTCATGAGGGCCTCCTAATTAGGCTAGGGAACAGGGAAATTAGTCGAAACTATTCAGATCATCTGAACTTTGTGGTAGATTTTTATCCTGAACCAACAATGTTTTTCCTTCTTCATCTCCATCATTGAAGCAGTCGAAGTTGGTTCCATATCCCCGAGGTCTACGGAAACGTGCCTTCTCAAGTTTCAAGCTAGGATCATCATCCACCTTCTGAATAAAGTTTGCCCAAATCGGCATTGCCATATTGGCTCCCTGTCCATTTTTAATATCTCTGAATCGCATCCTGCGATCTGCACATCCTACCCAAACACCAGAAACCATTTCCGGAGTAACAGCTACAAACCATCCATCTGCATGATTCTGCGTAGTTCCGGTTTTGGCACCGATTTCCTGGGTGAAATTATATTCGGTACGAAGGGCATGTGCTGTTCCAGCGGCTTCATCGACTGTACCTTTGAGTAACTCCAGGACACCATAAGCATCCTTTGCATTCATGCCTTCTTTGCTATTAGGCGAAAACTCAACCAAGACATTTCCTTTGCGATCCTCTATACGGGTAACAAATATGGGCTCATTGCTGATCCCCTGATTTGCGAAAGTCGAATAGGCTCCGGTCAACTCAAGAACAGAAAGATCGGCCGTTCCAAGACACAAAGCATAAACAGCTTCGAGGGGACTTTGGATCCCGACTCTTCGTGCAAATCGAACTACATTTTCCGGTCTTACTCTGTCCATCAGACGAGCAGTAACCAGATTGGTAGAAGTTGCGAGAGCTGTACGCAGGGTCATTTTACCTCCATACTTGCCATTTGCATTTTTAGGTGTCCAGGGAGTTCCTTTTCCATCCGTATCCGGGAAGGTCCAGGGTTGATTCAATTCTTCTGTACAGGGAGAAAGGCCCGCTTCTATTGCGGCTCCGTATACAAAAGGTTTGAAGGTAGATCCTACCTGTCTTTTACCTGTTTTTACATGATCATACTGGAAATAGCGATAATCAATACCTCCTACCCAGGCTTTCACCTGACCATTTCTTGGATCAATAGAAACAAATCCAGTTTCTAGATAACGACACATATACTTAATAGAATCCAGAGGACTCAAGGTCGTATCTATTTCTCCTCCCCAACTGAAGAGGGTCATTTCAACTGGCTTATCAAATTCTTCTTTGATTTCCTTTTCTGATTTCCCGGCTTTCATCGCTCTGCGATAGCGGGGAGATTGTATGGTGAGATCCTCAAGAATCTTGGGATCGTATTTATAGGGCTCTTGCCCGTCGATATGCTCGTCAAAGTCTTGTTGCAGTTTAGTCAAGTGCTCTCTAACCGCTGATTCAGCATGTATCTGCATACGTGAATCCAGGCTGGTAAATACCTTTAACCCATCAGCATAAAGGTTGTATTTACTACCATCTGGCTTGGGATTCTTTTCCGCCCAATCCTTCACAAACTCTTTCACAATCTGACGAAAATAAGGAGCAGTACCCTGATAGTGCATTTGGCCTTGAGCTACCGTAACGACCGGCAATTGCTTGATGCTATCGACATCAACTTCTGCAGGATTGAGAAAACCATGTTTTACCATGAGATTGATCACAACATTTCGGCGTTCTTTACTTCGCTCTTTTTTGCGGATCGGATCATACACTCCCTGGCCCTTTAGCATACCTACAACCAGGGCAGATTCCTCTATGCTCAACTCAAGAGCCGTTTTACCAAAGAGTCTTTTTGCTGCCATTTCTACTCCATAGGCATTACCGAAAATGTTGACCGTATTCAAATAGGCCTCCATGATCTCTTGCTTGGTGTACTTTTTCTCTAAAATGGCGGAAACGATGATCTCTTTAACTTTTCTGAAAACCGTACGCTCTCTGCTTACAGCATTGAAGAGGTTACGAGCCAACTGCATAGTGATGGTACTACCCCCACTGGTTGTTCCTGAAAGGTTACGTTTGACCAAAGCTGGAATGGACCAGTAATCCACTCCACTATGATCATAAAAACGTGCGTCCTCCGTTGCGACCAGGGCATTGATCACATGAGGAGACACTTCGTTAAGGTGTATATTCACCCGATTTTCACGGGCGAAGAAGTTGTCCAATACAATCCCATCAGAGGATAGCACCTGCGTAGATAGGGTGGACTGAGGATTTTCGATTTCGTTTAGGGGCGGAAGATACTGTGTAGAAAACAGTATGAAGCCCAAGACCAGCGTTGCCATGCCGGCAATTACTCCCAGAAAGATTTTCCTGGGAAGCTTGTGCTCGGGCAAGAATTCAATGCCTATCCGGGGGGAAGACGGTTTTAGGCGTTTACTCTCATGGCTTATTTCCTTTTCTAATACCGAAAGTTCATTCATGGAAAAACGCTTTTCTTGCGAATTCAAAGATACCACATAATTATAATATATGGTAGAAAGTGTGGATTAGTACCCTACAAATGTGGATAAGGTGTAGGAAGGAGGCTGTTTTTGTCGTCCTTTCGAAGGCAAAGGAGAGCTTGTCTTATTTCTTCGGATAAAAAAATTCGCCAAATCAAATCTCTTTGCCCGAGCAAGGAATTTTCCTTATTCCGCTGGAGGGAGAGGAAATCCATCAATATATGATCTCCATTCTCATGCCAAAGCAGTCAAAATCCAGGAATTATTTCATGAATCGTAAGAAATGGATCTCATGTGCTAAATTCAGTACAGATAATCTCATTTTTGTTCATCGCGATTCTTTTTCCACTCCATTCCTTTTTTCACCAAATAAAGTAATGCTGAGAGCAAAAGAATGAGCTGGGAAATGTAGCTGAGCATACTTTTTAATCCAGTGATCCGGGAAGCATCTGATACTTTTTGTGCATCCAGATCAGGAAAGGCAGCCAGCATTTCAAGGGTGTTGAAGTTTTCTATATAATCAACCAGCATCAATAAAATGGGGAAGAGGGCCAGATAGATCCAGTTTGATTGAGGAGGGCTAATTTTTTTGAGAAAGAAAGCGGTGAGTAAAATGAAAAAAGATCCATAAGCCCAGGGAAAAATCATATCCAGAACTCCCGTAATATTCTTGTGTATTTCCCGTCCTTCTTCTGTGAGTAGGCTAAAGAATTGATGAATTTCCTGCTGGTCATAATTTTTCCGTAAATCTACAATCGGACTGTCCTTTCCTGTGAGGGAATTTATTTCCGTTTGGTAGCTCTGGAAAAGGTAGAGGCAGATGATAAAAGCCAAAAAAGCAGGCAGGATGAATTTCCAGTTAGAGCTAGTAGTGAGTAGCTTTTTCATAAAACGTATTTCGGTTTAGAGCAATCCGAATAAAAACAATAAAGCCCGGATCTGAAAATCCGGGCTTTATCTTTAGGATCAAAATCCTTCTATCTTATTTCCCATTTATAATGTATTCGTAATAATTGATGTAATCAACCATTCGTTTCTGCCCATAGGCTACTTTGAAATTGCTATGGCTGATGTAGAAGACCTTTTCATCCGAACTGGAAATGATCTCTCCAGAGGAGGGGTCTGCTGTGAATGCATCAACATATCCACTGGCATCTTCTACACTTTTAAAAGTACTGATATAGGGGAGGAGATGCGTTTGCTTATACAGGAAGGCAAATACTTTGAATCTGCTTTGTGCATAGGCTTTTTTGTTGAACTCATTGATGAGTTTGGTAGCATCAGCCTTGGAAATTTTTTCCTTTCTCACATACATCAGGACAAATATCTTATCCGTTGGTTTTACCTCGGTGGTAAATCCGCGATAAGCGGGATTATTAGGATCTCTTTTGGGATCGAGATCGACGGATTCAGATTCCCCGGTAGCTTCACTGATCGGCTTTTTATCTTCCGGAATTCCATTCTGGAGATAATTGAGGGTTTTCTGTGCAATGGGAGTAACCTCATGTTCCGGATAGGTATTGACCACCCGCGTGAGGATATTTCTCAAACTATCCTCATCCCCGGTAAATCCATAGGACATTCCTCGAATGTAGTGGAGTTTTGCCAGGTCAATGGCTGGATTGTCATTGAACTGAGATTGCGCCAGCAGGTATTCACTGAAACCTAGAGAAGTTTCATATTGCTTGTCTGCGTAGGCATTAAAGAGGCCTTCATATGCATAAATATAATCCTCTTCATCCTTTTTCAACTCATTGGGGTCTTTACCCAGAATGAGGTATGCATAAATGGTTTTAGGGTATTCATTGATGATAATGCTTCGGTGGACCCTGGCCAGTTTATCTCTTTTTTCAGAGTAAAGTTTAAATAAGGCATAACGGGTACGCAAGGCATATTCAGATTCTTCAAAACGGTCCAATAAGGTATTGAAGGTTTTGATCGCGGAATCAGGCTCATCAAGTCTTTGGCTATAAATCTGCCCCAGTTTGTAAAGGGCTTCCTCTATCATGCCCAAACTCTCTTCTTTCCTTTCCTCTGTGTCGGGAATATCTACATAAAATTTGTAGTTATCTCCATACTTCTCAAGCATGACACTATCAACGGCAATGGTACTACTACCTCCAGGTCCAGCTTCTTCATTATCTCCTCCTATTCCCCCAATTGCAACAGATGTTTTATTACTTCGTCGCCAATGATCTGAATTTTGCCGGTTTCCCCATAACTGTTGAAATTGTATTCGACCATTGCTCACAGATCCGGGATTGTCAAAATACCATCCGCCTGATCCTCCTTGCTGATTATTTCGATTTCTTTGTTGTTGTTGGTTCTGGAGTAAAGGATTAAAGAAAGGGTCATTATTTTTTAATGCTTCCTGTTCTTCCAATTGTCTGGCCAGTTCCTCTTTTTTTCGCTTTTCCTCTTCTTTCACCAAAACATCCACAATCTTATCTACTTCTTCTTTGGGCAAGCTCGCCAGATACAGCATACTGTCCTGATAATGGATGGTATTGATCTGGGTAATGTAGTTTTTGAGGGTTTTTGCTAAAGTGGTGATCTCCTGATATTCGGGAGCATCCTGATTGATAGAGGTAGCGGCACTATCATAATAAGCCTGAGCTGTATTGTAGTCCTGAAGTTCGTAAAAATGAATCTGGCCGATCTTATAATAGGACAGGGCTTTCTGCCGCTGGTTATTCATATTCGATCGGATAGACTCCCTAAGGTATGCAATAGCTTCGTCCTGATTGCCTTTTTTGAGTTCCAGCATCGCAAACTCATAATAGATGCGGTCCTGGTATTCTTCATTCTTCTCATCTTTCAGCAGCTTTTTCAAGTAATCCTGGACAATTTGATCATCATCCTTACCTTCCTGAAAGTCTACATATAAGCGGGCAATCTTCATTTTGGAAATGAAGGTCAGGTAGTAAGTTTCACTGTACTTACTGACCAGTTCAAACTGCTCCAGAGCTTTAGGGAAATTTTCTGTGGCATCATATAATTGCCCTAAAAGGAAATGGGCCCGGGCTTTTCGCATCCGACCCGTGATATATTCTATATGTTCGGTAAGAATTTTTAGGGCAGTGGGATAGTCTTCTTTATCTATGGCGAGTTTGGTTCTGAACAGTCCGAGTTCGTCCAGCATTTTATCTTCCAAAATCACGCTATCTGCATAGAGTAACCTTTCGTCCACAATCTCCGAAGCCACCTCAGGGTTTTCCATTTGGTACTGGGTTTGAGCAATCCAGAACCAGGCCTCAGGTGCGAGTTTGGAGTCGGGGAAAGAGTCCAGAACAAAATCAAAGTTCTGCAAGGCTTTGTAGTAATCCTGCCTGTAGAACCAGCTTTTTCCATTCAGGAGACGGCACTCATCTATGTAGTTTCCATTGGGATGTTTGAAGATCACACGGTCATTTTTCTTGGCGATCTCTTCAAAATCATTTTCAAAGCTTTTTACTTCATCCTTAGATCCGTAGTAAACAACCTCAATAAATCCCTGTTCAGGATATGAATATTGTGATTCAAGCTTCTTTAGTGTTTCTTCATAGAGGTAATTGGCATTATAATACCCGTTGAAGTAGGACAGGGAACTATGATATACCCGTGCAGAAAGAGTCTCTTTCTCTTTTGAGCAGGAAATACAAAAAAGCAAACTTAGTATTAAGAGAAAATTTGTAAGTTTGCCTACGCTCGGTCGTGTCATGTTTACAAATTAAGAAGATTCTTTTTAGAAAAAGAATGCACAAATATATCCATATCCTGTAGCAAGCTAAAACGTTTATGTTGCGAAACTTTTACAAGCAAATAAAAGCGCGATTAACCAAACAATACAGGGTAGAACTAATTGATGATCTCACCCTTTCCCAATCGAAGCAGCTCTTTCTTAAACCTATTACGGTAGGATGGGTTGTGGGTTTATTGTTTTTAGGAATCGTAGGTGGGACAATCGTGATGTTTGTCTTCACACCTGCCTTGCACCAGTTAATCCCAAATTACCGCCCACCTGCAGAAGTAGCGCAGGAGAAGGCGGAGATTGATTCTATGGTGAATGAGATGGAGAAAAAGATCAATGAGTTTGAATTGTATGAAGCAAGTCTCAAGGCCGCTACGGGTACAGATACTTCTGCATTCAATTTTGATCAGAGTCGTTTGGATGAGCTTATTGAGGCACAAGGCAACATTGATCCGGGAACAGGATCTGAAAACTTGGGGGAAATTGTGGAATATGCAGGAAATCCCGATGAAAATGGTGCAGGTCCCACGCAAGTTGTTTATATTACAAAACCGGGTAAAGCCGAGATAGAATCTCAGCAAGCGCTGGTAAATTTGTTCCCCCCCCTCATGGGAACAGTAGAAGATACATTCAGGGTAGGTTCTGGCCACCTGGGGATCGACATTAGCTCAAAGGAAAATTCAATAATCAAGTCTATTTCGGAAGGATTTGTCGTAATTTCCGAATATTCCGTAGAAAATGGCTGGGTTATTGGTGTAGTAAGTAAAGGCAACGTATTGTCCTTTTATAAGCACAATAGCCGCTTGCTCAAAAAAGTAGGTACATACGTCTATAAAGGGGAACCCATTGCGGTCATTGGTAACACGGGGGAAAACTCTACAGGCATACACCTTCACTTAGAAATATGGCATAATGGAATTCCGGTAAATCCGGAGAATTATATAGAAATTAACTCATAGTCAAAACTTCATATGTTCGGAAACAAAAACGATAGTAACCGCACCTCAATGAACTCCTCTAGCTCTTCATCCAAATCATCAGAAATGCGCCGTAATATCATTTCTGAAGGCACAGTCGTCGTAGGTAACATCAATGCAGAGGGCGACCTCCGCGTAGAAGGAAAAGTTATCGGTACCCTGGTTTGTAACTCCAAGCTGGTTGTTAGCGGAACAGGTTATATCGAAGGAAATGTTGATTCTCGTGTAGCTACAGTTGAAGGCGAGATCAAGGGAAACGTGGTTACCCGTGAACTTCTGACCATTGACAAAACAGGTAAAATCTTCGGAGACATTTTCACCCAGAAGCTGGTTGTACAAATGGGTGCTATCTTCACCGGTAGTAGCAAAATGGCCGAAGCTGCCAAAGATATGCTCACAAAAACTCCTGAGCGCGCGAAGGATTTACTGGCCAAGTCTAGCAGCCGTCCGGTAAATACACCTCCTTCTTCTCAGCAGCGTCCAGAGAAAGTGGGCAAAGCTAGCTAATGAAAGAAGACAAAAAGAAAAAAGACGTCACGCAATCTTATATGAAATATGCAGGCCTGGGCTTCGAGTTCCTGGCCTGCGTTCTTGTGTTCATGGGTCTGGGCTATGGCCTGGATCAATGGGTCGGCACAGAAAAACCCTGGTTTTTATTGGTCTGCCTTGTTTTTGGATGCGTTGCGGGTATATATTTGCTGGTCAAAAGACTTAGTTAAGCAAATTACCTTATTGTGAGCATAGCTCGATTCATCCTTTTCTCCCTCCTTATTGCTGCCTTCCTGGTACTTACCGCTTATGTGGCCCAACAATACTGGCTTCCCAGCATAAGTTTTCCTGCAATGTCTATTGCAGTTTTGGTGAGTCTTATCACTACCAATCTTGCCTATTCTATCAATTTTAAGAACCTTTTTAAAGGCAACAGAAGCTTCATTTCTGCCTTGCTTGTGGCTATGACCAGCAAGATGATCATCGGCATCATATCTATCCTCTATGTAGCCATTCAATACACCGATCAAATAAAAGAATACGTTACCGCATACTTTCTTTCGTATTTTGCTTTCACTGCATTTGAAGTTTATAGCTTAATGCGTAAATTGCGCGCCTAATTCAGTATCGCTATATATAAAGCACGAAAAACACTCTTAGATGATTGTGCGTAAGTTACTCTTAATCACGTTATTAATAACGTCTTTCTCTGTAGGCAGCCTATTCGGAAAAGAAGGTGATGAACCTGAAGAATTTGATGCCAAAACCACCATTCTTCATCACGTCCTTGACACCCATGATTGGCATATCACAGATATTCCGACCAGTGATGGATATAAACCCATAGCATTGCACCTCCCCTGGTTCTTTTACAGCAGCCAGGATGGATTTCAATTTGTGGGGAGTACAGAGGGTCTGGTCGAAAAAGGCTACATGGCATTTCATGACCACCTCTATCCTTTAAAAGATGGAGTAAGTGTTCCTATGGATGATCAAGGCCATCCGGACTTTACCGACAAGGAATTTGAAGAATGGGAAAAAGAGAACATTGACCACGAACATGCGGTCTATGATCTGTCAATCACCAAAGCTAGTTTGCACATGCTGCTGGTTGGTATTGTGATGCTCTTCATATTCAATGCTGTTGCGAAAGGATACCGCAGAAATAAAGGAAAGGCGCCTTCTGGCATCCAGTCCTTTTTTGAGCCCATCATCATCTTCATTAGAGATGAGATAGCCAAACCTTATCTTCATGATAAAGCGGCAGGATTCCTTCCTTATCTACTGAGTTTATTCTTCTTTATCTGGTTTGCCAACCTCTTCGGACTGACTCCTTTTAACTCTAATGTTATGGGGAACATTTCCGTTACGGCAGCCTTGGCACTACTGACCTTTATTCTGGTCAATGTAAACGCCAATAAAGATTACTGGATCCACATCTTCAATACACCCGGTGTACCCTGGTGGTTGAAATTTGGATTGCCCCTGATGCCTATCGTGGAAGTGATTGGTGTATTCACCAAGCCTTTCGCCCTCATGATTCGTCTTTTTGCCAACATCTCAGCAGGACACTTTATGGTACTGTCCCTGATCTGTATGATGTTTATTCTCGGTGAAAACGGGCGGCAACCCGGAGGAGCATTTGCGATCATGCCGATCTCCATCGGATTTACCATTGCCATTTATGTACTCGAAGTCGTAGTGGCAATCATTCAGGCATACATCTTCACGCTTCTTACTGCAGTATTCATTGGGATGGCTGTAGAAGAGCATGATCACCACTAGTCAATAGTAACCTTTTTATATATAACCCTATGGGAACTTTTGGAATTTTAGGCGCTGGTATCGGAGCAGGACTTGCTGCGATTGGTGCAGGAATGGGTATCGGTAGACTTACCGCTTCCTCAGTTGAATCTATCGCACGTCAGCCAGAAGCTTCTGGTGATATTCGTGGAGCGATGATTCTGATGGCAGCCTTCATCGAGGGTGTTGCCCTTCTTGGAGAGGTAGTTTGTCTGTTGATCATCTTCCTGAACCCACAAGGCGTCGCTTAAGACACTGAGCAGGATTCCTGGGGAATGCCCAGGGACCTGCCTGGTTTTTACTTTGAATAATAATTAGACCCTATACTATAGATATATGGAACTGTTAATGCCCCAATTGGGATTGTTCACCTGGACCTTGATCATCTTTCTGGTCTTCTTCTTCATTCTGAGGAAAATGGCCTGGAAGCCCATTCTTAATGCGCTTAGTGAGCGTGAAGAAAGCATCGAGAACTCTCTACAGGAAGCTGCCAAAGCACGTGAAGAGATGTCTAAACTCAATGCTGAGAATGAAGCTTTGCTGAAAGAAGCGCGTCAGGAAAAGGACAAAATCCTGAAGGAAGCCAATGCAATGAAAGACCAGATCATTGCTGACGCTAAAAAAGCTGCTGCTGATGTGGCAACTGTAGAGCGTGAAAAAGCCAAAGCTCAAATTGATGCTGAGAAAAATGCAGCACTTGCTGAGATCAAACAGACTGCTGCTACAATAGCAGTACAAGTTTCCGAGCAGATCCTTCGCAAAGAATTCTCAGATAAAGGCGCTCAGTCTGCTTTTGCTGAAAAGCTTATCTCTGAACTAAACAGCAACTAATCCAATACTTCTAATAGAAAAATCATGGTAGAAGATAGAATTGGATATAGATACGCGAAATCCATCTTTGGACTTGCCGAGGAAAAGAAGATGCTCGACAAAGTGCAGACGGATATGGAGACCATTTCACAGGTTTGTACAGCAAGCCCCGATCTGGTAGCTATGCTCAATAGCCCTTTGATCAGCATGGGTAAAAAAGAAAATATCGTTAAGGCGGTATTTGAAAAGATTTTTACTTCTGAATTGGCTCCCTTGCTTACCCAGATGTTGGTGAGAAAAGGACGAGAAATGTATCTGCCTCATGTAGCAAGTGCATTTATCAAACTGTATGATGATTCCAAAGGAGTTGAAAGGGGCACCCTGGTTTCTGCACACAAACTAAGTAGCAAAGAAGAGAAGGCAATCCAGACTGCGATGGAAGAAAAGATCGGTAAGAAACTTGATTTGACGATAGAAGTTGATCCTGAGCTTATCGGTGGCTTCGTATTGAAAGTAGGAGATAAACTCTTCGACGGTAGTGTTTCTTCTTCCTTGAGAAGGATCAAACAAGAACTGACAAAAAGATAAAAATTGACCGGCTTAAAGCAGATTGAAACACACAGATTGTAAGCCGGCACTTTATATAAATATTCAAAATCCAATAATTCTAATTTAATATGGCAGCGGTTAGACCAGACGAAGTTTCTGCAATCTTGCGAGAGCAGCTATCAAACTTCAAATCCGAAGCAGAACTGGAAGAGACCGGGACGGTACTCCAGATCGGTGACGGTATTGCCCGTATATACGGCCTGACTAAAGTACAGGCTGGTGAGTTGATCGAATTTGAAACCGGCCTTAAAGGCATGGTACTTAACCTGGAAGAAGACAATGTAGGTGCGGTACTCTTCGGTGATTCTGAAGGAATCAAAGAAGGAGACAATGTACGCCGTACCGGTAAGATTGCTTCTTTGCAAGTAGGTGAAGGTCTTTTGGGAAGGGTTATCAACCCACTAGGTGAGCCTATCGACGGTAAAGGACCTATTTCTGGAGAACTTTATGAGTCTCCTTATGAGCGTAAAGCTCCCGGGGTAATCTTCCGTGAGCCTGTTACAGAGCCTCTTCAAACAGGATTGAAGTCTATCGACTCCATGATTCCTATCGGTAGAGGACAGCGTGAATTGATCATTGGCGACCGCCAGACTGGAAAGACTGCGATCGCGATTGATACAATCATTAACCAAAAAGAATTTTACGATAAGGGAGAACCCGTATTCTGTGTATATGTAGCGATTGGACAAAAAGCTTCTACTGTAGCACAGGTAGTAAAATCACTGGAAGACGGAGGAGCGATGCCTTATACGGTTATCGTTGCTGCTCCGGCTTCAACTCCCGCTCCTCTTCAATTCTTCGCTCCATTTGCGGGTGCTGCGATTGGAGAATTTTTCCGCGATACCGGTCGCGCTGCTTTGGCCATCTATGATGACCTTTCCAAGCAAGCGGTTGCTTATCGTGAAGTATCCCTCCTGCTTCGTCGTCCTCCTGGTCGTGAGGCATATCCCGGGGATGTATTCTATCTTCACAGCCGTTTATTGGAGCGTGCTGCAAAAGTTATCAATAATGATGAACTGGCCTCTCAAATGAATGATGTTCCTGAGTCTTTCAAAGGAATCGTAAAAGGAGGAGGATCGCTTACTGCACTCCCAATTATCGAAACTCAGGAAGGGGACGTTTCTGCTTATATCCCAACCAACGTAATTTCGATTACAGATGGGCAGATCTTCCTGGAGTCTAACCTTTTCAATGCAGGTATTCGTCCCGCAGTAAACGTAGGTATCTCAGTATCTCGTGTGGGTGGTTCTGCACAGATCAAGCCTATGAAAAAAGTTGCAGGTACCCTAAAACTGAGCCTTGCTCAGTACCGTGAATTGGAAGCATTTGCGCGTTTCGGTTCTGATTTGGATAAAGCAACTCAACTTCAGCTGGAAAGAGGAAAGCGTAACGTACAGCTTCTGATCCAAAAGCAATATAGCCCGGTATCCGTTGAAGAGCAGGTAGCTTCTATCTATGCTGCATCTAAAGGATTTCTGGACAATGTTCCTGTAAATAAAGTAGACGCATTTGAAACGGCACTTATTCAGGAATTGAAACATAATCATGCTTCTGTATTGGAGCAAATCCGCGATAAAAAGTGGACAGACGACATTCAGGCTAAACTATCTGAAGTCGCAGGAGAAGTTGCTAAATCATTTGCATAATGGCGAATCTTAAAGAAATACGACTGCGCATCAAGTCGGTACAGAGTACACAGCAGGTGACCAAGGCCATGAAAATGGTTGCAGCCGCCAAATTGCGTCGTGCTCAGGACCGTATGTTGCAGCTTCGTCCTTATTCTGCCAAACTCTCCGAAATTATCGGCAATGTGGTTTCTTCGGTAAATCCGGAAGAGATCCCAAGCAAATTGGTGGATGTTCGCGAAGTAAACAATATTCTTGTTCTGGTCATTACCTCAAACAGAGGTCTGGCCGGTCCTTTCAATGCCAATATCATCAAAGAAACCGTGGCATTCCTTAAGGAAAAGCATGGCGGTGATTTGGATGCCGGAAAGGTGCAGTTTATGTGCCTGGGGAGAAAAGGACATGAATTTTTCAAGAAGAGAGGCTATGAAGTAAATGGAGATAATTTTGATGTCTTCACTAAACTCTCTTTCGAAAAGGTCAATGAAGTAGTTGACCTTGTATTTGGAAAATTCGAATCAGGAGAAGTTGACAAAGTATATGTCGCTTATAATGAGTTCAAGAATGTAATGTCTCAGATCAAGCGGGTTGAACCTCTGCTTCCTTTAGCCGTCAGTAATTTGGGCGAAGAGGAAGAAGAGAGTAGTACCAAAGCTGATTATATCTTTGAGCCAGACCGGGAAGAAATCCTGATGGAACTGATTCCTAAGGCACTTAGAACTCAGGTCTTTCAAGCAGTATTGGAATCCAATGCTTCTGAGCATGGAGCGAGGATGGTAGCGATGGATACCGCTACAGAAAATGCTGAAGATCTGCTGAAAAGTCTGAAAATTAGCTATAACAAAGCCCGTCAGGCATCTATTACGACTGAGATCCTTGAGATCTCTGCTGGTGCAGCCGCACTGGAGGCGCAATAGATTCGAAATCGAATTAAGAATTATTGGATATATATGCCGATACCGAAAGGTATCGGCATTTTTGTTTTTTGGGTCATCTCGAAGTTTGGGCTGAGGATGACACGACTTTTCCTTATTGGCCTTAAACAGAATTGTCATCCCGGCCTTAATTCAAGAGCCGGGATCTCTGGTAAATATAAGTAAGCAAGAGGTCCCGGACATCTGGTAGATTCCGGGATGTACTGTAGTAAAAGTCAAATAAAATTGGGATTAAATTGAGTTCTATTTTTAGCTACAGCAAAAGCCTGTCTTAAGAGTTTATGAGCAACCGCAACTCTAATGACTTTATGATGTTTACCCTTTTGCTTCATGTTTTCTACCATAGATTGACAAAGAGGATTTACTTTCATCGCGGAAAAGGCTCCCATATAGAGATACTTTCTTGCCAAGGCCTGCCCCATTTTTACGATCCTCTCCTTTCCCTTTACTGAGCTACCCGATGTGAAAATACGAGGACATAATCCCAAATAAGCGACCAATTGTTTGGCAGACTCAAATCGGCTAAAGTCATGGGTAATACAGATCAACAAACAAGCGGTCTTAGGTCCTATACCTGGGATGCTCATAAGCGACTGATAGCTTTGTGAACAATGCTCTTTACTAAGGCTGAGCATCTGTTGCTCCAGCCGCTTGATCGAAGCTTGTAGCTGTTCGATCAGATAAAGCTGCTGACTTCTCACCAAAGGATCCACAATAGGAACTTGATCCATAGCCTCGAGCTGATTACGAAGCATCTGGAGCTGTTTTTGAAATAGGTTAATGCTAGTCAAAAACTGCTGTAAGCGGAGAAAAATAGCCGCTGGAGGCTGCCAGAGCTTAATAAAGCTTCGGTGATCCCGTCCATATTGAGCAATTAAGCGCGCGTCTTGCTGATCGGTCTTGGTTCGCCTTAATTGCATCTGACTGTAGCGGCGAATGACCAGGGGATTAACTACACTTAGTTTAATCCCATGCTGATGTAAACTAAAGGCCAGGGATAAATAATAGGGACCACTTGCTTCCATGACACAGAGATCTCCTTGAGAGAGGACTTCGATAAATTTACAATGGCCCGAAGCAGTATTGGAATAGCTTTTTACCCAGCTTTTCCCACTATCATTAAGACAGACTACTTCAAAGCTTTTTTTGGCAATGTCGATTCCATATACGTTATTATCCATAATCCTATATTTGAGCAGCTCTGATTCGAACTTATCAATCCTACATTCTGGCTCTTAGCCTACTGTACTGTTCTAGTTTTGGATCAGAGGGAGAGGGAAACCAACATCCCGGACGGTTTTTTAAACCAATGACACTTAACGGATTTATCCCCTCTCCTTTTGCTGCTTATTCAAATACCACAAACTAAGAATTCTTTTCTTCCCTAGCTCTTAGGCAAGTATAGGATGACAGACTTTTTCGGGGCGTATTCCCTCCTGGAGCTAAGCGCATAATTGATCCGGCTATCAACATTTTTCTCGAAAATTTCGGATATTCATACAAACTACCTCAATACACCACATCATGAATTGGAACATCTCCCAAAAGATTGCATTCCGCTTTTTTGCCGTTTACATTTTCCTTTTTACCATGTCCAACCAGTTTGTGGCATCGGGGATTTTTGACAAACTCTGGCGAATTGTTGTGCCCTGGTTTGCCAAAAACATCCTGAAGCTGGAAAAAGACATCACTGTATTTACCAATGGCAGCGGAGACACTACCTACAATTTTGTAAGCCTTTTGGTATTTGTCCTCATCGCAGCTATCGTGACGGTAATCTGGACAGCCATTAATCCACAAAAACCTAAAGACTCGAAACTGTTGGATCCCCTGGTGGTTTTGGTGCGCTATTATGTGATTTTCCAGATGGTTACCTATGGATTGGCCAAACTCTTTTACCTCCAATTTCAGGAACCGATGATCTCCCGCCTGATCCAACCTTATGGAGAATCTTCGCCGATGGGATTACTATGGACCTTTATGGGTTTTTCTAAAGGCTATACCATTCTTGCAGGAGCAGCTGAGTTTTTAGGAGGAATTCTTCTCCTTTTTAGAAAGACCCGTACCCTGGGGGCAATGGTAGTTTTTGGGGTGATGCTCAATGTCATGGCGATGAATTTCTTTTATGATGTACCCGTCAAAATCCTTTCTTCCCATCTTGTTTTCTTGAGTGCTTTTCTTTTGGTGCTGGATGGAAAACGTCTCCTTAATTTCCTGATCCTGAATAAAGAAGTTCCCGCCAGAGAAATCCAACATTTTATCACAAATCCCAAAATCAGACGGATCAAAGACTATATCAAATGGGGACTTATTAGCATAGGACTTGGATTTTCCTTTTACCAAATGACAAATTTTGTGAAGCAATTTGGCCAAGCAGCAGAGAAACCCCCGCTCTATGGTTTGCATGAAGTGGAGTCTTTCGAAAGAAATGGGGAAATCATTCCTCCATTAACCACAGATAGCACACGCTGGGATAAATTGATTGTACAAAGAGCCGGAAGTGCACGCGTCCATTTCATGCCCAACAATCGCAAGTTTTACGATTTTAAGCCAGATAGTCTTGAAAATTTTGTCCTGATCAACATCAGCGGGGATACGACTGCTATGATAGACACGCTATTTTTTAGTCAGCCAGATAGTAGCCTTTTAGAACTGGAAGGAATAGTGGCCTCTGATACATTGAAGATACGTCTGAAAAGCCGTCAGAAAAACTCTTTCCTTTTAATGAATCGTGGCTTTCACTGGGTGAGCGAATATCCCCATAATCGATAATCTTAAAAAAAATCTACCTCTTTGTCATATTCCTCAATCCTTTAGTACTAAATAAGTAGAGACACAGGAAATGGATAAAGAGGCAGAACATATATTTCTTCAAACACTGGAAAAAGAGAAGGATCGCATCTTTCGAATCTGTAATACCTATGCGGATGATGCTGAGGATGCCCGAGATCTCTTTCAGGAAGTAGTATATAATTTCTGGAAAACTCTCCCCAATTTTCAAGGAAAGTCCAGCATATCAACCTGGCTATACCGAATTGCCATCAATGTCTGTCTCAAGCAAAAAGCCCGCAAGCGAATTGAAACCATTCGCCATGTGGAAGTAGAGAATTTTGAGGAACGTGTACAGGCAAGTCCACATTTGGAAGCCCTTTACCTGGCGATAAAGAAATTGGATAAGGTGGATCGTGCATTGATCATGCTTTATTTAGAGGAATTGCCCTATAAGGAAATTTCTCAAATCACAGGGCTCACAGAAAACCACATTGCGGTAAAAATGAAAAGAATTCGAGAAAAGTTATCCAGACATATCAAAGCTTTTATATGATGGATCAGGACTTAAAAAACATATGGAAATCTGCCACTCAAGATGAGTTGGTTAAGCTCGATCAACATAAACTGATAGGAGACATGGAAAAACAACATCTGAAATTGGAAAAAGGCATTCGTAAACGAGACCGACTGGAAATTGGGGTAGCTATAGCTCTTATGCCCTTCTTTTTGGCCGCTATATTTTTTCTGTCAAGTACCTTGAGCAAGCTAGGAGCATTTCTCATGCTACCTGCTCTGGGATTCATCATTTATCGCTTAAAGGCTGTGCGTAAATACGAGCCTACTGCCTTTAGCGAATCAACCCATGATTACCTGCATAAGCTCAAGATCTACTATACCATGCAGAGAGATTTGCTGAAAGAAGTTGCCTATTGGTATCTGATTCCTCCTTTTATTTGCATCAGCATGATCTATTGGGGGATATCTTCAACTCCTACAGAAAAATTTATCAATATCGGAGTGGCAGCGGTAATTTATGTAGGGATTTACTTCATGAATCAGGCCGCTGTGCGAAAGAAATTGGATCCCTTTTTAGCGGATATTGAGGAGCAACTCCAAATGTTAAAAACAGATAATTAAATAAGAAAGGAAGCAATTAGCTTCCTTTTTTTATAAACTCAGAAGTCATTTAAAGCTAGAGCCCACCTCTTTCTCTTGGTCCCAATCTGTAATTTTAGAGAGAATGATCATACCAATGTGTAAATTCACTTCCGGACCTATATTTGGAGGCATCGATGGAACTGATTTACAAGTTTGGCGCGTATCATGGCATCTTTCTGGGAATTATCCTCTTCAATTATCAGAGGGAAGGGAAAACAATCTCTAATCGTATCCTGGGGACTGTAATCTTGTTCTTCTCTTTGTGCCTGCTCGAATGGCTTTCGTATTCAACAGGTTTTGCCGAAGAATATCCGCATGTCTTTCTGGCCAGCAATCCCTTATTGTACGCCATAGCTCCCTTACTTTATCTCTATGTAGAAAGTTATCTGGATCGAGCATTTCGATTTGATGGGAAGGCCCTTGCTTTGTCTTTGGCTCCCGGCTTACTTTATATGCTTTTTGCATCTCCTTTTTATTTTTCTTCAGCAGATGAAAAGCTGCAAATTATCCAGCAGGGGAAATTGTTGGAATATATTATCGGAGGCGAAACCTGGTCTTTATTTTATGTTTTGCTGGTAGTGGGCTTTTGTGTGTATAGCTTGAAACGTTTAGGAAAATTGGAGGAAAGTGATCCTCCGGGAGCTGCGAGAAGGATTTGGTTGAAACGCATTATCTGGGCCTACATTCTTTTTGCACTATTAGGCTTTGCTGACTGGGGGATTGCTCAATACTTTCCAGCCTTAAATGTTCCGCGAGGCCTGATCACTTTGAGTATACAAACCCTGATTATCCATGCCACGGCATATTTAGCCATAATAAATCCTCAGGCCCTGCTATCGTTTGAGCAGGACTTTATCCAGAAAAAAGAAGAGAAGTATCAAAAATCTCAGCTGGATGAAGGGAAATCCCAGCTACTTACAGAAGAAATTCGAAACATCCTCAAGGATAAGGATATCTACCTGGACATGGATCTATCTCCCGCATACTTTGCCCAAAAACTAGGGATAAGTAAGCACCAACTGTCCCAGCTACTCAATCAAAAGATGGAAACATCTTTTTCTGACCTCATCAATTCCTATCGGATTGAAGAGGCCAAAAGGCTTATTCGGGAAGAAGGAAATGAAAAATTGAAGCTCTTGCATCTTGCCTTTGATTCCGGCTTTAATAATAAGACCACCTTTCTCCGCAATTTTAAAAAATTTGCAGGCATGACACCCGCCCTTTACAGAGAGAGCCTGAAAAAATAATAGGAAGTGGTAACAGACAATTGGTTGTGCCCTTTTAGAGGAGAGAAATGCAGAAACTTGTATCGCATCTATTGATAAACAGATGCAATCAAATTTCAAGCTAACAAAATGGACACTGTACAAGCATTTTCTCCAAGTATTTTGGGCATCCTACTCGCTGCCCTTTCTTCTTTCATCATTGGTGGTTTATGGTATTCGCCTGCCTTATTCGGGAAATCCTGGATGAAGCTCAATGGCTTTAAAGAAGAGGACCTAAAACCTCAGGCTCGCATTTTTATCTCCACTTTTATTATACAATTACTAGGAGCTCTTTGTCTGGCTTTTTTTCTGGGGAAATCGGACCTTATGTTTAGTGCCATAGTCGGATTGCAGGTGGGCTTATTATGGGTAGCTGGAGGAATGGGAGTAACCTATCTCTTCGAAAGAAAACCCTTAAAGCTCTGGCTGATTAATGGAGGCTATCATATTATCACTTTTATCCTTATGGCTACGATAATCGCAGCATTTCAGTCCGCTCCCTAGAGGAAGTTCTCCTACCTACAAATTTGAGGCAGTATAGGGCCTATTCATAAATCAAGATATGGGCCACAGAAGGGCGAAAGTATCTGATCAATTGCCAGCAAATCTGTATCTTCGGCATTCAGAAAATGCCCATGCTCAAAAAGCTCATTACTCCCAAAAGTGTCGGAAGCTTCCTCAATTTTTTAGCTTTGATTTGGCCCTCAAAAACAGGGGCTATTTCCTTCCGCTTATTCTGTACTCCTCAGAAAGGGCGTAGCTATACGAGCAAAGATGAACGCTTTCTTTCGAAAGCAAAACAGGAGAAAATAGCCTTGTCAGATTTCGAAATCCAGACCTATGAATGGGAAGGAAGTGGCAAGAAAATCCTGCTGGCCCATGGTTGGGACTCTAATGCAGCCCGCTGGAGAGGCCTGATACCCGTTTTACAAAGAGAAAATTATAGCATACTTGCTTTGGATGCACCTGCGCATGGAAGATCAGGTTCCAAGCTGGCAAATGGAGTGATCTATGCGGAGGCGATTGGCAAAGTGATAGAGAAACATAAGCCCGACTATGTTTTGGGGCATTCGTTCGGAGGTATGGCCGCTGCATTTTACTTTGCTGATCCCACTGTTCCGTCAGTGGAAAAATTGATTCTGATGGGTACTCCTTCTCGCCTGTCTACAATTATGGAAAACTTTAATGAGGTGCTTGGGCTAAATGAAAGAAGCCAAAAGGCTACTGCCCGGATTTTCGAAGAAAAGATAGGTTTCCCGATTGAATTTTTTGCGGTAGAGAGATATATCAAAGAAGCGAAAATATCCGGCCTGGTCATGCATGATGTCGGCGATCCGGTTGCCCCTTTTTCTCAAGCCATAGCAATTCAGGAAAACTGGGCGAACTCAACTTTTTATCAAACAGAAGGATTGGGCCATAGCATGCAGGCAGGAAGCGTATTTAAGCGGATTATTGCTGAGTTAAAAGGAAGGGGATAATTGTAAGTCCCTGATTTTTTTCTTTCATTGGGGTTAAGGGAAAGCTTTTTTGTAAAACCCATCAACCTATGATTATGCAAATCTTGTCAACACGAATTGCACAAATCCTTTGTGCCTTATTTTTTGTTTTCCTCCCACTTTTCTCGATTTCTCAGGATATAAATCCCTACGAAAAGAACCTGCATCGATTCGATGAAATGATGTATGTCCTGACCTCAAAGTGGGTAGATAATGAGGAGAAAGCCTGGAAAGAATATCTACAAGCTTTGAAGAAGGAAGGTTTTGAGTTCAAAGAAAACCCCTCCCATTCCTTACAATATTTTCATGATTCTGTTAGCCTGGAAAAGGGGATCCAGCTGAAAAGCTATATCACCTCATCAGGAAAAGAATGGGCCTATGTCCTTTCAGCAGATAATACAGAAGAGATGGTTACTCAATATAAAGCCTATCAAGGTGTGTGGACCCGCAATAGAGAGAAAGGGATAAGGGGAATCGGGGAAAATGCATCCCGTGGAGCGAACAGGAAGTTCGGACAATATATTATGTATCACACGGGAGAAACCCTATCCAGTATTTTTGCTTTTGTCCTGCGCGACAATAAAATGATGGTAGTAGGCATGCAACTCGATTTTCCGGTTCAGGAAAAGTATGACGAACTCAGTCATGAAAAGCGCATAAAAGTCAGAGATAAATATGAGCGCTTTCAAATCCTGTTGGATAAGTTTTCTGATAGTTTTATTCATCCGGATTCATGGCTTAAAAAGCCCCTGAGAGGAAAGCAATTGACAGCCGAACAAAGACTCTATGGATTTACCCAATTCTGGACAGAGGTAAAGTACAATTTTGCCTTTTTCGATCAGGTCCCGGACCTGGATTGGGATAAAGTCCTCTACGAATATTTGCCCATCATCCAGCAAGACCAAAGCAATGAGGAATATTTCAGAACCCTCAAACTGATCTGCGCGAAACTCGGAGATGGACACACCAATATTTATCCCCCAAGAGAAGAGCTTGATTGGCCCGGCATACAGTTGAAAAATTTTGGAGGGAAAGCTTATGTTGTCAATGTGAAAAAAGACTTTGCGGAGGAAATCCCTCTGGGAACAGAAGTCCTTTCTGTGGCGGGAATTTCAACCGATACCTACCTGAAAGAAAAGATTTTCCCCTACATCAGTTCCTCTACCGATCACATCCGATACAATTGGGGGATACGGGATATGCTGGATGGGAAAAAAGGGACAGAAGTGATGCTAGCGCTAAAATTGCCGGACGGAAAATTGAGGGAGAAAAAAATGATTCGGAATAAGGAATTAGGAGGAGACTGGGTAAAAGGAAGGGACCAATGGCAATTATTCAACTTAACCATTACGGAGGATAATTTCGCCCATGTCAAACTCAATAGCTTCGGGCGTGAAAATATTATAGAGGAGTTTGAGAAAAGGCTGGATAGCATCAAAGCCTGTAAAGGCGTGATCATTGACCTGAGGGGAAATGGAGGGGGAAGTTCAACGATTGGCTATGCGATCCTCAATCATTTTACAAAAAAGCCCTATAAAGGCTCTCTTTCTCGGACCCGAGACCATAGAGCGGCTCACAAAGCCTGGGGCAAATTTGTCGATGCAGATACGCCTTTGGAAGATTTGAGTGAATTCGACCAAAGATCAAGGCTTACTTTCAAAGGAGAATACTGGCATGAATTCGAGTTAAGTGAATATCAATCTGATGTCGAAGAAATCATCGACTTGCCCGTGGTGGTATTGATAGGCAATAATACGGCTTCTGCTGCTGAAGACTTTTTGGTGGCTTTGGATCAGGTAGGAATCGCCAAACTCATTGGTTCCCCTACTTTTGGGAGTACCGGCCAGCCTTTAATGATGGATTTGCCCGGAGGAGGAAGCGCTCGTATCTGTACCAAAAGAGATACTTATCCGGATGGGCGGGAGTTTGTAGGCTATGGGATTCAGCCTGATTATAAAGTTGAACAGAGCGTTGAGGATTACCTGACAGAAAAAGATGTGGTGCTCACATATGCGGTCGATTTTCTAAAGAAAAATCCAGGCTTTGCCAAAGACAAAAAATAAATCCTTATGAAAAGATTTCTCCTGATTTTAGCGACACTTCTTTTTCTTTCGGGAGAAATCTTTTCCCAAAAAACCGACAAACTCGACTTTGTTTATGTCGGTAATATGGGCGTTTTGATCAGCAATGGAAAACAAAGTCTGGCTATAGATGCCTTCCATGTTTTCTACAATGAAGCTTATCTAAATCCTTCTCCCGAACAGGTGCGAAGCTTGATGCAAGGTCATTTTCAAAATTATCCGGCAGTCGAAATGGCACTTTTTACCCATGTGCATGGAGATCATTATTACAAAGGATACGGAGCGGACTTTGTTGAGCTAAATGAAAAAAACTGGTTGGTGGCAGCTAATCAAAGTTGTCAGGAAGCGCGCGAAATCCTAATGGGAAAAGGGAGTGGGCAAATCAAAGAGGTGCCTTATGATCATTCCGAACTCTTGCTGGAGAAAGGAGATATCAAAGTAAAAGCCTTTCGACTGGACCACGCTAATCCTTCCCGACATAGTGGGACCCAAAATGTAGCTTATATAGCTACAGTAGGAGGCTGCAAGTCCTTACATGTAGGAGATACGGAATGGGATGCAGTCGAAAATATTTTTCCCCGACATAAAGTTTTAGAAGAAAAAATCGATGTGGCAATTCTTCCTTATTGGATGCTGCTCTACGATGATCCCCTTGGGCATGTGAAAAAATACATCAATCCCCGCAAAATTATCGCCACCCATATTCCTCCCGATCTCTCTGATTCAGATGCAGAAAAGATGAAAGAGCTCTTTCCGGGGATTGTATTATTTCAGAAAATAGGAGAGGACAAATTATCCTGGTAGCTAAGGATTGCTATTGTCCGATATTAGAATCAGACCTGCGCATACAAGCCTTCCAAATCTTTGATCATATCTTCCCCGCTTCGATAGCCTCTGCTCAATAGATAATATTGATCCTCTTTTTGTGCGACCATACTGGGAAATCCTCGGATGCCCATACCTGCTGCCAATTGGAAATCTGCTTTGGTGTTCTCCTTCATTTCCTCTGACTCAAAGAGCTTTTTGAAAAGAGTTGTGTCCAGTTCAAATTGCTCAGCTATTTCCAGATAGGTTTCGACCTTGCCGGTATCTTTATTTTCCTTGTAAAAGGCCTTTTGAACGGCATGATAAAAATCCAGGGCTACTTCAGGCTTTAAGGTACGAGCGGTTTCCACTCCTCTGCATGCAGGTTCTGTATCATAAATGAAATCTCCCTGTTCGAGAATATCATAAGAAAACTCCTGTCCACTTCTCGCTTCCACATGATCCCAATGTTCCCGAAGGAAATTTCCGAGTTCAGACATGGTTTCAGTTCCATTAGGACGTAGGCCTCCCAGGACCAGTTGAAAATCCAATTGAGGAAATGTTGCCAGCACTTTCTCCAATTCCGGCCCAAAGCCATAACACCAGGAGCACATGGGGTCTCCTACATATATCAATTTATTTGCCTTCTCTTCCATATTAGCTGCAATTACAGATTTATTTATCTCCCCAAAAGTAAACCCTCAGACATATAACAGGTTTAAGAAATCCCAGCTGGCTGATTCGCAATTTCCCTTTCCTCTTAGGAATGATTAATTTATGAGAAACCAATTTATTAAGAGAATTTATGAATCCTACTATTGCGGGCGATCTAACTGCTTTTCGTGCAGAAACCCATGCCTGGCTGGATGAAAACTGTCCACAGAGTCAGCGTGCACCAGTAAAGAATGGCTTCGAAGATATTTTTGCCGGGGGACGTAATCCCCATTTCCATAATGAAGACCAGAAAGTCTGGTTCGAACGCATGCGAGATAAAGGCTGGACTGCTCCGACCTGGCCCAAAGCCTATGGAGGTGGAGGTTTGAGTCCTCAGGAAAATAAAGTGCTGGAGGAAGAAATGGCTAAACTGGGTTGTCGTAAACCTTTGTGGAGCTTTGGCCTGATGATGTTGGGGCCGGCACTTCTGCATTATGGATCAGAAGAGCAAAAGCAAAAATACATCCGTGAGATTGTAAACGGAGAGATCTGGTGGAGTCAGGGATATAGTGAGCCGGGATCAGGAAGTGATTTGGCTTCTCTCAAGACCAGTGCGGTCGATATGGGAGATCATTATGTAGTAAATGGTCAGAAAGTATGGACTTCTTATGCGGATAAATCAGATATGATTTTCTGTCTGGTAAGGACTGATCAGGAAGCACCCAAACATTCCGGCATTTCCTTTTTGCTTATCGATATGAGATGGGAAGGAGTAAGTACCCGTCCGATCAAATTGATTTCCGGCAAATCTCCATTCTGTGAGACCTTTTTCGATAATGTAAAAGTGCCTAAAGAGAACATTGTAGGGGAAGTAAATCAGGGTTGGAGCATTGCCAAAAACCTGCTTACCCATGAAAGGACTTCTATTGGTTCACTCTTTAGCAATATTTTCCCCATCCATGAATTTGCCAAAGAAAAAGTTGGTCTGGAGAGTGGAAAACTGGCTGATCCGGTTTTGAGAACAGAAGTAGCGCGATTGATGATCGACTCTCTGGGCTTAAAATATGCGATTGAGCAAACCATAGATGAAGCAAAGGCGGGTCAGCAACCCGGAGCCAAGTCTTCCTATTTCAAATACACAGGTTCGGAATTGAATAAGACCCGAAACGAACTCATGGTAGCTTTAGCGGGCTATGAAGGTTTGCATTGGGGAGAAGATATCAAAGAAGGCAAGATCGCGCGTGATATGTGTCGTACCAAAGGAAACTCCATCGAGGGAGGAACTTCTGAGATTCAATTGAACGTCATTGCCAAGCGTGTACTTGGACTACCCACATTTAAAGGATAATCACCGGAATCAAATAAGAATAACAAATGGCTTTAATACTAAGCGAAGAAGAAAAAATGCTCAAATCCTCCGCGAAGGAGTTTTTGGCAGAAAGAGCTCCGGTGGAAGCTTTGCGCCGATTGAGAGATAGCCAGGATAATTATGGCTATGATCGTAGCCTGTGGAGGGAAATGGCTGAAATGGGCTGGACCGCTCTAACGATAGATGAAGCCTATGGAGGGCTGGGTTTTGGCTATGTAGGCCTCGGACAAATCATGGAGGAATGTGGCCGCACCCTGGCAGCTTCTCCTATGGTTTCTACCGCCTTATTGGGAACTACCGTTATCTCTTTGGGAGGAAGTGAAGCACAAAAGCAGAGTTTACTCCCCGAGATCATGGAAGGCAATATGATTACCGCTCTGGCTTTCGAAGAAAAAAATTCACACAGACCTTTTGATGTATCTACTACTGCTGAAAAGTCTGGAGAGGGCTACAGGATCAGTGGGAAAAAAGTCTTTGTTCTGGATGGTCATGTTGCAGATAAGCTCATCGTATCAGCTATTGCCGATGGAGAGCTAAGTCTTTTCATTGTAGATGCTAAAGCTTCCGGAATCAGCATAGAGCGTAAGTTCATGATGGATAGCCGAAATGCTGCGACGGTAAGCCTTGAGGGAGTAGAAGTAAAAGCAGATGATAGAGTAGGAGGGAAGGACGTTCTGGAGAAAAGTCTGGACATCGCGCGTATCTGCCTTTCGGCTGAGATGGTAGGCTCTATGCAAGAGGCTTTTGATCGGACAATTGCCTACCTGAAAGAGCGTCAGCAATTTGGGGTGCCGATTGGAAGCTTTCAGGCACTACAACACAGAGCGGCTCATATGTTTAGTGAAATTGAACTTTGCAAGGCGATGACTTTGAAGTGCCTGCAAGCCATTGATAAAGAAGATAAACATCTGGCAGCAAAAGCCAGTATGCTCAAAGCCAAAGTAGGGGAGGTCCTCAAATTGGTGAGCAATGAAGGCGTGCAGATGTTTGGAGGAATCGGGGTAACCGATGATGAGGAAATAGGCTTCTTTATGAAGCGTGCCCGTGTTGCCCAGCAAACCTTCGGGGACTATAATTACCACCTCGATCGCTTTGCCAGCATAAATGGATTCTAGCAAATAGATATATACTATCACGAAAAGGTTGAGGTGAGAGTCTCAACCTTTTTTTATTTTAGCCTTCTGATTCCAAAACCGAACCCATGAGATTTTATACGTGTCTATTTTGTTGTCTGCTGTTGATTTCTTGCCAAATGCCAGAAAAAGAAAAGAAATCAGAAGTGGCGGATAAAAATTCTGAGCAGCTTGAGCAAACCCCTATCGAAGAAATGCCGACTATCTCTATACCTGAAGGGATGGAACTTTTGGGGGAAGCAGAAGGCGATTTGAATCAAGATGGTATGCCTGAACGAGTTCATATTTATGATACAGGAGAAGAAGTCGAAATGGGAACCAAAAGAATGCTCTACGTATACCAGGCAGAGGGAGATAAATGGGAGATCTGGCATAAAAGTTCCGGAGCCGTTTTACCCAGTCAGCATGGAGGAATGATGGGAGATCCTTTTGAAGCTGTTCGCATCGAACGCGGATCTCTTGTCCTTGACCATTTTGGGGGGAGTAGGGAAAAATGGAATTATACGCATCGGTTCCGCTATCAGGGAGGTGCTTTTGAGTTGATCGGGGCAAGTGTACGATTTGGGGCTCCCTGCGATTATTGGGATCACTTTGATTATAACCTTTCTACCGGACGTATAGATATAAAAATGGAAACAGAGGATTGTGATAATGAGGACAAGTCTAAGCAGAAATCCTTTACATTCACCGAAAAGAAAGAAAAGCTACCTCAAATGGATGGCTTTTATCCCGGCAATAATGAGGTAGCCCATAGTGAATCCGGCGCCTCTTTCTATTATTAATCCACAAAGATCATTTACAACAAAGCTCACATGATAAAAAAATCGATCCTGATCATCACTTCCCTTATACTGGGATTTTCCAGTCTTTCCGCTCAATCTCTGTACGAAAAAGATTTTGAGTACTTTCTGAAAACCCTGGAAGAAAATTATGCCTATTTCGAAGGCCGGGGAACCAATTGGGAGCGGGTGAAAGAGATTTACATCCCTCGAGTAGAGAAGATCAAGGATCTGAGCAATTTTATCCGGCTGATCGAAGAGATATGGAATGAGTTATACAATGGGCATATGTCCATCAATTTCAATTTGCCTTCTTCCAGCCGATTGCTTCCTCAAGGGGCTGACTTTTGGGTAGAATACAGAAATGGGGAATTTGTGATTGTCGATCTACGAGAGGGATTCAATGCAGAGGAAGTCGGCTTAAAAGCGGGCATGAAGGTTACCCATTTCAATGGGGCTTCGGTCATCCTTGCCTTGCAAAAATACCTGCCCAAATCCTTTACCGATTATGATGCCCGAACGTATGAACATGCTGCGAATGTGCTACTGGCCGGAACCCATGACCAGGACCGAAAGATCACAGCCGTTTGGAAAGGCAAAAGCAAAGACTACTTTCCGGATGTGACACCCAATAGAACCGCAAATTTCCAGATGCCCGGCTTACTTTCCACCGAAAAAATGGAAGGGAATATCGGCTACATACGCATCCACAATAGCCTGGGAAATACCGAATTGATTAAGGAGTTTGATAAGGCCCTGGACGGTATGATGGATACGGAGGCTTTGATTATAGATCTGCGAGAAACAGCTTCCGGAGGAAATACCGTAGTGGCTCGTGGATTGATGGGAAGATTTATTTCGGAGGAAAAGCCGTATCAAAGACACCGTTTCCCCTATGAAGAGAAGTTTTTTGGGATCAAAAGAAGCACCATGGAATACGTTTCTCCGAGAGGAAAAATCTATGATAATCCTTTGGTCGTTTTGGTGAGTCATTGGACTGCCAGCATGGGAGAAGGGATAACAATCGCTTTTGATGCGATGGATAGAGCAAAAATTGTAGGTACCAGGATGGCGGGATTGCTGGGAGCCATCGACTGCTACCAAATGAAAGAAACTTCCATGCAGTTTTGCTTCCCCACCGAACAACTCTTTCACGTAGATGGAACTCCTCGGGAGGATTTTGTGCCGGAGTACTTGATGAAAGGGAGTAAAGATGCCTTAGCCAAAGCCCTGGAATTGCTCAAGAAATAAATGATTTTGCTTTCCTAACTTAGACAGATGAAACTCCCTTGCTTATTCTTACTCTTATTTTTTTTCCTCTTTTCCTGTAGCCCAAAAGAAAAGGAAAAACGAATACTCGGACACCATTTGGATGACTTTCAGGCTTGTATGGATGATCCGGACGAAAGCTTTGATAATATCAGGGATCTTTCTTTGGGCTATTCGCTTTCCTATCCGGAGTACTGGGAGCATGAGACTCGCTCAGATTCACTTTTTGAGGAAATCTCTGCCTATCGACATATCATAGACACCCTCAACTTTGAGATTCTGGATAGTCATAGCATGGCAGTTTCTTATTATGTAGATGAGATTGAGGATTTGGATGAATTTATAGAGGGGTTCATGGGAGCTTTTTCAACAGGTAGACTGCCAATAAATAAAGGGAAAGGCATAGCTTTTGGAAAGGAATGTTATTGGATATTGATTGAAGATGATATGGGAGACTATAAGAATAAAGTTCTTACGCTTATATTTCCGACAAAGGATAAAAAGCATGTAATAATTTATAATTACGCCGCATATTCTACTGATCAATGGTATAACAATATTTGCAATATGCTAGGGTTCAAACAGGATGTTTAGAAAATTTCGATCCATGAAGATCAAAGAGAATCAAGTCTTGCTCCGCTCCCTGAACATGGCGGATGCAGCACCTATGGCTCTTTTGGCCAACAACAAAAAGATTTGGGACAATGTGAGGGACTATATGCCTTATCCCTATCATGAGCAAAATGGGATAGAATTTATAGAAATGGTCCATAAAGAAGATCGTCCATTGACCTTTGGCATTAGTTACAAAGGCCGACTTGCGGGAGTAATTGCTTTGGTAGCCCAGGAAGATATTTATCGGAAAACAGCTGAAGTCGGATATTGGCTGGGAGAACCATTTTGGGGGAAAGGAATTGCGACACAGGCCGTGAAAATGATCACCAAATACGGTTTCGAGCAGATGGGGTTTATCCGCATTTATGCAGGGATTTTCGAATATAATGTAGGCTCGATGCGGGTGTTGGAGAAGAATGGATATGTTAAAGAAGGCATCTTTGAGAAAGCCCTCATCAAAAATGACCAAATCTGGGCTGAGCACCGATACGCTATTCTAAAGCCGTAATTGTCAAGTAAATTTGTGGATTAGATAGGATTTCTTCACAAGTTGTAATATATTGCTATTCAAAGGATTGACTTCCTTTTGGGGTAAAATAATAAACATCTTTGTTCCAGATACTATGCGAAGGACGCTTTCAGGCCTACTACTTCTGCTCATTCCCTTTTGTATTTTTTCCCAAAGCATTTACGATCTGAGTCCGATTCGGTCGATTCAGATTCAATACTATAATCCTGCCTATGATTCTATTCTTCAGTCTCATTGGCAGTTGCAGGATGGGCATCGGGAAATGGCGCGCCTGACGATGGATGGGATTTTGTACGATAGTGTCGGGATTCGGTATAAAGGAAATTCTACTTTCGGCATTACCCAACAACAAGGACTGCCCAAATTTCCCCTCAATATCGACATGAATGAGTATGTCAAAGGGCAGAAATTGCTGGACTCCAAAAAACTCAAACTTGCCAATTCCATTTTTGATCCCACTTTCGTCAAAGAATATTTGGCCTACTCGATCTATCGGAAGTACATGCCTGCTTCCCGGGTCAATTATCTTAGGGTAAATACCAATAATTCATATACCGGATTGTACGTTAACGTAGAACCTGTCAATAAGGATTTTCTCGAACGACATTTTGATTATAAGAAAGGAACCCTCTTTAAGTGTGATCCTATCGCTCAATTTGGTACAACTCCCACCTTAGAGCCGGATCTCAGCTGGCTGGGCACTGATTCGACGGCTTATTTTCAGGGCTATGAACTTAAGTCAGATGAGGGCTGGAATGATCTGGTGGAACTGATAGATGTACTTAACAATCGCCCCAATGATATCGAAACCGTCTTAAATGTCGATCGGGTGCTCTGGTACCTCGCTGTATCTATGGTTATCCCTAATCTGGATATGTACAATGGCTATTTCGTACACAATTTCTATTTGTATAAGCATAAGAATGGTCTCTTTCAGATCATTCCCTGGGACCTGAGTGAGTCTTTTGGAGGAATATTGCTCAATCTGGATTATGTAGATGAAAATGATATTGTTCAATACAGTCCCTTTCATGGTGGAGACCCTTTCGTCAGCCGGCTTCCCCTCGTTCATAAACTCCTCATTCAGGAAGAATATCGTTTGCGGTATGGTGCACATTTGCGAACGGTGATCGAAGAGGTTTATGATACAACTTTACTGGCTACTGAAATCAATCAGATACAGGCAAGTATAGAGTCTCTGGTTATGTCAGATGTGAATCGGGTATTGCCGGATGATGCCTTTAGAGGAAATGTCAGGGAAAACCTGGACTTGCCTATCGTAGAGCTGGGAGGTATTCTCAACATTGTCAATCAGCGCAAACCTTTTTTATTGGGACATCCAGAAATTGCCAAAATAGCACCTCAGATTACAGGAGTTCGTCGCAATATAGAAAGTCCCGAACCCGGAGAAAGTGTGTGGGTAAGAGCTAGCATTGATCAGGCCACAGAAGTATCCCTGATGACGACCATTTCCGAGTACAATTCGCATTTTCTGTCTACGCCTATGTTTGATGATGGACAGCACCAGGACGGAGCGGCCAATGACGGAATCTACGGGGCTGAAATCCCGCACAAGGATTTGGGAACAATTGTCAAGTACTATGTCAAAGCCAGAAATGTTGATGCGATGATGCTGAATCCTCGTCGGGCAGAATATGAATTCTATTCCTATGGTTTGGGAACGACCGGCATCGCTGATGAGCAATTAGAGCCTTTTCAGGTATTTCCCAATCCTGCTAGCAGCCGTATTCAGTTAGATGCAGGGGAGACTTCTTTTTTGAAGGGGAAGCTGATGTTACTGGATTTGAGAGGAAAGCCTGTTTTTGAAAAAGAGATTTCAGGTGCGCCTGGCAGTTTTACTCTGGATCTGCCTCAATTGGCCAAAGGGATTTACCTCATTCATATGGAAGGGAAAATGCCTCAAAGGCTTATGATCCGCTAATCCTGTTTTTTCTGTTCTTCCAGCCAATCCTGGGTGATCTGGTCAAGCATTTTTACTTTGTATTCAAAATCTCCTTTCAGGCGATCTCTGATCTCTTTCATATTGTCGAGTAGCTCCTGCATATTTTCTGTGTCGGGAATTGCTTCAGTGAGGTATTCTCGCATCCGTTTCGAAATGGTTGGAGATTTACCATTGGTGGAAATGGCGATTTTTAGATCTCCTTTTTTTACGACAGAGCCTAAATAAGCATCGCAAAGTTTTGGGGTGTCGGCTACATTGGTGATTATATTACGATTTCGTGTAATAGTTTTGATGCCTTCATGTAACTTCGGATCATCTGTAGCTAAAATCACCAAATCTTTATGGTCCAAATCCCTTTCTTCGAAAGGCCTTTCTATGAGTTCTACAAAGGGATGAGCTTCTGCCAATTCACGTATCTCCTCTTGCAAAATTTCTTTAGCAACAAGGGTGATCCGGGCACGAGGACAATTTTTCAACAAAGCTTCCAGTTTTTCCAGTCCTACATAGCCGCCTCCGACCACCAGGGTGTGGATTTGATCGAGTTTGATGAAGATGGGGAAAAGGGTATTTCCGGAATCCTGGTCCATGAAGCTCATATGAAATCTTATTTTATCTCGCTGAGAGGGTTAAGAATTGAAAACTTAGTCCTAAGTTCACAAAAATTAGAAGCTTTAGCTATGCGAATTCAAATTCTTCTTTTGTCTTTTTTCCTATTGGGCCTGCCTCATCTCTTTGCACAGGAGGAAGCTACAGATTTTAAAAAGCTGACCCGCGTCCCTAAATCAATTCCAGAAATATCCGGGATTTACATTCAGGGAGATAGCATTTGGTCGCATAATGACAGTGGAGGAGATCCGGTTCTCTTTGCTTTTGACGTAGAAGGAAATTTGCTGGACTCAGTTTATATAGAAAAAACCCAAAATCAGGATTGGGAAGAGTTGACCCACGATGAGCTTGGGAATGTGTATATCTGCGATTTTGGGAATAATAACAACCAAAGGGAAAACCTGAGGATTTTCAAGTACCATCCGGATCAGGGCTGGTTGGGAACCATCTTCTTTAAGTTTGAGGACCAGAAATCTTTTCCACCTGCTTCTGATCAAAGGAGGTTTGATGCAGAGGGAGCCTTTTGGTATGAAGATTCCATTTATATCTTTAGTAAAAACCGCAGTGGCTTCTATACCTATATGTATGTGATCCCGGATATCCCAGGCACCTATACGGCCGTTTTAAAGGATAGTATTGATCTTAAAGACCGCATAGTTACGGCAGCTTCTTTGAGCCCTGATAAAAGCAAGATGGCTTTGCTGGGTTATACCCTGGACAGGAAGCATGGTTTTCCCAAATTTCTATCCAGCCTTTTTGTCTTTACGGCTTTCACTCCCGGTAACTTTTGCGATGGAGAGATGCTTCGAATAAAACTTCCGCACCGACAATTTGAGGCGCTAGATTTTAGAACGAATGACCTAATCTACCTTGGGGCAGAAAAAACACCTATTCACAAGCCGATACTTGGAGAAGTTGATCTCACCCAATTGAAATACAGTCCTGCAAAAGAGTAGCTACCAGGTCTTATACCAAACGCGGAATACCTGGTACCAGCGTTCGGTTTGATTGTAGGGAATTTTGAGTTCCGGATCTTCGCTTCCTTCTTCGCTCGGATTATGGATATTGGGGAGAAGAATGGTTTCGATATTGAGGACTTTGAGATTGGGCTCTGTCTCCATCCATTCATTCATTTTTATCTTGGTTTCTTCCAGGGCTTCCATTTCTCTTTTTCCGAAAATATTGGGCCCTGCAGTTACACGGGGAACAAAATCTTTGAAGGTGATCATAAGCAGCTAAATTATTGAATACCTATCCGGAAAAATCCTCTTTGATAATTTTGCGAATGCCTTCCAGATAAGGCGTTGGTTTCATACTAAATTCCAATTCGAATTTACTACTATCAAAAATATAATCGCGATCGTACTGGTAATTCATTTCGGGTAATTCTCGCATGACAGGCACAAAGATGCCAATGAGTTTCAGCATGAAATTGGAGATGGTGCGCACTTTCGCCTTTACCCCAAATTCTTTCGCGATCAATTCTACCCATTGCCTTCCCGTAGGAGGCTGAGGAGCGGTAGGTAAGTGCCAGCTTTCTCCATATGCATCAGGTGTATTCCCGAGTAGGGCTGTAGCTTTAGCTGCATCAGGAACATAGGTATAGGAATGCTTATAATCCAGGTCTTTCATCCACATAGCTTTCTTCCCTTTAGACAAGGGAGTAATCACAGTATCTCGCAAGACTCCATTTCTTTCCAAACCCGGCCCATAAAAATCAGCTGAACGAGCGATCAGGGCTTCCAAACCCTCTTCTCGAACAGCCATCCAAAGCATATCCACAATTTTCTTTCGAATTTTTCCTTTTTCACTGCTGGGATTATGTGGCGTTTCCTCATTCATGGGAGCGAGATGACGAGGATCATACATATAGATATTGTCGAAGAAAACCAGTTTCGCTTTATGGGCAAGACAGGCATTAATGACATTCTTCATTGTAATGGGCCACATGTCGGCCCAGACTTTTATAGAATAGGGATAGCCGACGATGAGGTAAACAATTTTGGAGCCTTTTACAGCTTCCATCACTTCTTCAGCTTTTGTCAAATCTGCTTTTAAAACTTCATCTTCGGGATTTACTTTTTGGGGATTTCTGCTAACCAGTCTGATTTTATCGGTATGTGCTTTCAGGGCTTTCGCCAATTCGTTGCCAACGCTACCGCCGGCTCCAAGGAGGGTTTGCATATAGAGCTTTTAACATAAAGACTTTCGCTACTTGCGAGAGTTTGAATTAACAAAATAAAAGCCCGCTGCCTCCAGCTTTTCTGCTGAAAGTTTTATTTTCATATGGGCCAAAGCTAAAGTTGTTTTTCAAATTGATTCTCTTCTGGCCAGGGTTGAAGGTCAACAATATTATCTATCGCTACCTGCCCTTCCTCCATGAGGCCATCCTTCGCATCCCAGATTCTCCAGTTCATAAAAGGAATCCCCAGAGGCTGAGATTCAACGAAGATGCATCTCAATTCTCCAGACTCCCAATTGCATCGTTTTTGAAGTGCTTTTAGCATTTGTTCGCTATGGAGATGTCCGTCTCCGAAATTCCATCCCAATGCGACTCCCGCTACTAATTCCCCATCTCTCCAGGTATATTCTTCAATATTATCTACTGCCTTGGGGAGTAAGCGATGTAAGGCCCGGGCATGCATATGCATCATGCGAAAACTAATTACCCGTGACAGTAGCATCTCTTTGGTCGATTCATCATAAAAGAGGTCTAGCTGCTTACCTACAGTCTTGGAAGCTTTCACCACATGTTCATCTATTTTTTCTTCTGCATTTCCTTTAAACAACCAAATACTATAGGGCCAGTTACCGGCATAGTACCTCATCGAAATGAGGAAGGAAACAGCTCTGGGGTAAAAATTGCCCAGCAATTGTAGGGCTAAGAGACAGATCAATAAAGCCGTGATCAAAACAGGCGAACTTATCCCAAATATGCTAAGCTCTGCATGCTGGCCAAATAATACATAGGCGCCATAAACCATCATGAAATTCCATTCTATGGGAACTCCCATGGGAATGTTGGAGGTGATAAATAAATGGAAGAGAAACATGACGATCAGGCCGATTTGTACGACTTCCGGACTTCCTCCAAATAAGAGAAGCAAGGGAAAGCCGTATTCCAGTGCAGTCCCTACATGGGCAAGAAAACCACTAAAGCGACTCGCCCGGAGGTCTTCAGGATAATTTTTATAGAGTTTTTTCTTGATCCAGTTGATTCGCATGACGGCGCTATTGCTAAGCATGACGCCTATCACGCCTGGAAAATGGCGATTCAGTTTTGAAGTCGCAGCCCAGAACCATACGCCCCACCAGACGATTTTTGTGCCTGCTATGGCATCCTCTGGAAAGAGAAAACAAAAAGTTGCGATCCAATAATGCTCAGCCCTGGCTGCGAGGAAAATGGTTCTATCTAATAGGCCCAAAAGGGGCAATAGGATCAGTGTGGGAATCAATAGGTCAGGTGTGCCAATGAGATCGGGTGCAATCAGACATCGAATAATCAGGCCTATATGCAATAGGTAAAGTCCTACATCGAGGATATTGCGCTTATCTCCCCCAATCAAGGGAGCATCCGCCAGTAATGGCAACTTGATGGTTGAAGGTCTGGCAAAATGAAGGATTCCGCCAAAAGGGGGAAAGTAGCGAGCGGTCAAGGGTCCACTTCCGGAAGCTAAGCCAATTCCCTCAAACAACATACTCCAGAGGATGGCTTTCAAAAAGGCTTCGGGATGGTACCACCAGGTCGAAATGGTATCCAGGCCACCTAGTTTAGTTGAGAAGGAACAGAATACGGCCCATAACCAGACATAGAGAAGGATCTTCAGGATGTAAAATCCATAAACACTAACAGGGGCACCGTATCCCTGGGTGGCCCAGGCCTGACAGAGCATTTTAACTCGGATTGGGAAGGGTTTTTTCTTCCATTCATCAAAATCGAAAGGAAAGGGCTGAGGGGCTAGTAGTTTCATAGTTCGTAATAGAGTTCCAAACTAATATTACGATAATTTGAGGAATCTTTGGGAATTAATTCCGCATATCTGGCTTTTCTTATTTGAAGGAAGGGCTATGTTTTGAGGTGTATTTCCACCTTTTTTAATAAAGGTGGAGCCAAAAATCGCAGAGCCCAAAGCCAGCCGCACAAGCCGCCCCATTTCCCGATGGGCTCTGCAGGGCCAACGCACTTGTGAAGGGATTGGTTTGTTTCGAATGGTTTATAAAGGCTATTCTAATGGTGTCACAATGAGCGAGGTCGAGCTGTTTCACTCTTCTTTATTTTTTCTTATTGGGTGAAATATAGTCTGAGGTGTATTTCCACCTATTTTAATAAAGGTGGAGCCAAAAATCGCAGAGCCCAAAGCCAGCCGCACATGCCGCCCCATTTCCCGATGGGCTCTGCAGGGCCAACGCACTTGTGAAGGGATTGGTTTGTTTCGAATGGTTTATAAAGGCTATTCTAATGGTGTCACAATGAGCGAGGTCGAGCTGTCTCCCTCTTCTTTATTTTTTCTTATTGGGTGAAATATAGTCTGAGGTGTATTTCCACCTTTTTTAATAAAGGTGGAGCCAAAAATCGCAGAGCCCAAAGCCAGCCACACATGCCGCCCCATTTCCCGATGGGCTCTGCAAGGCCAACGCACCTGGGTAATGGGCATGGGGTTATGTTGATTAAAATACAGAAACCTAACACTCAAACACCCTAATACATTAACACCTTTCCCCATTCGCGCCGGGGCCAGGCTGCTGGAGGGGGGCGGATTGCGGGAGGCTTTGAAGCAGCTTGATTTTTACGATGTCTGTCCTGAATTATATTGAAGGATTTCATCTAAGGAAAAGAAGAAGGAAACAAATATCGACCTATCTATATCGACCGACCTAAAGGCCTCACAAATTTCTATGAAACCATTTTTTAGAAAACAAGCTTTCCTATAGCTTAAAGACCTTATCCAAATAACTTTGTTCCGGTATACGATTTTTACTGGCTTTACTTACGACTACATAGACCAGGCATGCAAATAGAAAAGCCGGAATAATTTCATGTATATCTTTGAGGCTTTCATAACGAAGCCTGAATCCGAAACGCCAGACGATGGTACCTATAATCCCACAAATCATGGATGTAATGGCTCCCAAATCTGTTCCCCATTTGAGGTAAAGTCCTCCAAAAATGGCAGGAAAAAAACTCGCAGCAAATACAGCTCCTGCAAAAGCGGTGAGTTCAACTATGCCTGCAGGAGGATAGAGGGTGATTAAAAAAACCAGGCCACAATAGCCCAACATCGCCCATTTGGTGTTTTTGATAATAGTTTTTTCTGGGATAGGTTTCCAGACATGCCAAATGTCTTTCACAAAGGCAGTTCCTACAATCAAAATAACAGAAGCCAGAGAAGACATGCCTGCAGCAAAAAGGCCTGCTACACAAATCCCGCTAATAAGTTGATTATCTATTTTCTCCAACATAAATCCAATCACCTCATCTGTATGGTTAATCAGATAGGCTGCCTCTTCTGCGGTAGCCATACCATGAACCAGGGCTCCCAGGCCCATCACACAGATCAAAGAGACTCCTAGAAATACAGGCGTCCAGATCATGGCGAACTTCATGCTTTTGGCATTGTCTACTGAGTAGAAACGGATAAGTGATTTTGGATCGGATATCTGCTTCATGCCGATGGAGAGTCCGATTCCCAGGATATAGAGGAAAGAAACCAGAGAACCGAAAGTAACCAGACCGGAGCCCATAGGACTTCCATCTTTGCTCACATGGTCGATATCCGAAATTTTAGTCATCAACTCATCCACCCCTCCTACATAAATGAAAGGTAGCATGACCATCAGAATCGCGACAGCAAACATAATGATCCCTTGTACAGCATCTGTCCAGAGTACACTATACATCCCTCCCCACATGGTATAGGCGCAGGTTATGAAAAGGATAAGGAAAGCACCCCAGGCATAAGGGATGTCCATGACGGATTCCAAAACATGCGCACAGCCTTTGGCTATTCCGACCATGTACCAGATAGTGGCAAAGAGGATGGTGAAAGCAGAAAGGATACGTATGGATTTGGCGAAACCACTCCTATAGCGCAGGTGAAAATAGTCAGGCACGGTAAAAGATTGGAGGATGCTGGATTGATTTCGCATCCGAGGGCCTAGCAGTAGCCAGGCTATGATACAGAATACGGCCCAGATCATGCCGACCCATGCCCAGGAAAGCCCATATTGAAAGGATTTTCCAGACATACCTATATAGGTATTGGTGCTCGCGGAGGTAGAGAAGAAAGCCAGGGAGATAACCCAGCCAGGAATCTCTCGTTTGGCGATATAGTATTCTTTCAAGCCGCTGGAGGCTTTCTTTTTAAAATACCATCCGACATAGAGACAGAAGAAGATATAAATGAGGGTCAGAAGAATGACCAGACCATTTTCAGCCAGATATTCCATCATGATTCTTCCTCCTCTTCTTCAATGGTGAAGTCCATTCGTGAAACAATGAAGGCATTTGTAAGTACCAGGAGAAGAATGCCCCAATAGGGAAATCCGGTCCAGAAATCCATAGTAGTAGTTTTGGATTAAATATACAGGAATTATTTGAGAGACATTTTGACACGAGGTCTTCATCACAAAAAGCTGTGTCATCCCGACCAGAGTGGAGGGACCTCATTTTTTCAGCCTAATACTTTCCCCAACATATGAAGAATTATGAGAAAGGCGGTGGGTGAGGGCTTAGGTCCTTCACGGGGCTCAGGATGACACGGATTGTGTAAGACAAAGGCTCAGAAATGAGTATTTAGTATGCCTGACCTAGGTTAGCAAAATCATAGACTCCTCGATCTCTCCCCTGGAAAATTTCCGTGCTGCCTGATCAGCTCTGCGGATCGGCTCCGGAATTCGGTACTGCCCCCGTATTGACTGGGCGATCTGAAGGGTCGAGCTTTGATTGATGCGGAAGCCTGCGCTGGGGAAAATGGCTTTGATGCCTGTCTGAGAACGTAGGACAGAGCCTATCCATTTGTCTTCTACGATGAGCTTCAGAAAAGCAGTTTCCTTTTCACCCAACTCACTAAAATCCATCTTGACTAAGGTATCTTTTGCAATACCCATACTGCAAAGATTTGCCTTGATCCCGACCCAGCTTGCAAGACCCATGCGACGAGGGTGTGCAGTCCCATGTCCGTCGATGATCAATAGCCGAATCTCATCCGAAATCTTCGCCTGTAGTTTCCGAATGGCTGCCAGCAAAACGGGCCCTTCCCTGAAGGCAAAAAATCCCGGTTTATATGGATGCTTAACCTCTTCCTTACTCAGGTAAATTTGAAAAATTTCTTTTTCCCATTCCATCAAATCCATTGCAACATAGGCCTCATTATCAAGGTATTGAACATCCAGAGTACAGATTAGGTCGCCTTTACTAAGTGTGAATTCCTGATCTTCGTCTGGAATTTCCTGAAGAGCTTGTAGCATTTTAAGCTCTTTTTCATAGTTCATATCAGGCTGCATCTTCGGAGAGCTTTTTAAGGACTTCCAATGCTTTCATGGTATCCTTTTCCCCTACAAAAATATGGTCGTGGTAGTATCCCGCCACTACATTGCAGCTAATATTTGCCTCTCCTAAAGCTTGTGAAAAAGCCGCGGTAAGTCCGACAGCGTCCAGGGCAGAATGAATTTCCAGACTGATCCAGGAAGCCAGAAATTCATAGGCTATTTTGTGCTGCTCAGCTATTGCCTGAGGAAGGATATAAGTGACCCCTTCTTTCTCTATAAAGCTACCGATAGCATGTTTCTGCAAAGCTGGTTTGGCTTCTGGAAATGAGCAAAAGATATAGCTCCCCTCATTGAGATAAGGTTCCATTGAGCTTAGCATCTTATCGAGATCTTTTTCTCCGGCCATCTAGCTTTTCTTTTTTTCCCAGGTTCGTGAACTAATAAAAGCCAGGGGTTTGGTATAAATCAGACTGCGTTTGATCTCCTGATCATCTGGATTGATTTGCAGGGATTCCTTGAAGTAATTTTTTGCCTCCGCAAAGCGCTTATTTTTACTAGCAATCTTACCCAGAAAGTACAGGGTTTGAGCCAGGTTGTTTCCCGGGTTTTTGCGCATGTTTGGCAATACGTAGAGTAAGTCTTCTTTGGCTTCTTTGTACTTTTTGAGATGAAAGTAAATCAGTCCTCGCATGGCTTGCCCTACCTCCAGGCCCGGGCGCATATCCATGAGTTTATCAATGGATTTCTCTGC
Source organism: Bacteroidia bacterium (assembly GCA_033391075.1). Lineage (NCBI taxonomy): Bacteria > Pseudomonadati > Bacteroidota > Bacteroidia > Bacteroidia bacterium. The sequence goes on from JAWPMV010000001.1 coordinate 7,262,738, forward strand.
TTTTTTATAATCGGCATGATCAAAGGAAATTCTTGCCTGGTAAAAAAGGGCTTTGATGTCATTGGGATTAAGCCTTAGCGCTGCTTCTACTTCCCTTTCTGCAGCTGCTTGTTCGTCATTTTGCAAGTGGTGCTCACACTGTTTCATATGACGTTCTACTTTGAAGCTGATGTCAGGACTGCTGGCAGCTGATGCAGTTTTTTGTTTCTGTTCGTATTTATGCTCAAGTGCTGAAAATTTTTCCTTATCCATGAGTTCACCATGTACAACAGCATCCATGAATTCTTTTGGAGGTAGATAGCCAAAAGAATAAACGTAGGTACAGATCATCATAGGGGCGGCATAGTGAACCCCTTTGTAACGAACATGTATTTCTCCATTGTCTCCAGCAAACTTATTCCCTGTATTGTATACATCATCTGCGTACCATGATTCTGATTCCGGGTGTTTTTCGATAGTCGGTTCATGGAAACCTCTGGTAAAGTTTACGCCATATTTATAAGGTTCTGAACACCAGAAAGATAATTTGTTGAAAAACTCCGGCGGAACTTTCCCCTTGGGATACTCATGAGGGGCTTCGAGCCATCCAATGGCTTTAACAGGAAAAGAATAGTAATAATACTGTTTAAGATCAGGTCTATACATGTGTGAATCAGATTGTGGGAGGACTGAAGGAAAGATAGCGTAAAATTAAATATTTGGAATGAAAGATGGAGCAAGAAAGTTCAAATGTAAGTTTCAAGTCTAAGCACAATGAAGTATCTACAAATCTTGAAGAATTTGCTCGTATAGTTCCAGCCATTCGAAAAAATCCGGAACTAATGTGTTTGAGTATGAGCAGGCCGAATTGAATAAAGCGCACACAGCCAGTTTACGATCCGGATCGAGAGCAATTTCACTTCGGAACTCATTTACGTAGCCACCATGATAAAGGAGGGGCTTGTCTTTATAACTCAGAAACCGGAAACCCATAGCATAATGAGAGCTGCTGACGCCCTGCCATTTATTGAAAAAGAGGTCTTTGTCTGAGGTATTGATATAGGGATGGTAAACTTCTGCCAGTACATCCGAACTCACTACATCGGGGCGATTGCCAAATAATACCTGTATCCATGCTGCCATATCCGAGATAGAAGCATTGATTCCTCCGGCTGAAATGGCATTGTAGTATTTAGGAGTTATGGAATCCTGAACCCAGGCTTCCTGCTTTCGATTATATTTGTGAGGGATGGCCTTGTTTCCATGCTGCTTTATGCCTTTGATGTCAGTGGAAGCATCCTGCATACCTGCCGGACCGAGAATTTTCTGTTCGAGCAGGCTTTGGTAGGATAAACCACTGACAGAGTCCAGTACCTCCTCTATCATGGCAAATGCCGCATTTTGGTAGGCATAATATTCGCCCGGATTTCCTTGTAGATAGACATATTTAAAATCCTCCGCTACTTCTCTCGGGCTTTTGAGGGCTTCTATTTGATTGGTGTAAATGTGTCGGGGAAAGCCTATGCTATGGGAAAGCAAATGTTGTACTTCTACTGCTTCCGTTTGTTCCCGGGTTTTGAGTTTGAAGTAGGGCAATATATCTGTTAGAGGAGTATCCCAATCCAGTTTACCTTCCTCTACCATGATGCCTGCCAATACAGCTGCAAAGGCTTTGGAAAGGCTGCCAATCCGAAAAACTGTTTCATTATCGATAGAATCAGGTCTTCCTAATTCCTTTAATCCAAAACTTTCTTCAAACCAGATGGAGGAATCTTTGACTACTATAATAGCTGCGCCTGGACAAGCGGCATTGTTGAGCTGATTCTGGATATGGTTTCTGTAGTGTTGGAAGAATGTGGCTCTTTGTTGTAGAGAGGCATCTTCAATTTGCTCAATGAGCTGCTTTTTTTCCTGATTGACCTCCAGCCCCCCAAAAAAGGCGAGTATAATAGCAGCAAGTGCAATCCCTGAAAGAATGAAATATCGCATAGGTTCCGTTCAGGGAAATTAGGGAAAAAAGGGAGTAATGCGAAGTATTTGAAGGTGTTAGTGTATTAGGGTGTTAGAGTGAATGTAGATTTTCGCTAATACCCTAATACTCAAACACCCTAACACCCCTCTACGCAAGCTGCGTAAGAGACTCCTGCTTGGAAGGCAAACTGCTACTGCCGGAAAGATAGATATCCACGGCTCTGGCAGCTTCTCTTCCTTCGGAAATGGCCCAGACAACCAGAGATTGTCCTCTTCTCATGTCACCAGCAGAGAAAACACCTTTTACAGATGTTTGGTAAAAGTCTGTGCTGACATTACCTCTTTTGTCCAGTTCTACTCCCAGTTTTTCGAGTAGACCTTCTTTCTGAGGGTTGAGAAAGCCAACTGCCAAGAGTGCGAGATCACAAGGGAGAACTTTCTCTGTTCCTTCAATTTCTTTGAATTCGCGACTACCGGGTTTCCACTCAATTTCGACCGTACGCAAAGCTTTGACATGACCCTTTTCGTCTCCGATAAATTCTTTGCTGAGTATGGCCCAACTTCTATCGCATCCTTCATCATGAGAAGAGGAAGTTCTAAGAACCATCGGCCAAAGAGGCCAGGGATTGTCCTCAGAACGATTGAGAGGGGGCTTGCTCAGGAGTTCTATTTGGGTGATGGACTTTGCACCGTGACGATTGGATGTCCCTACGCAGTCCGAACCGGTATCTCCTCCTCCAATGACCACGACATGCTTATCGGCAGCAGATATTTCTCCCAGTTCTTCTGTCCATTCCCCGGATACTTTTTTATTCTGGCGCGTGAGGAATTCCATAGCAGCATGGATTCCTGTCAATTCCCTACCGGGAATGGGAAGATCACGAGGGATGGTTGAACCGCCACAAAGGAGTACGGCATCGAAATCTTCTTTCAGGCTTTCTATGGAAACATCAACACCTACATTGGTATTGCATTGAAATAGTATGCCGCTTTCTTCCATCAATTTGATCCTTCTTTCTACTACCCATTTCTCCAACTTGAAATCCGGAATCCCATATCTCAGAAGTCCGCCCGGAGAAGCAGCTCTCTCAAAGACAGTAACTGCATGGCCCGCTTTTCTCAATTGAGCTGCTGCTGCCAATCCTGCCGGCCCGGAACCTATCACTGCGGTCTTTTTTCCACTTTCTGTGACTTCAATGGGCTTTACCAAATCCAGTTCAAAGGCTTTTTCAATGATGGATTTCTCAATATGCTCTATAGCTACCGGATCTTTATTGATTCCCAACACACAAGAGCCTTCACAAGGGGCCGGACATATCCTCCCGGTAAATTCGGGGAAATTATTTGTGGAGGAAAGGATGGAGTAAGCTAACTCCCAATTGCCTTCATAAACTGCGTCATTGAACTCAGGGATATTATTTCCCAGGGGACAACCGCTATGGCAGAAAGGGACTCCACAGTCCATACATCTTGCTGCCTGTTTAAGGGTATTTTCTTCCGGAAATTCTTTATAGAATTCCTGGTAGTTTTTGATCCGTTCTTCGGGTTTCTCCTGCCTGGGGAGTTCCCGGCCAAATTCCATAAAACCTGTTGGCTTACCCATTTTTCTAGCTTACTTTTTGAAAACTTCCGTTGTTGCCGGCATTTAATACGGCCTTGTAATCTCTTGGCATCACTTTGACAAAGTGTCTGAATGCTTCTTCCCAATCTGTGATGAGCTTTAGGGCTCTTCGACTGCCGGTGAAGGTATAATGCTTGTCGATCATAGATTTCAATAGTTCTTTATCCTCAAAGGATAAGGGATCCAGATCAACGAGTTCTTTATTGCAATTGACTTCGAAATTATTATCCGGGTCATAGATAAAGGCAGTACCCCCACTCATTCCTGCGGCGAAGTTTCTACCTGTTTTTCCTAAAATGATGGCTACTCCTCCGGTCATGTATTCGCAACCGTGATCCCCAACTCCTTCAACTACGGCTTTTACCCCACTATTTCTCACACAGAATCTTTCGCCAGCAATCCCTCTGATAAATGCTTCTCCACTAGTGGCTCCATAAAAGGCTACATTTCCAATCAGGATATTTTTAGAAGGCTCAAAAGGAGATATTTTGGGAGGGTAGACGATGATTTGGGAGCCTGATAATCCTTTGCCCAGATAATCATTGGCTTCACCTTCCAGTTCAAATCGAATTCCCTTAGCTGAGAAGGCGGCGAAGCTCTGGCCAGCAGAGCCATAAAATTTGTAGTGGAGGGTCGCCTCTTTCAGCCCTTTATCCTTAAATCTTTTACTGATTTCATTGGAAAGCATAGTTCCAACGGCCCGATCTGTATTCTCAATCTCAAAGCTTTCAAAAATTGGATTAAGAGATTCCATGGCAGGAATTGCCTTCTCGATCAACTGATGATCCAGAATATGGGCCAATCCGTGGTCCTGCTCGGTGCTTTTATAGAGTCCTGTCTGGTCAGGATTGGGTTCTTTGTATAAAACCGGGCTTAGGTCAAGTGTTCTAGCTTTCCAATTGCTGATGTTATCACGCATTTTCAGCACATCCGCCTGTCCGACCATTTCATCTACCGAACGGAAGCCCAACATGGCCATGTGCTCACGAAAATCTATGGCGAGGAAGGTGAAGAAATTGATTACATCTTCCGGTTTACCTGTAAAGAGTTTTCTCAGATTTGGGTCCTGAGTTGCTACGCCGACAGGGCAGGTATTGAGATGGCATTTGCGCATCATGATACAACCTTCGACGATAAGTGCAGCGGTAGCAACGCCCCATTCTTCAGCACCCAACAGAGTCGCGATGGCAATATCTCTTCCAGTACGTATTTGTCCGTCCGTTTGGATACGGACACGACTTCTCAATTTGTTTTTGACCAGGGTTTGGTGAGCTTCTGCGAGACCAAGTTCCCAGGGAAGTCCTGCATGGCGAACAGAACTGAGGGGAGAGGCACCGGTTCCCCCATCATGTCCGGAAATGAGGATATGATCGGCATGTGCTTTTGCAACTCCGGCTGCAATGGTTCCAACCCCCGCTTCAGAAACCAGTTTTACACTGATTCTGGCAGCGCGATTGGCATTTTTTAGGTCAAAGATGAGTTGGGCCAGGTCTTCTATAGAATAGATATCATGGTGGGGTGGGGGGGAAATGAGGCCTACACCGGGAGTAGCATGCCGGACTCTTCCAATCCAGGCATCAACTTTATGACCGGGCAGTTGGCCGCCTTCTCCGGGCTTTGCCCCCTGGGCCATTTTGATTTGGAGTTCCTCCGCATTGCTCAGGTAAAATGAGGTAACCCCGAAACGTCCGGAAGCTACCTGTTTGATAGCCGATCGTTCCCAATCTCCATTGCTTTTTCTTTGAAAACGAATGGGGTCCTCTCCGCCTTCTCCGCTATTGCTTTTAGCGCCTATGCGGTTCATGGCGATGGCAAGTGTGCTGTGAGCTTCGTGTGAGATAGATCCAAAGGACATGGCGCCTGTGGCGAAGCGCTTCATGATGTCCTCTACTGATTCGACTTCTTCTATAGGAACAGCTGTCCTTTCCGTAAAATCCAGCAAACTTCTCAGCGTAATCGCCTTCTCCATCTGCTGATTGATCTTATTTGCGTATTTCTTATAAAGCTGGTAGTCGTTCTTTTTACTGGAATGCTGGAGTAAATGAATGGTTTCCGGATTAAAAAGGTGGGCTTCGCCCATTCTTTTCCACTGATATACTCCCCCTACTTCCAGACGAGGAAGCGGTACAGGAGCTTGTGGATAGGCCAGTTTATGGCGAACCAGAATTTCTTTTGCCAACTCTTCAAAGCCCAAGCCCGATATTCTGGATATGCTACCACTGAAACAAGTATCTACCACTTCTTTATGCAATCCCAGGATTTCGAATATTTGAGCTCCGTGGTAGGACTGGAGGGTAGAGATTCCCATTTTTGAAAAGACTTTGAGGAGCCCTTTCTGGATCGCATTTGTATAATTTTTATGAAGTTGTTTCTCAGAATATCCTTTGAATGCAGGATGGGTCTTTTGTAAATGGCTGAGGCTATCAAAAGCCAAATAAGGATTGACGGCGATACTTCCGTATCCAATCAATGTAGCGAAGTGATGGACTTCCCGCACATCCGCACTTTCGACAATCAAGGCTGTTACGTGCCGGATATTTTCTTTGATCAGGTAATGATGAATAGCTGCTGCTGCCATCAAAGCAGGAACCGGAGCTTTTTTCTCTCCCGCTTTCCGATCACTCATGATGAGGATATTGGCTCCTCTTTTTAAGGCATCATGGGCTTCTTTACAGATGCGTTTTATGGCATCTTCCAGCTTTTCATCCAATCCAAAGACCAAATCCACCGTTCTGGCCATGTAGTCTCTGTGATTGATATGCCTGATTTTATGTAGGTCAGAGTTACTAAGTACGGGATTGTTGATAGCAATGTGTTTACACTGCTGAGGCGTTTCTGCCAGGACATTTTTTGCACCTCCAATCCAGGTTTGCAATGACATCACCATCTTTTCGCGTATGGGATCGATGGGAGGATTACTTACCTGGGCGAACAATTGCTTGAAGTAATTGCTGATGTGTTGACTTTGGTCAGAAAGGGCAGCCAGGGGCGTGTCAGATCCCATCGAACCGATAGGTTCTTTCCCTGCTTTCCCCATAGGTCCCAGGACAACTTTGAGTTCTTCGGAGGTGATACCAAAGAGTTGTTGTTGCTGAAGAATATCTCCTTTGAAAGGAGCATATGGTTCTTTGTGATTTTGCTTAGGGAGGTTGGCGAGGGTTTCCTTATGCTCATCCAACCATTCCTGGTAAGGTTTTCTGGAGCAGATATCCGCTTTGAGTTCTTCATCGCTAATGATCCTTCCCTGAGAAAGGTCCGCTACAAATATTTTTCCAGGCTGCAGCCTGCCTTTTTTTATCACCTTCTCCGGATCCAGTTTCAGAGCACCTGCTTCTGAGGACATGATGAGTCTATCATCACTGGTTACGGCATATCGGGAAGGTCTGAGACCATTTCTGTCAAGGGTGGCTCCAACGATATTTCCATCTGTAAAGCAAATAGAAGCGGGGCCATCCCAGGGTTCCATCAATGTCGCATGGTATTCGTAAAAGGCTTTTCGAACCGGATCCATCTGTTCATTTCCTTGCCAGGCTTCCGGAATGAGCATCATCATCACATGTGGAAGGGAGCGCCCACTCATCACCAGGAATTCGACAATGCTGTCCAGATTTCTGGAGTCAGATTGTTTGGGATCACATATGGGCTGCATAGCGGCCATTTCCTCCCGGGTAAAGAGCGGAGATTCCATCAGGAATTCTTTTGCCTTCATCCAGTTTACATTTCCCTTGATGGTATTGATCTCACCATTATGGGCGATATAGCGAAAAGGTTGGGCCAGGCGCCATTTAGGAAAGGTATTGGTAGAAAAGCGGGAATGAACCAGAGCCAAAGCTGATTCTACTCTTTCATCCTGTAAGTCAGGGAAATAAGCTCCTACCTGATCCGTACGAAATTGCCCCTTATATATGATGGTTTTGTAGGAAATGGAGGCGATATAAAAATCATCGCCTATATTTTCTATACTTCTATTGATTGTATGTGAGGCTACTCTTCTGAGGATGAATAGCTTTCTTTCCAGTGTCTCTTTATCCCAAGTTTCTTGTCCTTTGAGGAAAAGATGTTCGATTTGGGGTTCCTTTTCGAGTGCTGAAGCCCCAATCTGAGCTTCTTCTGCCAAGGTAGGTAGCTTGCGATAGGCAAGTAAACTAAATCCCAGTTCCTGCAAGGTCTTATTGAGAATCAATCGCGCTTCCTCTCTTTGTTCCTGATCTTTGGGAAAGAAAATGACTCCAACACCATATTTACCAAATTCCGGTAGATGAAATTCCATTTCAACAGATAGTTCCCGGAAAAATCTGTCCGGAACCTGGATGAGGATACCGGCTCCATCTCCAGTTTGGGGGTCATATCCACAGGCTCCTCTATGCTCCATATTTTCGAGCATGAGTAAAGCATCTGCAACGTTTTGGTGTGATTTCTCTCCCTTCAGATGGGCTACAAAACCAATTCCACATGCATCATGTTCGAAAGACGGATGGTAGAGAGAATGTTCAGGATTGTTGGAGACTGTAAGTCCGCGTTGATCACTAGTCATTGCTTCAGATTTGGATATCAGTCAGCCGGTCACTTTCTGAAAAGTTCAAAAAGCGTTATGTCTCCACGGAGGAGATCAAAAAAATACCGGATATCTCTGGAGCCTCCGGTCTGTTCTAAATGGGATTTGGGATGAAAATCTTTTAGAGCAAGGAGGCTCGTAGACCTTATGTTACCTTTGCAAATGCTAATTTATAAAAAAAATACTAAATATTTAAATTATTAATAAAAATGAGTGCATGATATTGTGAAATATGTAATGATTATTAAGGCTTTTTTAATTCTTTTCATAGCCTTTTGGATTTACAGGCTTGGGAAGTGAAGCCATAAAAAAAGGCCCTCCTTGCGGAGAGCCTGATATACTTAAAGATGGTTTTCTTTCTAAAGCATCAGAACTATGCTTTGCTAACTGTTCTGATGATAGCCGCAGCAACTTTGTAAGGATCTGCTGCTGAATTTGGACGACGGTCTTCCAACCATCCTTTCCAGTCATTTTCTACTGTGGCAATTGGAATACGGATAGAAGCTCCACGGTCAGAAATTCCATAGCTAAACTTATCGATAGCCTGGGTTTCGTGCAATCCTGTCAGACGAAGGTGATTTTCAGCACCGTAAACGTCGATACATCTTTGGATCGCTTCATCAGATGCAAAAGATTCACATATTCTGTCATAATCTTCTTTCTTACCGCTAGTACGTAGCAGGGTATTAGAGAAGTTTGCATGCATTCCGCTTCCATTCCAGTCTCCCGATACCGGCTTACAGTGCCAGTTGATGCTGATGCCATATTTTTCAGCAGTTCTTTCCAGCATGAAACGAGCAACCCAGATTTGATCACCTGCTTCTCTTGCTCCTTTTGCAAAAATTTGGAACTCCCACTGACCTGCAGCAACCTCTGCATTTATTCCTTCTACATTGAGACCTGCTTCAAGGGTAGAATCAAGATGCTCTTCTACAATTTCCCTTCCATGTGCATTAGAAGCACCTACACTACAATAGTAAGGTCCTTGTGGTTCCGGATATCCATTTTCTGGAAAGCCTAAAGGCTTATTGGTTTCATTGTCCCAAAGAAAATATTCTTGCTCAAATCCAAACCAGAAATCGTCATTGTCATCGTCTCCGATAGTAGCTCTTCCATTCGTAGAATGAGGAGTACCATCTGCATTTAGTACTTCAGTCATTACCAGGAATCCATTATTGCGGTCCGGATCCGGGAAGATTGCAACGGGCTTAAGTAGACAGTCCGAAGAGCCCCCTTCGGCTTGTTGTGTTGAACTTCCATCGAAAGACCACATTGGGCAATCTTCCAATTTGCCACTAAAGTCTTTTAGGATCTTGGTTTTGCTTCTTAAACCTTGAGTAGGCATTGAACCATCAAGCCATATGTACTCTAGTTTGGATTTTGTCATTTTTGAATAAATTTAAATTATGGGACTTCAAATTTAACAGATTTATAAAATAAATGTCAATTTATTGAATATTTTTCTATTTTCTTTGTGGCAATTATTGACTTTTGCTCTTATTTCAACTTTTGGGATAATTCTTATTATTTATCCTTCCTTCCCAGCCTCAATGCTCCTATTTAGCTTCTATCTTATATATCTGCGTAAAATAAAGGCGGAAATTACACACTGATTGACTGATATATATTAGATAATTGGCCTAAATATTTCATATCCGCGCTCTATCATAGCCTTTTTTGAAATTTCGCAACAAAAGAACGCACTTTTTCTTAAATATCCTATACATCAAGGCTTTTGTGGTGTAAAAAAGTGAAATTGTGAAGAATTGATTGTGTAAAATGGGGTTATTCCTTCAGTTGGTACTTAAAATTGTGAAGAATAGGTCATTATTCTGCTTGCAAATGACCTTGTATGTAATTTTTTCCTAATCTCCTTATTTCTATTTATTACCCTTTAAATGGGTTTTTTTTCTACAAAAGCTAAGCACTTCTTTCAAAATCTGTATATATCGGCGTGGAATAATTTCTTATAAATACCTGTTTATCAGATATTTATTTCTGTTTGTGCCTCCAATTCTCATCTAAGCCTTTTTATTTAATCTGAATTTAGAGGATACACGGATATCCTTACCCGTATTTTAATATTTGCAAAAAAATCATAATAAATTTAAATAATATTAAAAATATGGCTGTATTATTGAAAATAATTTATAATATTTGCATTGTGTTAATCGACTATTAACAAATTCATATTAGAACTACAGAATTTTTCAAGAACTCACTATGGACAAATTAGATTCTTTACAACAGGTCTATGAAGCTAAGCTGGCTGTACTGGAGCAAGGTATTGGAGCTGCCCAGGAAGCTGCAGCAGTAGCAGACATGACCGCGGACAACGTCTGGATGATGTTGGCTACTGCATTGGTTTTTATCATGCACCTGGGATTTGCAGGGGTTGAAGCCGGTTTTGGTCAATCCAAGAATACCGTAAATATCCTGTTTAAAAATACGCTGACACCTGCAATCGGCCTGGTAATGTATGCCCTATTTGGATTTGCAATGATGTATCCGGGAGCATGGACCCTGGATGGGATTCTTGCTTTTGGATTTGGTCTGGATGTACCACTTACAGATGAAGGGGCTTTGGATATGACTTATAATGATAGTTATACTTATTGGACTGATTTCCTTTTTCAGGGAATGTTTGCTGCAACGGCTGCGACCATTGTTTCCGGAGCAGTAGCAGAACGGATTAAACTCAGCAGTTACCTGGTTTTTACGGTATTGTTCGTAGGATTTGTATATCCTATTATCGGTTCCTGGCAATGGGGCGGCGGATTCCTTTCGACACTTGGCGGTGATGATGGAGGATTTTATGATTTCGCCGGTTCTACGCTTGTTCACTCTGTAGGGGGATGGGGAGCTTTGGTTGGTATCGCACTTCTGGGTGCCAGAAAAGGAAAATATGTTGATGGGAAAGTCATTGACAAACCTGGTTCCAGTGTTCCTTTAGCGGTTATTGGTGTCTTCCTTCTTTGGTTAGGATGGTTTGGATTCAATGGTGGATCTGTACTTTCTGCTGATGCTGCAGGTACTTCTTTTGTATTGGTTACTACTTCACTTGCAGCTTGTGCCGGTATGTTTACAGCAGTAATTACGGCATGGTTTGTATTTAAAAGACTGGATTTGGGAATGGCACTGAATGGAACCCTGGCAGGTCTGGTTGGTATTACCGCCGGAGCTGACCTTATGAGTCCCTGGGAAGCTATGTTTATTGGGGGAGTTGCTGGAGTTCTGGTCGTATTGTCTGCGATTACGCTGGACAAATTCTACCTGGATGATGTTGTTGGAGCTGTCTCCGTTCACTTGACTTGTGGAATCTGGGGAACACTCGCAGTGGGTATCCTGGGTAGCAAAGCCGGACTGGATCAGTTTATCTGGCAATTGACAGGTGTAGGTGCCGCAGCCGCTATGGCCTTTGGAAGTGCTTTTGTCATCTTCTTTGTTCTCAAGAAAGCCTTTGGAATCAGAGTTACCGAAGAGCATGAAGAAAGTGGACTTGATAGCCACGAGCACGGTATCCGCGGATACACCATTATTTATGCAGAATAGTTAGTTTTAAAAATAAGAGTAGCAGGGAGAGTAAAGAAAGCTCGCCCCTGTTGCTCATCTCCTTTGCCCTTTTCGAGATGTAAAAATTAGGCCCTCACCCCAAATTACTCATCACGTAATTAAAGCCTAAAAACTTACATACAATGAAAATCATTAGAACATTACTTCTAATCGGGCTCCTTATGCCTGTAATTTCCCTCCAGGCCCAAGACGAAGAAGAAGGTAAATTAAACATCTCAGGTTCCGTTGACACTTATTACAAGTACGATTTCTCCGGAAATGCTAATATCGGAACCAGTTTCGCAGACGAGCAGAATTCTATCTCCATAGGTATGCTTGATCTGATTTTTGAGAAATCATCTGGAAAATCCTCCTTTGTGGGTGAAATAGCTTTCGGTCCCAGAAATGCGGCCTCTGCAGGACCCGGCGAAGACGGGAGTTTCGCACCCAGAATTCAAAACCTCTACTTTTCTCATCAGTTGACAGACGAATTGACCGTGACAGCAGGATACATGGGGACATTTGTGGGATATGAAATCATTTCCCCAACCGGAAATTTCAATTATTCTACTTCCTATCTGTTTACAAACGGCCCTTTCCAAAATGCAGGAGTAAAATTTGAATATGAAATCAGCGATGGGGTAAGCATTATGGCAGGTATTTTCAATCCCTGGAATGTATATGTTGCTCCTTCAGATATCGGTCCCAGTAGCTTTGGTGCTCAACTGGCTCTTTCTCCAGTTGATGGATGGGATGCTTATATCAATTTCGTAACAGGAGGTGAAAGTGGTACCGAAGTAGATCTGACTACGACTTTTCAATTGAGCGATGACTTCATGATAGGCTTGAATGCTGCCAGTTTTAACAATGGTCTTGAAGGCGATCTGGAATCTTCCTTTGCTGGCGCAGCACTTTATTTGAATTTGAGTGTTTCAGAGCTCGTTTCCCTGGGTACACGCTATGAGTACTTCAGTACCAATGCAGACTTTGATGTAAATGCAATTACGTTTTCGGCAAATATTGGAAAAGGTGCCTTGACCTTTATTCCCGAATTGAGGTTTGATGCCGCCAGTACAGAAGCATTTTTAGATGCTGATGGGGCAGCTACAAAAACAGCAACTCAAGCGGTTATTGCAGCTGTTTTCGCTTTCTAAATAAAATATCGGATATCGTTCAGGTTTAGGTTGCCCTTTTATAAGGGCAGCCTTTTTTTCTTTGGATCAGTAAATATATTTGATTTTTGAAATGGAAAGTACTGTAAGCTGTAGTAAGGGATTGTCCTAGATTACTCTGCATCATGCCTTAGATTAGCAAGGTGTATATGACTCTCAATAATCAGAAATACAAAGTCTTTATTGTTGATGACGATCCATTTATTCGTCGTAGCCTGGAAATAAAACTCCATGACAACGACCAATACGATTTGCAAAGTTTCAATAGTGGAGAATCTTGTATTCAGGCGCTTGCTGAAAATCCCGATTTAATCATCATGGATTACAATATGGGCGAGCATGTGATGAATGGAATGGAGGCAATGATCAAGATCAAAGAACTGAGACCTTCGGTAGAAGTAGCCATTCTATCTGCTCAGGATGAAATCCCTGTTGCCGTAGATATTCTAAATAAAGGGGCTATTGAATACCTGAGTAAAGAGCATGTGCTGGATTATGGAATAGAGCGCTCTGTCGCAGAAATAATCCAAAAGAAGGAGTTGCAGGATGAGTTGGTTCGAAAGAATGGAGAAATACGGGAGAAAAACAGGGCGCTGGAAATTGCGCAGGAGGAAGTCCTCAAGGCCAATAAAGAGTTGAAAGAACTCAATGAAGAACTGGATAGAAGGGTGAAAAAGCGGACAGCCGCTCTCGTAAATTCGCTGAACAAACTAAAAGACTCAAAAGAGGAACTGGAGAATTTTGTATATCGAGCATCTCATGACCTCAAGGGGCCTACCGCTCGTCTTTTGGGATTGATCCAACTTTCTCAAATGCTGCCTGATGATCCCTCCAATTTAGGCTATATGGAGGAAGTCATCAAAGGCATGGATAAGATTGTAGAGAATTTCATTTACGTGCATACCCTGCATAGAAATCCGCTCAACAAAAAGGCCATTGATCTTGAGGAATTGGTTGTGGAAAGTTTCGAAAAGCTCAAACTTATTCCCAAAGCGAAGGGGATTCAGTTGAAATATGAAATAGAAGGGGGAAAATACTTTGCCTCTGATCCGCTCCTTTTGAACATCATCCTTCAGAATTTACTGGAGAATGCAATTCATTTCCATAAAGGAGAAAACTGTGCAGATCGATTTGTGAATCTTCGACTTATACAGGATACAGAAAAACTGATCCTGGAGATAGAGGACAATGGGCAGGGAATTGGAAATGATATTCAGCATAAAATATTCCAGATGTTTTACAGAGGCTCCCAGGAATCTCACGGAAATGGTCTAGGGCTTTATTTGGTCGAACATGCAGTCAAGAAGCTTGAGGGGAAAATCTCCATTAAGTCTGAAGTTGGTCGATACAGTAAATTTCGAATTCAGCTCCCCTTAAACTTAGCATCAGAATCAACAAGCTGATTACAATCAGCAATTCCTTTACCATAAAAGATAATAGTTCTCATCCAAAGCGAATAGATGACTTTCAACAGCAACAAACCGATTCTCCTTCTGGAAGATGACCTGGTGGATGTAATGACCTTTAAGCGTGCCGTAAGGGATTTGGCCGTGAAAAATGAATTGATTGTCAAGGGAAATGGGGTGGAAGGCCTCGAATTTCTCGAAAAAGCGCTTGAAATCCCGTGTATGATCCTATTGGATCTCAATATGCCTAAGATGAATGGGCTCGAATTTTTAGAGGAGATCAAAAAGCATCCTCGATTCAGGCATATCCCGGTCATCATTCTCACGACTTCTAAAGAGCAGACAGATCGGATGCAAAGTTTTCAATTGAGTGTCGCGGGTTATATGGTAAAACCAGTAAACTACCAGAATTTCATAAACATGCTTAATACCATTCATCAATATTGGTCACTAAGTGAGTATCCGGAATAAAACATGTTAAAGTTCTGGGAATTTGCAATCAATATGGGGAGTTCGGAGGGAATGACCCAACAGGAAAGGGCACAAATCAGCTTCTTTAATCTAATTTGTATCATCAATTCTTTGGTCCTTTTGGGACTAAGTGTCTTTAACCTCTTCAGCCAGATATACCTTGTCTTGCTCCTTTTGCTTTGGCAAATTTTCGTTTGTGTACTCTGCCTTTACTCAACTGCAAATAATCGATTTGTATTTTCCTATAGGTTTTGGGGATTAAACGGAATAATAGGGACCCTTCTAGGTCTTTATTTTTTGGGGGAAAGCTCAAATCTTGAGATGCTGTTTGTACTCTATTTTTTGATTCTCAGCATTTTCTCTCAATCTCAAAAGGAAACTTTGTTATGGCTGGTGGCTTGTTTTCTGGGAATCTCTTGCAGTTTTCTTATATACGAATTCTTTTCCCCCATCGTCAAATACCCATCCAGCATACTTGTAAAGCTTCCCAATCTGATTTTCTTCCTGGGAATCATTTGTCTACATAGCCTGTTTTACCGAAAAGATACGATCAGAAATCAGCAGCTTTTACAGGAAAATGAAGAGAAATATCAAAGAGAATCAGCCAAACGAAAACAATACTCCCGGGAATTTCAACTAGCCCAAATAGAACTAAAAGAAAATGAGGAGAAGTATCAACTCCTTTTCGATAATGCCTCTGATGGGATTATGCTCCTGGATATACTGGCGTTGAGAATCATTCTTATGAATGACAGTTTCTCTCGACTTCTGAATAAGGAAAAGAAGGAATTGATGGAACTTCCTCTCTCGGATATCATGGATATCTATTTCCCGGAGATAGAGAATAAAGAACAGAAGCTGTTGAGTTTGCAAAAAAGCCTTTCTAAAGGAGAAATTCTGGAGGAAAAGATTTGCCTTTCAGATGAGCAAGGGAAGCGGCTGCATTTACAGCTTTCTGCTATCCCTATGCCGAGATCGCACAAGCACCTCTTAGCCATTTTTATTCGTGATCTCTCTCATGAGGTTCAGGAAGAGGAAAGAATGAAAGCCACTCTCGGAGAATTACAAGAAGTAAATGAGGAGTTAAAGAATTTTGCTTATATCGTTTCTCATGACTTAAAAGCCCCTTTGCGGGCCATAGGTTCTCTTGCTGATTGGTTGGAGGAAGATCATAAAGAACAATTGAATCCGGAGGGACAGGAAATCGTACGTTTGGTGAACTCCCGGGTGGAGCGAATGCACAATCTATTGGAGGGTGTTCTTGCGTATTCCCGGGTGAGTAGAGATAAAGAGGAGAAAGTAGATATCGATACAAAATTGCTAATTGATCAGGTGATTGATAGCCTGGCACCCGAGGAGCATATTGAAATCCTTATTGAAGGAGAATTAGCAGCTTTACATTTTGACCGTACTCGGCTTTTTCAGCTATTTCAAAATCTCATTTCCAATGCAATCAATTTTATGGATAAGGCCCATCCGTTTATCCAAATCGGCTGCGAAATACAAACTGAAGAGGTGCGAATTTGGGTTTCAGATAATGGACCTGGAATAGAAGAAAGTTATTACCATAAAATCTTTCAGGTTTTTCAAACGCTTCAGGCGAGAGATACTTACGAAAGTTTGGGAATGGGGCTTGCTATCGTCAAGAAGATAGTAGATCGATATGAAGGAAGGATTAGCCTTCAGTCTGAAATAGGGGCAGGCTGTTGCTTTGAAATATTTTTTCCCCGTGAAACCGTAGAGGTCCGATCCAGGGTTTCGGTCTGATCAAAATTTAAACAGATGAAGATTCTATACATAGAAGACGATCAGATAGATCAGATGGGCTTTAGCCGCCTCTGCAAAAAGTTGAATGCTGAGATTAGTTATGTTATCGTTGATAGCCTGGAGAGTTTGAAGAAACTGGAAGAGCTGGATTCCTTTGATCTCATTTTCTCAGATATTTTTCTGGGAGATGGGGATATCAATAAAGTACTGGAATTGTTGGGGGAAATTCAGCCTTATATTTTAAGTGGGGAAGCTGATCCTGGCTTTATTCAGGAATTTGTCAAAGCCCCTTTTAAAGGAGTCTATGAGAAACCTTTGACAAAAGAAATTCTGGAAGAGGTCATGGGGCTTAAGTCAGAGGAAACAGAATCGCTAGTAGAGGAAATACGGGAAGAAGACTACACGGCCATCAAACTGGCAAATTTACACCGACTCAGTAAGGGGTCTAATAAGGAAATGATTGAGTTGATGGAAATTGCGCTAGATCTTTTGCCACAAAGACTTGAAGAATTAGAGGAAGGATTTGAAGAGGAAGATTGGGGGAAAGTCCATTTTAGCGCTCATTCGGCGAAAGGAGTAAGTCGCCTGGTAGGAATTCCTGTCTATAATGAACTGGCCGAACTGGATCGCAAAGCAAGAGAAGAAGCTCCTGATCCGGAAGAGTTATTCCATATCTATCAAGGCCTGCTCCCTATCATGAAGCAAGCCTTTGATGAGTTAAATCACTTGAAAAATAAAGTTAGCCTGGCCTGAACATAAGGCTAATTAACGGCTATACACATCATCCATTCGGCGGGAAATGTCAGCCAGTCTCTCGCGATCTCCTCCGCGCATTTCGGCAGATCCCCATCCTGTATACCCCACTTTCTTGAGTGCGGCATTTACCTTTTCCCAATCGCTATTTCCTTCTCCCAATTCGACATTGAAACCTTTCCAGATTCCTTCATCGGTTTGTTTCTTCCGGCTATATTCTTTGATATCCACCTTCATGATTCGGTGTCCCAAAGCTTCCACCCAATGATGGGGCCATCCATAACGAACGATATTACCCACATCAAAATACCAGCCGATCATGTCGCTTTCAAATTCGTCGATATAGCGAGCAGCTTCTACCGGGCTGATCAGGAAATTGTTCCAAACGTTTTCTATCGCAATCTTAATTCCGGTTTCTTTGGCTATGGGTAAGAGTTTTCTGATCTCATCCTGAGAGCGTTTGTAGGCATCAGCATAAGAAATATCATCATTCACCACTCCCGCAACCAGCAAAACCGTAGTCCCTCCATACCTTTTACAGGCCTTAAGGGCAGTTTCCATAGAGGCAGCACATTCGGCCCGTACAGCAGCATCCGGATGTGATAAAGGTTTTTTCCAATGGACAGAATTCACCACACCGGGGATTTCCAGGCCGCTGGCTTCCTTCGCTTCCAAAACTTCTACTTCATCCAAATCATTGGGACTGTCCAGCTCTATTCCATCAAAGCCCAGTTCTTTGACCAGTTTGAATTTTTCCATGACGGAGATTTCCTCCTGGATCA
Source organism: Bacteroidia bacterium (assembly GCA_033391075.1). Lineage (NCBI taxonomy): Bacteria > Pseudomonadati > Bacteroidota > Bacteroidia > Bacteroidia bacterium. The sequence continues at coordinate 7,280,767 of JAWPMV010000001.1, forward strand.
TTCCCCATTTCAGGCTCTTTTTGGTAAGGCCTTTTCCTGCCTTTACAGGCATTTCAGTTGTAGAATTTTCGGAGGCTTTTTCTGCTTGAGCTGTCTGGCAGGAATTAAGCAGAAGACTGGCTGAACCCAATCCCAGGGCAGCCTGTTTGAGGAAAGATTTTCGATCCATAGTAGTAGTAGTAAAATTAGCCTGCGACCATAAGCCGCAGGCTATATGCTAATCTTATCTAAACTCAGTTAAACCTGGCTTGGCAACTTCTGCTGTCGGCCAGTCAAATTCCCAGTTGTACTGGTTGATGTTTGGTCCCAGTACTTCTTCAGAATTGAGGGCTTGTTCCCAGGTAATCGTTTTGCCGGTATAAGCTACCATGCGGCCGATAATGGCGAGCAGGGTACTATTGGCCATATATTTATCCAGGATTTGCTCTCCTTTTCTGATGGCTGCAAAAAGCTCATCATGCTCTGTTTGGTACATATTGTTGGACTGTCCTCTGTATTTCCAGGTTTCAGTACCTACAATCTCATGTTTACGACGGATACAATCTGCGACTGCATGTCCTTTGGTCCCCAACATTTCTACATGATAGGCTCTATCAGTATCTTTTTGCTGTCGGGAGAAATGGAAGCCTTTGGCTCCATTTTCATACTCATATACAAGGGCAAAGTGATCGTATACATTTCCGTATTTATCTTCGATTCTGCGCTGGCGTCCACCGGTACCGCTTACTTGCTTGGGAGTAACATCTCCCAAAGCCCATGACATCATATCCAAACTATGAATCGCTTGCTCTGCAATATGGTCTCCACTCAACCAGTTGTAGTAAATCCAGTTGCGAAGCTTATTCTCCATCTCAGACCAGCCTTCCTTACGGGGTTTTTCCCAAAGGTATCCGGTATTATAGGTATTGTAAATGGCTTTGATGTCTCCAATGCTTCCATCGAGGATACGAGAGAAAGTCTCTCTTTTTGGTTCGTGATATCTCCAGCAAAAGCCAGACATAAGGGAAAGGCCTTTTTGTTCGGCAGCATCAATTACCTTAATCACTTTTCTTACTCCTGCAGCATCAACAGCCATGGGTTTTTCACAGAATACATGTTTGTCTGCATCAATACAGGCTCTGAGATGATCTGGACGGAAGGCTGGAGGAGTAGCGAGGAGTACTACATCTACCCCTGATTCCAGGAGTTTTTTATATCCATCAAATCCTATGAACTGTCTTCCTTCATCTACTTTTACCTTATCCGGGTGAGCTTCTGTCAGGTTTTTGAGAGAGCTTTCCATCCGGTCAGGGAAAATATCTGCCATGGCCCAGAGAACTACATTGGGATCGGCATTAAGGGCCTGATTGGCTGCCCCTGAACCGCGACCCCCACATCCGACGAGGCCTACTTTCAGGGTTTCACTATTCATTTCAAATCTGGAAGATCGTCCGAGTGCAATGTTGACAGATAAACCTGTTGCCGCTGTGGCAACGCCTGCCTTTTTGAGGAAATTCCTACGAGTAGTGGTTACTTTATTTGGTTCCATGTTAGTCAGTTATATACATTTTATTACCTAAACTATTAAAAGATTGACTGGACTGCAATAAAAGTCTTTATATACAGAGGCTGTCAGGATCAAAATCCAGGTTGCATTTTTGAGAAAAGAACGGGGGCGGGGAAAGGCAAAGTACAATGAAAAACATCTATGTGCACGTGCACACTTGCAAATATAAGATTTTAAAATGAAAAAAACGCGAGAACTTTCGTCCTCGCGTCAATTCTTACGCTTGTTTGTGAATGAAACGTAATAGGTTCGATATCTATTCGTCTTCGTCATGATCCCAATCATCTCCAAAGTAGAGATAGTTGGAAGAACGAGATTTATCTTTTGCTTGTCCTTTCCCTTTTACATCCATTCTGCTGATGGCTGTATCCAGGCTAATGCTTCGGGTATCATAAGCCTCCAGCACTTTTTGCGGGACATTGATTTCGACAGAAGAAGGGGCCTCACATGCGTTACAGCCGGGAATACCAATCTTTACTGAAAGCCATTCGTCAGTCCCCAAATCTCTGAGGGTGCGTCCATATTCAATCATCGCCTTCTGGACTGCGGGAACCAAAGCCTGATAAACGCTATCTACAATTTTATCATGTCCGCCCGCTTCGATCTTCTTTCCATCAACGATTACCACAGAACCTTTGCCCTTATTTCGGCTTGAATGAAATCCTAGTATGGAACTTTTTACATCAAGGTTATAAACGGCCCCATAGCCAGATAGAATTTCATAATTGACGTTTGCGCGCGAGCTTCCGGTCAATCCAATGGCATATTGTCCTACGATCTCATTTTCCTGATTGTTCAAAGTGGGACTTACCCTGTATTCAGAAACTACATCCTGAAGGATTTGACCCAGGATTTGATAGGACATTCTTTTTTTATCATCTGCCGGCAAGTTCTCAATGCTCAGGGCTTTTTTGAATCCATCTTCAGAGAGATCTTTGCTCCTGAATCTATCTACATCATTTTTGGAAACACTGACGGTTATAGTACCAGGTTTGCGTTCATTTTTCGTTGTTGTGCTCAGTCTTCCGGTAACTGTTACGCTTGCGACCCGAGCTCTGCTGCTACTTCTACTATTTTTATTTCCATAGATCAACATGATCTTCTCATTTTTGGGTAGCTCGCTGGCCAGGTCCCCATAGTTCTGAAGAAAATAGGTCATCAAGTCGATCTTGCTCTGGTCGATTTCGTCCTGAGACATTTTGTCTGAATCTGAATCTGAATCTGTATCAGCATCTGGGGCAACTGCATCTTCCGATTTTTTTACTTCACCATTTTGCCTGATGTAAACGTTCTGCCCGCTCCAGGCTCTGCCATTCAAGCTGATGAAATTTGAGCTATTCCAGTAGAATAGGGGAGTCCGCATAAGGATTCCAAAGCCTTCGATGTACTGTGCATCTGTGCTGCTGGTCCGGACATTGAGTTGGTCTGTATTGGGATTACCGCTACGGAATACCTCATTCAATACCTTTTCCATCATCTTGAGATTTTCTTCCATCCTGGAATCTTTGTCCTGAGCTTGCATCGGCTGCAGTGAGACAAAAGCTAGCATGATGAGAGAAAGGATTCCTGTTCTGCTCATTTTTATTAGTCTATTCATTGTTCTGAAGTTTTTCTGTTAATCTCCTAATTGAGCTCTAAGCTCGGTAAGCAGGTATTTGGTTTCTTCCTGCTGTATGTCGTTTTGTTCTATGATATGATTGAAAGCAACTTCCATAAGTTTGAGGTCCTGTTGCCTTTGTTGTTCAAGAAATTGAGAGAAGTCCGTCAGCAATTGTTCTGTATAAGCTTGCTGGTATTGCTGGGTCTGACTCAGCATATTGACGACCATCTCATAATTCGCATCTCCAATATCTGTTTTCAGTTGAGCCAATTGTGTCTCGCTCATTCCGGGAGCTGTATTTCTTCTGGCCAGCTGTTCTTGTCGGCTTTCGAGCTTTTCTAAAGAAGTGCCCAATTGATAGACTGCCTGAAAGAGAGAGTCACTTTGATTGCTTTGTAGGAGCATATCATTTTGCATTTCCAGCATAGCAATTTTGTCTTTGAGTTCTTCTTCATTTCCTGTAGGAAGGGGAGCTCCAAATTGTATACTAAAGGTCTTTTCTTTGAAACTAACCTGGACTCCAATCAATTTGGCCGATATCATCAAGGCTATACCTGCAGCTGCTGCATGTAGCCAGCGATTCTGGAACCATTTTACAGGGCTTTTCTCCTGAATAATGATATTGGGCATAGGAGGTGTTTTGGGATTGGGTACCTCTTGCATCAATTCACGGGTGCGCTGCAGGGCTTCCCATTCGGCTTGTGCCTCGGGATTTTCCTTCAGGTACTGTTTCATCTGCTCCGCTTCTTTCCCCTCCATTTCCCCGTAGAGAAAACTCATCCATGCCTCCGGACTCGGTTTAAAAGTCATATCGTAAACTATCTTGTGTAATCTGTTTTCTTTCCAAATACAGGCGCATATGTTGCAGGCCTGCGTACAATCTCGATTTGGCTGTATTCTCGGATATCTCAAGAGCTTCCGCTATTTCTCTGAATTTCAATCCCTGGTATTCTTTGAGGATTAAAACGGCTCTTTGCTCCGGCGCCAACTGATCCAATGCCCGTAACACCCAGTGTGAAATATCCTTTCGCAATGTATGGCGATACGGCCCTGTGTAGGTGCTCTCCATCTGCTTCAATTCTGAATCCTCTGCATCGTATTCCCGGATATAGCGGGTATCGCGGGTTTTGTTTCTGCGGTCTTCTTCGTAACAATAATTTGCTGCTATTCGGAAGAGCCAGGATTTGAATCTCGATGGATCGCGTAGCTTCTCGATATTCTTATGGACTGATATAAAAGTTCTTTGAGCAACTTCCTCAGCTGGATTGTGCGGATTTTCTGTTCGGCTTCCTCCTGCAAAGTATTTCCAGGCAAACTGGTAAACATGGGGGTACCAATCCTGCATCAGCTCTTTGAAAGCTGTCTGTGAACCTTTTTTGACTTGAGCTATCAGTTGCTCCATGAGAATATCTTCGTAGCGTCGATTTACTTATTGGATGCAGGTACTTGAAAAAAAGTTTGAGTGGAGAGGAAAAAAATTGAAAGTGTTATGGTTCGGCAGTGTTGTAGTGCTTGGATTATATTAAGATACTAACAACTAAAACACTTCTCAACCCCAACACACCAACACCTCCCCATAACAAAAAAGCACCGGACAAAGTCCGGCGCCATTTCTAGTTTGGTGTGAATTAAAAGGGTTTCTTAAACGAGCTTGCGTGTTTGGGTGTTAGTGTATTAGTGTTGTTGAAATAAACGCTAACACCCTAACACGCGCTCACTCTCATACGCTAATATGCTGCGTAATATCTATTTATATAACGGCTTACCTGGTCAAATATTGGTTTGGTAAACTCTACGAATAAATCTTGTGGCAGAGGATCAGGAGCTGGTCCACGTTTCTTTACACATCTTCTGTCTTCACTATCCAGGGCTCTTTCATCTCCATTGAAGAATCCCCATACATCTTCGTAAACAAAGGTTCCTGCGAATTTCTCCTGGTCGATCAATGAACCATCATAGCTTTCTATTCTCACATCCAGCAATCCACTGGAAGAAACTTCTTTTTCAAAGATGTGTACACTGGCTTTTACGGTACCAAGGACATCTACAACTGAGTCTTCTGCAACTTCTACTTCGCCGATTTTTACATCTTCCTTCACTCGTTCAACGATTCTTTCCTTTACATAAGCCTGACCTACTACAAAGTCATCGAAGCGCATACGAAGGATATGGTCTGCATCTACTCCTCTGCGTCCATAATTATCCGGGGTAATAAAGCGAACAAAAGGTCCTCCTGGATTGTCGCGGATAAAAGCAGACAACTGATTTTCAAAGAATTCATTGCTGATTTCAAACATGCGTGAGTGCATGGGGATCGGAGCAATTTGTACCGTTACGGTAGCTAATTCACGTGCTTCTTCGATCAAACTCTCAGCTCTGCGGTAATTGTCTTGCAGACGAAGTGTTCTTTCAAACTGGTAGAAAGCATCTTTTGCGGCTTGTCTGTCTCCCTCTCTGCCAGCATCCAGGGCATCCTGGCCCAGGGCGTAGCGTACTTCTGCTGCTTTCAGTTTTGCATCTTCATACTCAGGGTAGAAAGATTCAGCATTGCGAATCACTGACTTGGCTGCGGGAGAGCGTTGGATTTCTTTATGCACACGATTCAAGCTTGCATAGTGATCCATAACATCTTCCCAACGGTAGGGGGCATTACTAAGCTTATCGTTTCTGATCTGCTCTTTTATATAAGCCAGGTACTCTGGATAAGCCAGTTTTAGGGTCTCAATAGACTTTTTGTTGCTGGGATTCTTCCGAAGGCGTTCAATGGAATTCAGAACAGCTGTCCGATATTCGCCTTTTTCGTAAGCTTTCTTGGTGCTTTTGCATCCAACAAAAGAAGAGCCTAATAAGAACAAGAGGATAAAGGGTACAATCTGTTTCATAGCAATTGTCTTAAATGGTGGTTATGATGGGGTGTACCCCGTTTTTGTGTGTGACGTTGCAGTTCGTTTAAGGAATTGAGTATACGTGCCAGAATAGTTCGAATTCGTGTATCAATTTCAAAAGGGAAACTACGAAATTTACGGAAGACTCATGAAAAAACAGGGACAATCTGATGATCATCCCTGCAAGTTAAGGCGTTTAAATATGCATTTTTCTTAGGCTACCTTATCATTCGATGTTGTAGAAATCCTTGAGGGATTCGAAACTGACCGGATCTCCGATCTTTTGTACCTCAATCATCATTTCTGTGTAGTCAGGTCTGCTGGAAGTTGCTTCGCTCATCTGCATAGAGTTTTCCATTTGATTGATGGCCTGAACTTCCTTCTTTTCTTCGCGGGCGATTGCATGTGCTAATACTTTCATCTGTTTGTTGTTAAATTGTTTGTTGTTGTTTATGTCCACAAGATGCAGGAAGTCTTTTAATGTATTATAGGTAAATGATTAGCTGGTAGGAGATTTTGAGTGGTTGGTAGGGGTGGCTTAGTGTGTTCAGGTGTTCTGGGGTTCTAGTGTTCAGGTGTTTTTGAAGGGAGAGGTGTTTCAAAACTAAACTACCACACTACATTACCACAAAACATCCACGAATTGGCTTCTACAGCAAAGTTGTTGAGAAAACAGGCATAATTAAAAAGCGTAACAATAACCCTTGCGCACAAGAACACGAGAACACGGCTTTCCCTTTTGCCTATAAAAAAGCTGCTTACATAGTACTTGTCCTATAATATATCGAAGAAGGTAAGCCAGACTACTTTTAGCAGAAAAACATTGCGTATTTTCGAAATGTAATTCTAACGATTCTAATCTAAATCAATCCTAATGAAGCACTTACTCGAAGCAACCTGGATGAAATTCCTGATTGCCATTCTATGTCTTGGGCTATTTGCACAACCTCTTAATGCCCAATCCAAAAAGAAAAAGAAGAAAAAGAAAGGAGAACAGACGGCAGTTACTGTTCCTTCAAAGCCCAAACCTCCTAAGAAAAAGCCTTCTGCCCGTAAGGATAGCATCATGGCTTTTTCCAAAGTTATTCCTAACCACGCTAATACTGACGAAGGACTTTTTACTATTCATGAGCTTAATGGAAAGTACTACTTCGAAATCCCTAAGGATATTTTAGGAAAAGAGATTCTGGTAGTTAGTCGTATTTCCGGTACAGTAAATGGATTTAGTTTTGGAGGAGCTGGTCAAAAAACCCGCCCACAGCAGGTGATCCGCTGGGAAAAGAAAAACAACAAGATGTTGCTTCGTTCTGTTTCCTATTCCAGTGTGGCGGATTTAGATGAGCCGGTGTATGAGTCTGTTCGAAATAACAACTTTGAACCTATCGTAGCCGCTTTTCCTATTAAAGCTTATTCAAAAGATTCCAGTGCATATGTTTTCGAAGTAAATGATCTCTTTGAAAAAGATATCGCCATGATTGGTGCTTTGAATGATGGCCAAAGAAGAAGGTTCAAGGTGAAAGGTCTTGATCCCAGAACCAGTATGATCAACTGGATGAAAAGTTTCCCTCAGAATACTGAGGTAAGACACATCCTCACCTATCGTGCTTCTGATGTTCCCACCGGGACACAAACTGACCTGTTAACGGTAGAAATGAACCAATCCTTCATTTTGCTTCCTGAGAAGCCGATGCAGCCTCGCCTAAGTGATGCCCGTGTTGGATATTTCTCCCTATCTCAACTGAACTATAGTTCTGATAAGCAAAAAGCTGCCAGGCAGACTTTCATTACTCGTTGGAGACTGGAGCCTAAGGATATGGCTGCCTTTAATAGAGGAGAATTGGTAGAACCTATAAAGCCTATTGTATATTATATCGATCCTGCGACTCCTGAAAAATGGCGTCCTTACCTTAAGCAGGGGGTTGAAGATTGGCAGCAGGCTTTCGAGCAAGCTGGCTTCAAAAATGCCATCATTGCCAAAGATCCTCCTACAAAAGAAGAAGATCCGGATTGGAGCCCTGAAGATGTACGTTATTCTGTGATTCGCTATATCACTACCGAGATTCAGAATGCACAGGGACCACACGTTCATGACCCACGTACCGGAGAAATCCTGGAATCTGATATCATGTGGTACCACAACATCCTCAACCTTCTCAGAAACTGGGGATTTGTACAGACTGCTGCAATCAGTGAAGATACGCGTAAAGCAAAATTCACAGATGAGTTTATGGGAAGACTGGTTCGATTTGTTGCTGCCCATGAGGTAGGACATACCCTCGGACTTCCTCACAATATGGGATCAAGTTCTGCTTATCCTGTTGACTCCCTGAGAAGCAAAACTTTCACCGATAAAATGAATACCGCTCCCAGTATCATGGACTATGCACGTTTCAACTATGTTGCTCAACCGGGTGATGGAGTAACCAGCATTTTCCCTGATATCGGTACCTATGACTTGTGGTCCATCGAGTGGGGATACAAGCCTATCCCCAGTGCAAATTCTGCGGAAGAAGAAAGAGCTACCTTGAATAAATGGATTATTTCTCATGCCGGAGATAGACTATACCGCTTTGGTCGTGCAGGTACTGATCCTAGTTCTCAGACTGAAGATTTGGGAGATGATGCGATGAAAGCCAGTACATATGGTATCGCAAACCTGAATCGTATCCTGGACAATCTGGAAGAGTGGTCAACTACTCCCGGAGAAGACTATTCAGATATGAGAGAGCTATATAATAATATATATGGCCAATGGCGTCGTTATATGGGCCATGTTGCCAATAATGTAGGAGGAGTGTATGAATTCTATAAGACCTCTGAACAAGATGGTGCTGTCTATGAATTTGTGCCGAAAGAGAAGCAAGCGCGTGCGGTAAAATTCCTGAATGAAGAACTCTTCGAAACGCCTAGCTGGATCATTCGCGACAATCTTACCAAGAAGTTTGAAAATGCAGGTTCTGTTGAACGTATCACCAATATCCAGAAAGGTGCTTTGAGAAGCTTGCTGGATCCGGGTCGTTTGGCTCGCCTGATCGAATCAGAAGCCAATAACGGAAACAGCAACTACACCATGATCGATCTATTCAAGGATCTGCGTGGAGGTATCTGGTCCGAGTTGAGAACAGGTGAATCGATAGATACTTACAGACGTAATCTTCAGCGTGCACATGTTGAGCAACTGGAGTCGCTGATGACCAGAGAACAAACTCCTATTCCTCCGCAATTCCGTGCTTTCGTTAGACGTACCAATGTTGATGTGAGTACCTCTGATATTCGTCCGGTAGTTCGTGCTGAATTACGTATTCTTCAAGGACAAGTAAGCCGTGCAGTCAGGAGAACTTCTGATTCTATGACCCGTTATCATTTACAAGATATGGGGGAAAGAATTGAAGCTGTACTGAACCCAGATAAAGACTAGATAATTACTTATTGAAATATCTGCCGGGGTCCGTAAGGACTCCGGCTTTTTTTGTGAGCCTCGGGGAACTCACCCCCGTCCCCTCTCTTAGGAAGAGAGGGGTGGATATTTGGATGCGGATGTTGTTATGAGAGTTGAGTGTGGGGTCTTATGGGGGAAAGGGTTTTATGGATTATAAAAGTATTAAGAAGTTGGCCAGGGAATTGAGGAAGAGGCAAACTCGAGCAGAGGCTGTTTTTTGGGAAAAGGTGAGGAATAGGAGGTTTAGGAAGTTGAAGTTTAATCGGCAGTTTGTTATAGGATATGGCTTGGAAGAAGGAGGAAGAGCATATTTTATTGTTGACTTCTATTGCCATGAACTGGAGCTCATTATTGAGATTGATGGTAAGATTCATGAGAAACAGATAGCGTACGATGCACGTAGGGAAAGCATTTTGGAGAGCTTAGGCTTTCAAATTCTGCGATTTAAGAATGAAGAGGTTTTGTATTCTTGGGAAGGAGTGAAAAAACGACTATCCACATTCATCGATTCTTAGGAATCGGCCTGCCGCGCATTTCCATCCTGAGGGGAATGAGTCCTATGCAAAGGAGTCAAATAATCTCCAAGAACCTCAAGATTCCTCAACACATCAAATCCTGGGATTGGCCTGCCGCGCATTCCCATCCTGAGAGGAATAGAGCTCGTACAAAGGAGTCAAATAATCTCCAAAAACCTCAAGATTCCTCAACACATTAAATCCTGGGATTGGCCTGCTGCGCATTCCCATCCTGAGGGGAATGGGGCTCGTGCAAAGGAGTCAAATAATCTCTAAAAACCTCAAGCTTCCTCAATACATCAAATCCTGGGATTGGCCTGCCGCGCATTCCCATCCTGAGGGGAATGGGGCTCGTGCGAAGGGGTCAAATCACCTCCAAAATCTCGATCTCCCTATTCATAAAGCTGATGCTTTCTCCGGCTTTTTTCCCGAGAAGAGCCTTTCCGAGGGGAGAGGCAAGTGATAATACGAAACATGAATTTCCTTCAAACTCTACCTTTCCTAGTGGAACAGAAAAGTAATAGAGATTTTCATTGCTTTTTACCAGACTGCCCAGCACAATTTCCTCCTGATTCTTCCCCGGCTCACATTTTCTCAGCAAGACTTTCATTTGGTTCAATTGCCTCAACAGTAAATTGTTTTTGTCAATCTCCCGCTTATTCATTTCACGCGAAGTCTCAAATTTATCTCCCGCGCTACTTTTGGTATCCTCACTATTTGCCGCCTGAAGCTCGGCCACATATTTCTGGATCCGATCTACCTTATCTGCTAAAACCTGCAGGCACTGTTGATGTATATGTTGTTTAAGTGAAAGCATCTGAATTTTCAGCTAAATACAATGATACAGAAGATTCCTTATTTCTGCATCATCTCCACTCCCGACCAATTGAGGGGAACGCCTTCTTTGCTCAAAGAAAGGGCGCGAGAGAGGTAGAGCTTACTGGCTTTGTCTTCGGGATTGAGGGAAAGGACTTCTTTAAAGGCCTGAATAGCCAACACAAAATTCTGTTCATAATAGGCGGTCATCGCTTCCTGAAAAGTTCGGCTGAGGTTGAGAAATTTCTCCTTTTCTGATGCTGCCAACCAGGATTTGCTCTCATGAACATTTACTGCTTCCTTGCGGCCTTTCACCTGAACTTTACCCAGAAACCTCACCAAGTAATCATCAGGCTCTTCTACCCCGGAAAGCGTCTGTTCTGATAGGACAATAGAAGTTCCATAATGCTTGGTCAAGCCCTCCATGCGAGAGGCTGTATTTACGGTATCGGCCACTACGCTAGCATCCATTCGATCTGCATCTCCGATCACGCCCATCATAAGCTGACCGGTATGTAAGCCGATTCCGATCCTTAAGGCTTCTTCTCGACTTTCATTGAATTCCTCAAGGGTTTGCAGCATCTCCCGAGCAGCGAGCAAAGCATCTTCTGCTTTTTCCGGGAATAATGCCATGATTCCATCCCCATAATACTGATTAACAAAGCCATTATGTTTTTGAATGGCCGGGCCCATTCTGCCTAAATAGGTGTTGAGGAAGTCAAAATTTTCTTTGGGCGTCATTTTCTCAGATAGGCTTGTATAATCTCTGATATCTGAAAAAAGGACAGTGACTTCCTTTTCCACTCCATCACCCAGATTTACATCCAGCACATTGGTATGTCCCAAAGACTTGATAAACTCATGCGGAACAAAGCGTTTGAAGGCTACATTGAGGCTGGAAAGTTTTTCATTGAGGGCTTCCTGAGCGATCCGTTTTTCTCTTTCTGCATCCACTTTCTCCTGCTCTGTCTTTCTGATTCTATATCCCAGTCCCAATGAAAAGAAGATGATCTCAACGACTATGGTAGAAAGGAAGATCATAAAGGTATAGGAAAGCTCGAAAATATGTCCGAGCACTGCCAAACTTAACCCCAATACAATTACGCTTCCGGATCCTCCAATGAAATAAAAGGCCAGGCGATCTTTGGTCCGCGTCAAAGCCACGAAAAAAATGAGGTTGAGGATGACATCCAGCAGCAAAAGGCCAAATTCGATGCCCAATCCTAAGGGGATATTGAAGCTGGTGTAAAAGATCGTTTGTGTGACGATTAGAAATCCACTCTTAATGATAATCACCCAGCTGAGAATTCGGTCCCATTTGGGCAAGAGATTTTTGAGATCAAGAAAGCTTTTGCCGAAAAGGTAATAGAAGATATTGATGGCCGAAAAAGCCAGATGACCGATGGGTACCAAATAGCGAGGATCTCCAAAAGAGGGATAAGTCATGGGCCCCACCGCAAAGAGAACAAATGTCCCCACACAAAGCAGATAGAGGGCATAAAAGAGATAGGCCTTAAAACGAACCGTAATAAAAAGTACCAGATTGTAGAGACACATTATCCCGAAAATTCCCAGAAAAACCAGAATCGTATTTTCCAGGGGAATATGATCATCATCTTTCCACTTAAGCATATCATAGAGCTTAAGATTGACCGGTATGGCCTGATGGTCTATTTCCCAAAGTTTCAGGTACAAGGTCTGAGAACTATGTGCTTTGAGGTATAAGGGAAAATGAATAAAATCTCCCTCATTTACTTCCTTCATTCTGCCTGGCATATTTCTCCCCGAATGAAATACGCTCTCATTCCCAATGGAATCGATGAGATATAAAGTAGCCATTCCCATGGCCTCATTAAAGAGCATCCAATCTGTATGCTGATCCCCTGGGTTGGACAGTTCTACTTTCAGCCAATAGGTATAATCCGGAGATAGGGGAAGGGAGAGTTCGGATAAAGCTTGATAAGAAGAATGATTTTTCGCCTCTTCAATCTCCAGCTTATTCTCTTTGTCCGTGAGAATTTGGACATGCTTATTCAGGTATATGACTTCTTCTCCTGCTTTCAATGCGACCTGGGCATGAAGCGACAAGCCTATTGAAAAGAATAGGAAAAAGAGGAGTCCCCAACTGAGTAAGCGATTCATAATGACGTGAATGGCATGTATTCCTTTCTATAACGATGAAAGTTTATAGTAAGAGGTTGCAAAGGTAGGGAGAAAATGAATGAAAGGACTATCGATCTTTATGAACTTCTGTCCTCCATCTGGGATTGGGTTCTGTGACTTTGGGGCCTTCACTGAGTCGGTCAAAACAGACCTCATGGATGTTGTAGTACCTACCGGTGGCCGCCGTCATACCCCAATACACCAATTCATTTCCGCCAAAAACATCATTCAAAAGATCCACCTGAGCCGAAATCACTTCTTTGTGATCTATCTCAACTGAAAGTTTCTGTTCCTGTGGATTCCAAAGCACCCAAAAGCTGTGGCGGGTGCAGTCCTCGATATTGGGGATGGTATTGGGGCCTGCGAGGTCATTGAAATGTCCCACGCGTCCATTGAGCATGATGCTAAGGTGGTCTTCATCCGGATCATTGAGGTGATAATTGAGCCAGGTATCGATCTCGATGCCTACGGAGGGTCGCAATCCGGAGAAACCGATACCTTCGCCCACATATCCCAGCACATTTCCTTGCGGACAAAAGAGAAATACCATACCATCTGCCCCCAGCTCGTCCTGACATCCGAGCATAATCGAAAGTTCAACAGCAAAGGGTTCTAGGAGGCTTACAGGTTTTTTGTACCAGATCGAACCGGAAGAATATCGTTGTTCTTCTGTCAGGCGAAAACAATCCTCATCGGTGAGGTAGGTATCGCCATTGATAGTAAAATCATCCAGAAAAGGACGTTGCGCAAATACGCCCAATGAGAGTAAGAGGAAACTGATGGAAAGCAGACTTCTCATAGCTAAATGGGTTAAGACAGGATGTGTGTGCGGCGGGCAATAGGAAGTTAGTAAATTTTGTGGAATCAGGCTCAATTATCTGCTTTGCAGGAAGAGGAATTGATGAAGGAAGGGAAGGGGAAATAAAGTAAAAACAAGGAATAAGAAATGATAAGGAAGTGTTCAGGTGTTCTTCTGCGCTCGTACTCCGGTTGCAGGATGAAACTCATGTGAAGACTTAATTCCTACAAGCTAACAACTCTGTCATTGCGAGCCTGTAATGCAGGCGAAGCAATCTCCTTCGATCCAATTGCTTTTGTGGTTCAAGGAGATTACTTCGCCCAGAATTTGGGCTCGCAATGACAAAGTTGTTTAAGCAAGTTTTTTTTTACAAAAAGGGAAGTCGGAAAAAGCTTAAATCCATCTATTGCGAAGAAAAACCGCTGAGAAAACTATGAACCTTACTTTTTGGGGTGCGGGAAAGCTTTTGCATAGTCGCAAAAGAAAGGGGAGGAAGAAGGTATTGAGATTGAAGGTCCTCAATCATTTTCAGCCAAAGTCGGGAGGTCATTTCAGAGTCGGCCAGAGCCCGGTGAAATACATCTTCGGCCTGTATGTTTCGATAGGCGACCAGTGTCCCTAGTTTATGATTGGGAGCTCTTTGGTAGATGCGTCTGGCCAGCAACATGGAACAGGCGATGTTTCCTTTGAAATGAATGCCTACTCTTTCCAATTCTGCTTCCAGAAAACGTTTATCAAAAGAAGCATTATGAGCGACCAAATTGTCATCTCCGATAAAATCTGCAAAGGCTTCCATGACCTCTTCACAGGCAGGTGCATCTCTGAGCAAGTCATTGCTGATGCCGGTATAGCTTTCGATAAAACCGCTGATGCGAAAGCCGGGATTCATCAATTGCTGGAAGCGATCTACCACAACTCCCGCTTTGATTCGTACCGCCCCAATTTCTATGGCCCGATCTCCATAATTGGGAGAAAGGCCCGAGGTTTCGAAGTCAAAAATAACGGCAGTATCAGCAGATGCCTCAGGGAAATGGTGCATAGAGAATCAATTCTGGAACAATATACGAAATCTGCATACAGAAAGATGCTGGGATTGGGTATGTGTTAAATATAGAACATTATGAAGTAGAATTAACGCTCAAAACAGGAAGGGAATTTTGACCTGAATATTGGCGCGGCGTAGGAAAGCAGGGGAAAAATGGGCCAGGAAAATATTAGAGTTTTTCAAGTAGTTCCTGGAAGCGCGGATCATCTAAATATGGCTTTAGGAATCCCGAATTCCTAATTAACGAAAACCCTAAATCTTTCTCTCGAATGGCCTTGTCAAGGTATACCCATGCAGAATCAGATTCTCCAAAAGCCATATAAATATTGGCAATATCCAGGGATATTAAATTGGGCTTATAGGTTTCCAGAATTTTTTGGGCATCCTCTTCCTTTCCCAAATGGAACTTTGCAGCAGCCAGACCATAAGCTGCATAGCCTTTTAAAGAAATCAGCTCTTCAAAAATCGCTTCTGCTTCCTTATACCTTTCCAAATGAATAAGCGCTTCTCCCCGGTGCCGCAAAATACTGGACAGCTTGGGATTATCTTCCAAAACGTCATCCGAAATGGCTAATACTTTTTCAAAATCTCCTGTAACCAGGTTCAAGCGGGAGAATTCAATTTTCTTATTGAGAGAAAAGGGATCATTTTTCGTCATTAGCTCAACTAAACTCAGGGCTTTTTGGGGATTCCCTGCTAAAAGGCTCAGATATGCTTGTATTTCATTAGGCTCAACTATTCCCCTTTCAACTGCAGCTTGATATGTTGATTGTGCGGCTTCTTTATCCCCCTTATACCAAAGGAGATATCGGGCATATTCAAGATATGCTGTGGGAAGATTTGGGTTTAATTGGATAGCTTTCTCTAAATGTAGAGGCACTAAGTCATAAAAGGCCTTTCCTCCGCCATAAATCCCTTTAGAAAAATAGGCCCTCCCGAGCTCAACCCATGCAGAATAATAAAGGGAATCAATTTCAATCGCCTTCTTATAATATTCAATGGTCTTATCTGCATTTCTGGCTCCTTGATTTGCTGATTCCAGCCCCTTTAGGTACCATTCATGAGCCAGAACATTAGTTGTTTGAGTAGCGAGCAAGGCCTGGCTTTCTCCAGGCAGTAAGGTGATTTGTAAACGGTCAATGATTTTATGAGCAATATCTTCCTGAATGGCAAAGATGTCTCCCGGACGCTTATCATATTGGTCGGTCCAAAGGGTAGATTCGTTTTGCGCATCTATCAATTGAACATTAATTCGGATTTTATCTTTGGTTCTACGGATAGAGCCATCTAGCAAAACCGTAGCTGACAATTTTGATCCAATCTCTTTCAGCGATATGGATTGGCCTTTGAAGGAAAAAGAAGAACCCCGACCAAGAACGCTTAAGCCTTTAAGGCTTGCTAAAGCATTAAGGATTTCTTCAGCCGTTCCATCACAAAAATACTCCTGATCTTTTCCCGGACTTAGGTCTCGAAAGGGGAGGACTGCAATGACCGGCTTTTCTGAAACTTTCTGCCTTGCTTTAGGACTATTTGGCTTTGTTGGCCAAAAAATATAGCCAACAATTCCCAGCAATAATAGCAAGGAGGATATACCTAATATTGGAAATCGCTTTACTATGCTCCTACTTTTTCCCTTCGCCAACTTTCCTTGCATGTCCCGCTTTCGAGGCACCACAAATCCCTCATTGGCCAGCGCAAAAACCTCCATGGGCTTCTCCACATTTTTGAACTGAAATTTGCCCAAAGAAGCCATCTCAAATTCGGGATGGGATTTGACATCATGGATCACTCTTTCGGTAACGAGGATCGATCCCGGCACACCCATAGACTCAACACGGGAAGCCAGATTTACGCCATCTCCATAGATGTTGCCCTCAGTGAAAACAATGTCTCCGATATGGATGCCAATGCGTAAAGGAACTTGAGGTTCTTCTTTAAGACTTTCCTGAATGGATTTGGCCGCGTGCATAGCTTCGACAGCTGAATTGAAAACTGCCAGACAACCATCGCCTCGAAATTCGAGAATTTCGCCATTGTTTGCCGAAGCCTGCGCCTCCATGACTTCACTGAATCGATGCACTTTTTTCAGTCCCTCCTTTTCATTTCGCTGCATCATAGCGGTATAACCGACAATGTCAGTAAACATGATGGCAGCAAGACGACGGGATTGGGGCATGGCTTAAAGATAGAAAAATATTGAATCGCTTATCAATTGAGCTACTATAAGTTTTATCGGGAATAGATAGGATTTTATTTCTCTTTTTCCGGGAATAGTTGGTTTAATTCCTCCATCCAGTTTTCGACTAACAATAATTCAGATCGTGTGTGTTTGGTCTCTACACTTTTTTTCATCAGAAATAATTCTCCATCATCCGTGACCTGGAAGGACCTTCCTGAAATATCCAGGTATTCTCCTTCCCATAGCACTCGCGGACTCGCCGGATGGAAACCATTAGTCCAATCTATCGCAACAGAGATCATTTGATTAAAATCAGCGGAGCGGAAAAGGATCTCGTTTCCATGGGAAACCCAAAGAGGTTCCGAGCCTCCATCGTTGGAAATTTTTATTTTTTGGTTATTTCTGGGGAAGGACTGTACATAGATTTCAGAGGTTCCTTCGGATTCGTCTGATTCATAAACCACATACTCTCCATTGGGAGAAAAGTCCAGGAAAAACTGATTTTTTGGAGAATTAGAAATAAGGAAAGGTTTTGCCTGTGGGTCAGATACATTCAATGCCCATAAATCTAACATACTATTGCCATTCACATCTTCATTTTCAAATGCAATATATTTTTTGTCGGAAGACCAGCTACTTGGGAAGACATAATTGTCTTTTTTGATAAGCGTATCTAGCTTTGTGCCATCTAAGGTTTGATCGATAATTGCCCAATGAGATCCCATTTCTATTGAATAGGAAATGGACTTAGCTTGGGGAGATAATATAGTATGGAATTTTGTTTTGGTAAGAAAGGATGGAATTTGTCTTTCCAAATCGTATATCCAGATTTCATGCACCTCACTGAAAAAAGATTTTTGGAATTGGTAAAGCAGGAGATTTTGGTCCTGTGCAAGTATAAAAGGTAAATAATGGTTAGCTGGCAAAGCCAAATTTCCTACTTCTTCTCCCTGGCGGTTGATATATACAAAGCTTCCTTTATCTACAGAGCTACCCGAGACATATAACAGATCCCCCTCTCTGGAAACCGCATATTGAGCCCCATTTCTTACTGACTCAGTACGCACACCCTCTATAACGGGTATGGGAGAGCCGATCAGGCTCAATTGATCAGGGTCAAATCTGGCGGCCATTAATCTCCCCCATTGTGCAAAAATCAAATGTCCGGAAGTCAAATAACTTGGGCTTGAACCTCCAGATAGAACAGGAGTTGATTTTCCTGAAGTAAGATTGATCGCATAGATTTCATTTGCACCATTAGAAAGCAGTATATGGTTGGGATCAGGCAGTGAGGCGAGCCAGAGTTTATTTGCAGAAAAAGGAGAAGTATTAAGCTTGGCGGGAATAATTAGCTTTTGGGCTTGCTCTTCATGTGCAGAGATGCGGACAAGTTGTTGGCCTTCATAATCTACAAAAACGATTTCATCATTTTCCAGCCAAATGCCTGAATAGGGATCTGTTACATCAGTAATTGCTACAGGCTGTGTTCCTGAAAGGGCTACTTTGTACAGCTTCTCATTTGCATAAAATCCAACCCAATCACCATCTGTCGAAAAAAAGGGAAAATACGCACCTTCTGTGCCTGGGATAAGCTGGGTTTCGTAGGAATTCAGCGGTCGTAGTCCCAATTGGGTTCCGTCAGGAGTTTGAGCAACATAGACGATAATCTTCCCATCAGCAGAGATATCGAATGCACGCTGCCCAATGCTATGATGCACTGAGCCAATGAGTGCCAATGAGGCTTTTTCAGGAAGGGAAATAGTAGTACGCCTAAGAGGCTTTTCTACAATCCTTCTTGTATCAGGCTGAATAAACCAACCCATAAATCCTCCTAAGAGAATTGACGAAATCAATAAGCTTATGAGAAAGGTATAAGAAAGCAAAAAGTGGCCTTTCTTGTCGTGGGAAGGGCTTTTGCCTGTTTTGAATTTTCCTGTTAGCTCTGAGCGCTTTGGAACTGGAAAACCCTTATTAGCCACTGCAAATACGCTTACGGCTTCCTCTACATTTTTAAATTCAAAGGAACCCAGGGATAGCAGCTTAAATTCTGGCTGGTTCCGTATTTTACTATATATCTCATGGGAGAGCAGAATCGTCCCTGCTATTCCCATTGATTCGATACGAGAAGCTACATTCACACCATCACCGACGACTTTACCCCCTTCAAAAAAAATCTCCCCTACATGCAGACCTATACGTAAGGGTACGCTTGGCTCCTGTTTCAATTTTTCCTGAATCTGCATAGCACAGCTTGCTGCCGCAGATGCGCTATTGAAGATACTCAAGCTTCCATCTCCATAATACTGTAGCACCTCTCCCTGTTTTATCTTCACTTCTTCTTCGAGGACACTCTGGTGTCTGTTGAGTGAGACAACTGCCTTTGATTCGTCTTGCTGCATCATAGCGGTATAGCCGACAATATCAGTAAACATGATGGCGGCAAGACGGCGGGATTTGGGCATGGATGGGTTTTGTTTGAAGTTACGGAAATCCCACGCGATCAAGCAAATTCTTATAGTGGGGATCGTCATGCAAAGGCTTGGTCAAAGGGTCCATCTTTAGCCAAAGCATTTCGACTTCATGATCCTCGTAGGATTTTTCTAGCCATTCGAAGGCAGTATTCGAATCTCCAATATTTGCATAAATCAATCCAAGAAAAAATGCAGGACTGCCAACCTTTGTTGTATTCCAATTTTCCTGAAGCTGTTTGATGATCAATTCTGTCTCCTTTCTTTGCCCAACTTTGTAGTGTGCTATTGCCTTTTCAGCTAACATATAGGGAGTGTTCATATTTACTCGCATCTGTTCTAGTCCATTTTCGAGCACCTGAATAGCTTCCCCGTATTGATGCAGTTCTAAGTATATTTTTGCCAGGAATTTATAGGTGTCATATTCAAATATGTTCAAGGATTGAGCATACTTTAATTGTTGGATTGCCTTTTGAAAATCTCTTTTGTAAAAAAGACTCATTCCTTTCATTACTTCAAGATGTGGATCAAGTGGGTTGATAATTGAAAGCTCGGCCAGAAGTGTATCTACTTTTCCTAATTGGCCAGCATACATATACAACAAACTCCTTGACGCAAAATAATCTTCTTCCTGATGTTTTTTTGCCTTTTCAAGAGCCTTTTCAGCTCCTGCAAAGTCCCAGTCCAACCATAAGCTTGAATAGGCCTGGTATACATAGGCATCAGAATTATTGGTGTCGAGGGAAATTGCTTTTTGCAGGTAAGGAGATGCTTTTGCTTTGGCAATACCGGGCGTTAAATCTCCCAATGCGGTTCCCCTACTCAAATAGTAATAACCTAGTTCGCTATAAATTGTAGAGAGAGAGGGAGCCAGTTTAAGTGCCGTTTCCAATAATTCACTCGCGTGCTCGAATTCTGAAAAATTCCCATTGGTCAAAATCTTGCGTGCTTTCAAAAAGAGGAGATAGGCTTCCGGATTGAGTTCAATTTCTCGTTTTAAAACCTCCGATTCCTCTGAACTAAGCTTTGCATCAAGTTTTCGGGAGATTTCGTGAGCAACCTCTTGTTGGACTGCAAAGATATCCTCCATGCTCCGATTGAACTCTTCCGCCCAAAGGAGGGAACCACTTTCAGCATGTACCAATTGAGTCGTAATCCTTACTTTATCTTTATCCCTTCTTACACTGCCTTCCAGAATATGGGCCACTCCGAGCTCTCTGGCAATTTCAGTCAAGCTTTTTGCACTCTTTCGGAAAGAAAAGGAGGAAGTCCGGGCAATTACCTTCAAATCGCTGATCCTGGCCAGATTGGTCAGGATATCCTCACTGATTCCATCACTGAAGTATTCCTGGGTGGAATCATTGCTCATATTTCTGAAGGGAAGGACGGCTATAGACTTTTCTATATGGGAAACAGTTTCCCCTTCATTTTTATCCCCAAGATTCAGAAAATTGACCAGTCCCCAAATCAGCAAGCCTCCAATTACTAGTCCTAATGCTGATTTCAAAATCGGCATACTCGTCTTGGAATAAGAAATCTGATCAGTCGGATTGTCAATAGCGTTAGCCTTGCCTTTCATTTGCTCAGCTTTAGGCACCACAAATCCCTCATTCGCCAAAGCAAAAACCTCCATGGGCTTCTCCACATTCTTGAACTGAAATTTCCCCAAAGAAGCCATTTCAAATTCGGGATGAGACTTCACATCATGGATCACTCTTTCCGTCACGAGGATCGAACCCGGCACGCCCATGGACTCGACACGTGAAGCCAGATTTACGCCATCTCCGTAGATATTGCCATCGGTAAATACTATATCTCCGATATGGATGCCAATGCGTAAGGGTACATTGGGTTCTTCTTTAAGACTTTCCTGAATGGATTTTGCCGCATGCATGGCCTCGACTGCGGAATTGAAAACTGCGAGACAACCATCCCCTCGAAATTCGAGGATTTCACCATTATTTGCTGAAGCATTTGCCTCCATCACTTCGCTAAAGCGATGCACTTTTTTCAGCCCTTCCTTTTCATTTCGCTGCATCATGGCGGTATAGCCGGCAATGTCGGTAAACATGATGGCAGCTAGACGTCGGGATTGGGGCATAGATGGGTGAAGTATCTAAAACGGTATTCTTGGCATTGTTAAATTACTATTTACTGACTTTCTCAACAAATGGGCCCCATCGGGGATCTTTATGCATAAAACTAAAGGCTAATTCAAATGGGGCGAAAATGATGCCCGGGTCATATTGCTTAAAAGATCGTTCTAACCATTCAAATGTTTTTTCTACATCTTTGCGATAGCCATAGACCTGTGCAATTTGATAAGCTAAGGAAGAGGAAGAACCTTCGATAAGCTCCTCAAGATAAGTGTCAGCAGCTTCTATATCTCTTTTTTCCCAGGCAACAATGGATAGCGCACATTTTCTCGCACCCTCAAATTTCTCCTTTCGGGCAATAACTTCCGCCTCCTCCAATTTTCCTTGCTCGACCAGGCAGATGGCTAAAGCATAGTTCAAATAACCTGCTTTTGGTTGGAGCATTAACCACTTCCTGAAGGAATCTTCTGCAAGATCAAACCGATGTGCGATATTATTTCCCCAGGCTTTGTTGGCAATGCTTATCCAGGATAGTGGATCGAGTTCCTCAGCTTTATCCAGTAAAGCCAGGCCTTCTTCGAATTCATGATTGAAGCATTTTGCAAGCCCTGTGATACTTATTGCATTGGCATCACCTGGAGCTAATTCTATAGATTTTAGTGCATAAAACAGCGCAGAATCACTTTTGCCTAGCATTTGTATGTAAGTATTAGCCAGGCTTGCGTATGCATATCCTAAGTTTGGACCGAGTTTTATCCCCTTAAGCGCATGTGTTTTTGCGAGCTCATGTAACTTTTTAAAGTCTCTTATGCCTGTAGGAGAATTGCCTCTTCTGGCAAAATCTCTGTCGATGTGTCCCAAGAGAATCCAGGCAGGCGCATAGGAAGAATCACGTTCCAGGCTCCTTAGCACAAGTTCCCGGGCTTTACTGGCATTACTCTCTGTATCAAACTGATGTTTGGCTTGCAAAAAAAGGCGGTAGGCATCTGGAGCCGTTTTTTCGACATTCCATTTATTGGCTTCAATGAGGTTAAGCTTTAGTGATTCCATCACTTCCCGGGCAATATGTTCTTGTATACCGAATACATCCTCCAAGGGCTCTTCCCAATTTTCGGCCCATATGGATTTATCCAATTTTGCCTCAATAAGCTGAACAGATATTTTGACCCTGCCTCCGTACTCTTTGACACTGCCTTCTAAGATATGGTCAACGCCCAGTTTGTTCGCTATCGTAGATAAATCTACCTCTTGTTTTTTGAAGCTAAAGGAGGAAGAGCGAGAGCTTACCTTAAGTTCTGATTCCTTGCTCAAGAGATTTATAACTTCTTCTGCCATTCCATCTCCCAGAAAAGCTTGATCCT
Source organism: Bacteroidia bacterium (assembly GCA_033391075.1). Taxonomy (NCBI): domain Bacteria; kingdom Pseudomonadati; phylum Bacteroidota; class Bacteroidia; species Bacteroidia bacterium. The sequence goes on from JAWPMV010000001.1 coordinate 7,303,679, forward strand.
GTTTAGGACTCAAATCCAGAAAAGGCATGACGGCTATAGAAGGAGTTTTCGTGGTATCAGGAAGTACCTCTTCACTTCCTTTCCAGTAAATATTCATCCATATTCCTCCAGCTATCAATATGCCAATAAAGCCGGATAAGATGCCTCGAATTAAACGGTGTTTGCCTTGAGTAGCATTTTCTGTTAGGCGTGTTCCTTTACCCGCTAGCTCATCGGGTTTGGGTACAATGAATCCCTCATTGGCCAATGCAAAAACCTCCATGGGCTTCTCTACATTCTTGAACTGAAATTTGCCCAAAGAAGCCATTTCAAATTCGGGATGAGACTTTACATCATGGATAACTCTTTCCGTAACCAAAATCGAACCTGGAACCCCCATAGACTCGACACGCGAAGCCAGATTTACCCCATCTCCGTAGATATTGCCATCGGTGAAAACGATATCTCCGATATGGATGCCAATGCGTAAAGGAACTTGTGGCTCTTTTTGCAAGTTTTCTTGAATAGCTTTTGCGGCATGCATGGCTTCTACGGCAGAATTGAAAACTGCCAGACAACCATCCCCTCGGAATTCGAGGATTTCGCCATTGTTGGAAGCTGCCTTTGCCTCCATCACTTCGCTAAAGCGATGCACTTTTGCCAGTCCCTCCTTTTCGTTTCGTTGCATCATGGCAGTATAGCCGGCGATGTCGGCAAACATGATAGCGGCGAGACGGCGGGATTGGGGCATGTTGGTTAGTTCTAATTCAAGTTAGTTTTTTCAGTTTATGCCCCCAAATTTTCCTTGAAAATGGAGGAGTAGCCTCTTATTTCATGCTGGAATTACGATCGAATTAATTCCAATATAGCCTCTACATCAGCATCATTCAGCTGTCCAAAAGGAGATTGGCGAAGGTAAGCTTCAAAGCGAGGGTCATCCTGGAGAATGTCAAAGACAGGATCAATCAGCAAATGAATATCTGTTGCGGGGAGTTTGTTTATAAGTATTGCAAACATGCGGTCAATATCATGATTTGCACGTGCAAGCAAAAGATCTTCACTCGGAAAGGAATTTCCTTCCACAAGGTACTTCCTCAGCTGAGGAACATTCTCCTGAGTACAGTAACACTTAAATAACATAAACAAAGAAGACTGAGTTGAGTCAATTTGCCAATTCTTATAGTATTCAGCTAATTCATCACACTTCCCCTGAGCAGAAAGAATCACTCTTCCATGCCATAAAATGGTCTTGTTATTGGGAAAGAGTTTTAAGGCTAGATCAAATTGCTCTTTTGCCAATTCATACTCTTGATTTTGGGCCAACATCCGGATATATACACCATGAATGACCGGAGAAAAAGGATTTGTTTCCAATGCTTTCCGAATCAAAAACATAGCTTCCTCTTCTTTTCGAAGCCCGTGAAGCTGTATCGCAGCTCGTTGAAGGGTGTATCCATCCTGTGGATCGATTTCCAGAGCCCTCTTGAAATATGAAAGGGCTTTATTGAAATGACCTCTTTGCCTGGAAACAGAGCCCATGATTTCATAGACCCGTGCAATATTTGGATTAAGCTGAAGCACTTCTTGAGACAGCTCGAAAGCTCTATCATAATACTTCAAGGAATCCGGCACAAAATTGTAGTTTCTTAGCAGATATATAATATTTGCTAACTCGGCTTTTGCATGTGCGAAATGAGAATCTAGTTCAAGGGCCTCTTGAAAGAGTTTTTCTCCAGCTTTCAGACTTTCAAAACTTCGGTCTTGTATCACCAGCCTTCCTCTGAGGTATAATTGATATGCTTCAAGATTATCAGTGAGTTGTTCATTCAGTTTCTGTTCCTCTTCTGGTGAAATCTTGTTTTGAAGCTCTCTTGCAATATTGCGTGCAACTTCCTTTTGGATAGCAAATACATCCTTTAGCTCAAAATCATATTGCTCTGCCCATACGTTTACATCTTCTTTAGCATGAACCAATTGAGTGGAAATACGAATCTGATCGCCCTGTTTTCTAATACTGCCACGTACCACATAATTGACATGAAGTTCCTCTGCAATTTCTCCGAGGTTTTTGTCGCTGCCTTTGTATCTCATGGCAGAAGTCTGGGAAATGACTTTCAGACCACTGAGCTTGGAGAGTTGGATCAAGATATCTTCCGTAATTCCATCACTGAAATAGTCTGTATCTGCTTCTTGGCTTTTATTGCTGAAAGGAAGAACCGCGATGGATTTTTCCAGCTGTTCTATTTCCACATCCATTTGCTTTGTGGAGCGAGAGAAGATTCCCCAGCCAGTAAGGCTCAGAAGTAGCAATCCTATTGCCAAGACACCCATTACTTTGGGCAATTTGTGCTTGGGAGTGCTCGAAAATGAAAGATCAACTTTCTCTCCTTTACCCTGCATTTGCTCTGGGCCGGGCACCACAAAACCCTCATTCGCCAGGGCAAATACCTCCATGGGCTTTTCTACATTCTTGAACTGAAAATTCCCCAAAGAAGTCATCTCAAATTCGGGATGCGATTTTACATCGTGGATGACTCGTTCGGTAACCAGTATCGAACCCGGCACACCCATAGACTCTACACGTGAAGCCAGGTTTACACCATCTCCGTAGATATTGCCATCGGTGAAAACGATATCTCCGATATGAATACCGATGCGTAGAGGTACTTTGGGTTCCTCTTTAAGACTTTCCTGTATGGATTTGGCCGCATGCATGGCTTCTACCGCGGACTTGAAAACGGCCAGACAGCCATCTCCTCGAAATTCGAGGATTTCGCCATTGTTGGAAGCTGCTGCTGCTTCCATCACTTCGCTAAAGCGATGCACTTTTGCCAGTCCCTCCTTTTCGTTTCGTTGCATCATGGCAGTATAGCCGGCAATGTCGGCAAACATGATAGCGGCGAGACGGCGGGATTGGGGCATGGAGGAAAGATATAAAATACTTTTTAATTAGGGCTTTTTAATCTTTCTAGGAGTTGCTGGAATTCTGGATCTTTTCTATAAGGATCAAAAAACATTTCTTTTCGCAAGACGGACTCTAAAGTCGCCATCAATCCATATTCAGACTTTGTTAAGGATTGAGGTGTTTTTATATATTGAGATACGGCAAGATCGAGGTAGTGGAAGAGACTGTCCTCCTGATTTAATCCAGCATAAATGACAGCCAAATCTTTATAATAAGTCAATCTGGGTATCGCCGGGAGTTCTTCTATTTTCTTCAAGGCCTTTTCTCTTTGTCCCGTCTTTCCATAACAATAGCCTAATGGAGCGTGAAGCCAGGGAAGTAAGTAGATAGATTCAAAAAAGGAAATAGCGGTTTCATAATCTCCTTCAGCCTGGGCAATCATTCCTTTTAGTTGGGTGATAGATATTTGATCTTCCGGGAATAGTTGAATCACTTTGGAAAGCTGTTTTCTGGCTTCTTCAAATTGCCTGTTTTTGATTAATAGAGTTATATAGTTGTATTGATACACATATAATAAAGGATCCAACTCTGCTGCTTTCTTTCGTAATTGCAAGGACATTTCATAATCCCCAATACCATCAAAATAGAAGGCAGCTGCATGATTAATACTTGCATCATTCGGTGCAAGCCTTAGTGTTTTCTCAGTCACTTCTTTTTTCTTCTCTAAATCTCCATTCATATGAAAAATCCCCCCAAGTACAGAAAGGGCATTCACATTTTGCTTGTCCAGATCAAGTGCTTTCTTTGCCATTTGTTCGGCCAATGCAAACTTCTTTTCTCTTTCTGAAAAATTGGTTTCTGAAATCTTTGTCGCCTGTATAAAATAAACCGTTGAGAGGTGGGAATAGGCGTTGGTGAAACTACTGTCCAGGGCAATAGAAGATTGTAAGAGTTTTATACTTCGCTCCAATTCCTCTGGTCTACGATTATCGGCTGCTCTTTTCCCTTTTATATAAAGTTGATAGGCTTCTGGGTTGGCAGTTGCAGAAGTTTTTAATTCTGAATTTTCTGAAGGAGTAAGATTGATTTGCAATGCCTGCACAATTTGTTGAGCCACTTCGCTTTGCACCTTAAAAATATCAGCTAAATCCCTATCGTAATTCTCCGACCACAATTGTTGATCTTCTTCAACATGTATAAGACGTACATTGATGCGAGCTTTACCTTCATACATTCTGACACTTCCCTCTACTATGTGTTCAACCCCCAGTTCTTCAGCTATTTCCGGAATCTTTTTATCTGATTCTTTATAATGCATGATAGAGGTTCTCGATATTACCTTTAGCTCCTTAAGTTTAGATAAATAAGTGAGGATATCCTCAGTCATGCCATCAGAAAACATATCGCCCTCGGAATCCTTATTTATATTGACAAAGGGGAGAACTGCCAATGATACTTCCAGTTTAATATCAGATGTATCTTTTACCTCTTTTGATCCCCATATCCCTATCCCGCTTGCACCTAAAAGGGCCAATAAGGCAATAAATATTGCTGAGCGGAATTTGGTTTTTTTCTCCGCTAATTTGCCGCTTAGCTGATTCCTGGGAGGCACCACAAAACCCTCATTTGCCAAGGCGAACACCTCCATAGGCTTCTCCACATTCTTAAACTGAAATTTGCCCAGGGAAGCCGTCTCAAATTCCGGATGACTTTTTATGTCATGAATCACACGCTCTGTAAATAAAATCGAACCTGGCACGCCCATAGATTCGACACGAGAGGCCAGATTTACGCCATCTCCGTAGATGTTGCCATCGGTGAAAACGATATCTCCGATATGGATACCGATGCGTAAAGGAACCTGAGGCTCTTTTTGCAAGTTTTCTTGTATAGCTTTTGCGGCGTGCATGGCTTCTACGGCAGAATTGAAAACTGCCAGACAGCCATCCCCTCGAAATTCGAGGATTTCGCCGTGATTAGAAGCTGCTGCTGCTTCCATCACTTCGCTAAAGCGATGTACTCTCTTTAAACCCTCCTTTTCATTTCGCTGCATCGTAGCGGTATATCCGACTATGTCAGTAAACATGATGGCAGCTAGACGGCGGGATTGGGGCATGGAGACCTAAATTGACAGTATCCTCCGTGAAGATATATAAAAAACCTTGGATAGAAGAGGACTTCTCTTTTTTCTTTAGGAGAACGGAATCGAGAAGAAAAAACTACTCCCTTTTCCTATTTCACTCTCGACCCAGATTCGCCCTTTGTGATGCTCCACAATTTGCTTGCAAATCGGCAAACCGAGTCCGGTGCCTTTGGGTTTGCCAGTCTGATTGTCTTCGACTTGTTTGAAACGTTCGAAGACTTTGTCGAGCTGATTGGCGGGGATGCCGGAGCCCGTGTCTGTAAGCTGGAATCGAATATTCTTTCCCTGACCTTCCGAGGAGGAGGGAAGAGTTACTCTGAGCCTAACCTGACCCGCATCTGTAAATTTTACAGCATTAGAGATGAGGTTGATAAGGACTTGTAGCAAGCGATTCTGGTCGCCGGTTATCTGAGGTAGATCATGAGGAATTTCTTTAATTAATTTCAGCGAAGGTTTTTGTATAAATAGGGAAGAAGTGGCATTGGTGGCTCTTTCAATAAGGTCGGAAGGTTGGAATTCGTCCATATTCCAATCCATTTTACCGGACTCGATCTTGGCGAGGTCGAGCAATTCATTGATCAGGGAGGTTAGCCTGCCTCCTTCAGAGATGATGACTTCATTATTTTTGAGGATTTTTCTCAGGATGTTATGTCGTTTGGGGTCCTCTGTCAAGAAGGGAAGTAGGCGCTTTTCTATGCGTTTTTGGTTGATTTTAGCAAATCCTATGATAGAAGTAAGGGGAGTGCGCAACTCATGATTGACAGTTGAAAGGAATACAGATTTTGCCTTATTGGCTTCTTCAACTGCCTTACGCTTTTCGTCTAATTCATGAATGGTTTCCTCCAGCAAAATGGCAGTAGTTCGCTTGACTCTTTCGGTACGCTGTAGTTTAAAATTGGCAATGGTTAGTTCTTTATCAACAGCTTTTAGCGATTTCTCAAGTTCCTGTCGTTCTTCGGGCTCCAGGTTTTCCTGCTTTTCAATCCATTCCAGGATTTGTTTGAGGTGCGGATTCATATTACTCTTTTTCTTTTAGGGCAAGCCAGCTACAGGTAACACCATGAAAAGCTGCATGTCCTCCTGTTGGGGTTCCAAATTCCCCGCAGGAGAAAAAGCCAATCAAAGGTAAATCCCAAACGGCCTGAATACCCAGAATTTCCTCTTCTACAAGAGGTCCCAGGTTTGCCAACCTTCCAATGCATGAAAATACCATGAGAGCCTCTGCTTCAGGAAGGGATTTCTTTTGGGCTTCACGAGCACTTTCTATCACAGCCTGAACGATATCAAAGTCGGGGGGAAGGGAAAATCGAACTTGAGAACCTTGTGGGACATGTCCCCCACATTGAACTGCTCCAGTTTCACGATTGAATAAAAGAGGAGGATTCATAAGCGGATCCCCATTTGCCTGGATAACCTGCAAAGGATAGGTGACGCCAATCTGGTGAAAGATGTCTTTTTGGTCTTCCATATTGACTTCCAATCCCGTAAATTTTCTAAGTACGTCCAGGGCCGGTTGGTCATCTATAGTGTAAATCCAGCTCCCATCGCTTTGGGTTACGGTCTTGGGTGTTCCCACTGCCCTCCAGCCTGATACTGCCAAGTCTGCAATTTCAATCCTATCCATATCCAGAATCAGACAAATGATCCCTCTTTGGCTTTCCTGTTTTTCGGTAAATACCAGGCAATCATCCTGTATAGGTTTGCCTCCAGCAATTCCTCCAATCAGTCGGGCATTTTTTCCTGCAACAGAAGTAATACCTTCTACCAGGGCTTCACCCGGAGTATCTTGAAAAGAGGCTGCTGAAAGAATATATGCAGGCTGGTCGAAAAAATTCTGGCCTGCTTTTGCAATTAGTTGTGTTTTGGCTATGGTTTGTTCGAATGATTCGCTCTCCACCTCTTCCAATACGATACGAAAGTATTCGGGATTTAAATCCATAAGCATCACAACCACCTGCTCATCTTTTATTCCTTCTTCTGAGAACATTCCCGGAGGATAGGCCCCAAAAATGGCGATCTCTCTTTCCCTCAATACCTGAACGATTTCCTTATGATCGATTTGAGATGGCATAAGGACCATCGCAAGACTTGGACGAAAGCCATCGTCCATGGCAATTGAAAGTGCCAATTTTAATTCATTTGAGTCCTTCCCAGAAATTGATTTAGCCTTCATAAGGGGTATATATTCTTGTCTTATTTTTCTTTTAATCCTACCCAGGCGCAGGTCAGGTTATGGTATTCATGGGTTCCGTGGGTCGCTCGACCAAACTCTCCGTAGGTGAATAAACCTGCCATAGGTGCATCGTAGGTATTCCGCACGCCCTCTATTTCCTCACTGATTAAGGGACCTAGTGCCGCATGACGTCCAACACAAGAAAACATAATAAGCGCATCTGCTTCAGGAAATTCATTTTCTTTTACCCACTGACAGTCATTTACCACTTCTTCGATAATGTCAAAATCAGCCGGAAGAGAAAGTTGAATCTGGTTCCCTTCCGAGACGCTTCCATTGACTTTTATAGCTCCTTTTACCCAATCGATAAGAAGGATGGGTCTGATAATTGGATTTCCTTCATTCCTATGAAGCTGTAAAGGAAAGACATTTGATTCATCAGGCGAAAGAACATCAATGTCATCCACTCGCTTAATCTGATTACCCGTAAATTTTTGAACAAGCTCAAGTGCAGGCTGATGGTCAATCTCGTAAATCCACCAGCCCTCAGACTTGGTTATGGTTTTACGGGTCCCAAGTGGTTTCCATCCATTTATGGCTCGACCTTGCATAGAAATTTTGGTCTGATCAAAGGCCAAAATCAGGATTCCCTGAGAACTGATCCCATCATTGGAAAATACATATGTTTGCTGTACCCGTAAATCATCCCCTGCCATCCCTCCGAAAATCGTTGTATCCTTTCCTGCTGCTGCTTCTATCCCACTTATGACCAATTCTCCATCAATCGTAAGTCCTGTGGCCATGGAGAGAAAGGAAGGCTTAGGAATATCCTGCATAAGTTCCTGGGACATTTCTTTCGATTTCAGACGGGCATCTCCTGTTACTTTGTCTTCAAACTTTAGTGAGAAATAGCTGGGATTGAGTTCCAGCAAGAGCATCACAATGCCTCCATCCAGAATCTCACCATCTATAAATTCTCCTCCTGTTGTAGCCCCAAATATTTGGATGTTTTTTTCATTAAGCAGTTCACAAACGGACTGAATATCCTGCTTATAAGATAGAAAGACCATTGCCAGGTTGGGGGAAAAGTCTGGAGAGATGGAAGTTTCCACGGCAGAGCGTATCTCATCCAGAGAGGTCCCTTTGAGGGATTTCGTTTTCATTGAAGGGCGGTTAAAATGAAGTCAATTAAGAAAAGTTTTCCTTTTTAGGACGCTATATCTTTTTTTCATTAATTTATATTAAATATAGTAAATGATTGAGTCTAATCAGTTGCTTGGGATATACAATCAACCTAATTTTTGTTAAGCTATCTCCGAATGATCAGGAAGCTGCCTCACTACCTAATGGGATGAAATTGGGGAGCTATATTTTGTCCTTATTCTTGCACATCTTGCTTTCCTATCGATTCCAGGATCTATTGAAGTCGTGGATTCCTACAATTTCTTTTCTTTAAATGCGACCCAACTGCAGGTTGTACCATGATGGCCTGCATTTCCGCCTATAGGTGTTCCGAATTCTCCCAAACTGAAAAAGCCAACCATGGGTACCCCCCATACATCTCTTAATCCATCGAGTTCCTCTTCAATCAACGGACCAAGATTACTCAATCGACCTATACAAGAGAATATCAGCATTGCGTCAGCTTCTGGAAGCCGAGTCTTTTTCACTACATGAGCACTTTCTACCACCGTTTCAACAACCTCAAAATCCGGTGGAAGCGAGAATAGGACCTGAGAACCCTGCTGGATTGGGAAACCAAAGAGAACAGCTCCATTTTCACGATTAACCATCATCGGAGGATTCATCACCGGACTCCCTTTGGATTGGATAATTTGCAAAGGATATAAACTGCCTATCTGCTGGAAGATGTCCTTTTGGTCATCCAGGTTAAGCTCCAGACCCGTAAATTTTACCAGCATATCCAGGGCAGGTTGGTCGTCAATTGTAATAATCCATGCGCCTTCACTTTTCGTAACGATTTTAGGGGTACCTGCTGGCTTCCAGCCTGAAACGGCCAAATCTGCTACCTCTACTTTATCCTGATCTATTATCAGGCTGATGATTCCCTTATCACTTTCCTGCTCATGACTAAAGACCAGACATTCATTCAGCACCGGTTTCCCTCCGGCCATTCCTCCAATCAGGGTCGCGTTTTTGCCTGCAATGGAGGTAATGCCTTCTGCCAGCACGGACAAGGGAGTATCATTATAGGAAGCAGCGGAAAGGATAAAAGCGGGGCGGGAGAAGTTTTCCAGACCTGACTGGGCAATAAGTTGTGCTTTTTCGAAAGCTTGTTCATATGAATCTACCTCTTCCACTACGATCCGAAAAAAATCCGGGTTCAAGTCCATAAGGAGGATGACCACCTCATTGCTCGCTAGTCCTCTATCGGTAAATTTACCGGGTGTATTGGCACCAAAAATGGCTATATCCCTTTTCTTCAAAAATTGAACAATTTCTGTATGGCCTAGTTCAACGGGCATAAAAACCACAGCTAGAGTCGGCTGAAAACCATCAACCATGGCTTGCTCAAAAGCTGTCTTAATTTCATCAGGGTTCGGGCCGTAAATAGATTTAGCTTTCATTATATGCAAGATTTTGTTTGTTATTTCTCTTTTAGCTTCTTCAACAGCAATTCAGCTTGTAGTATTCATAGCCTTTCTTGCCGGTATGGTGCTCTGTGATTTGCTTGCAAATCGGCAAACCGAGTCCGACTTGTTGGAAATCTTCGAAGATGTCATTGAGTTGGTTGGCAGATATGCCGTAGCCGGTGGCTGCTAGATATATTTGTAGGGAAATCTTATGAGCTTTTCCTACTGTCTCGCATCAGAACAACTCAAATCAGGATAGATATTCAACCTTTCAGGAAAGTTGAATTAAGGCTAATCCCATAAAAAAACTACTCCCTGTCTACCTGAATCTTTCCACTATAATTCAGCAGGGGAACATGTTATTATTTTGAACTCATCTTTTCCACTCCTGTCCAATTATCCGGAACTCCCCTTTGTAAAAAGCCCTGGGTTCTATGGAGCAGGAGCTTGGCAGTCATATCGCTCGGATTTATGTCCAGAACAGACTTGAGGGCATCTACTGCCTGCTGGAAATTGCGGTCATAATACTCCCGCATAGCTTTTGAGAAGGTTTGTGAGCTCGCGACTTTTTTCTCTACCTGTTCTGGGGAATCTCCATCAAAGCACTCGTACAAGGCTACCGGATCTTTTTTTCCCTTTACCTGTACCTGGCCGAGGTAGCGAAAGTTGAAACTATCATCACCAGGGACAGCTTCACGAGCCGTGATTTTTTTCATGCTTTCTCCACTCAATAATATGTTGACCTGATAATATTTGGTCAGGCTTTCGATACGGGCAGCTGTATTGACCGTATCAGATATAGTGGCAGCTTCCATGCGCTGTATATCTCCAATAATGCCCATGATCAGAGGTCCGGTATGCAGCCCCATGCCTGTACTGACGGCTTTTCGATTTCTTTCTGCCCTTTCCGCATTATAGATGCTAATGGTTTGCTGCATCTGAATGGCCGCACGCAAGGCATCATAGGGATTCTTGGGGAATATAGCCATGATGCCATCTCCCAGGTATTGGTTGACAAAGCCCTTATTTTCATAGATGACCGGACCTATACGGCTGTTGTAGGCGCTGACGAAACGGAAGTTATCTTCAGGGCTCATACTTTCAGCCAAGCTGGTATAGCCCCGGATATCACTGAAAAATACCGTTACGTCTTTTTGCACCTGATCCCCCAACATGACTTCGGTAAGTTTTTCCCGACCTAAGGCACTGATAAATTCGTAGGGTACAAATCGGGTCGTAACCTCATGTATTCTTCGCATGGCTTCTTCTTTTTCCTCGGCTTCCTGAATACGCTTTTGGAATAGCATGGCGCTTTCTATGGCTGAGGCCGATTGCAAAGCAAGGGTGGTAAGCAGTTTTAAGTGACTGGATTTGTATTCGACCGCTTCATGGGTTACAAGAAGAATCATGCCCAGAAGTCGATGTTTGACTTTTAAGGGCGCATAAAGCAAGGAATTAACTGGCTCCTGGTCTTTTCCAAGTGCTGTATGAATATCATTGCGAATATTGGCCTGGCCGCTACTGAGAAATTCTGTAAGCAAAGCTTCTGAGTGGAGATCTCCTTTTGTGAAAAATGTCTCTCCTTTCGAAGCCAGGATATGTGGCTCAGCATCCGTTTCAGGAAGGAAAATTACCGCTCCTCCGCTGGCTTCAATCAATTGTTGTACTTCCTCCAGGGCCGTTTGGGCAATCATTTCTGCATCGAGGGCACTAGCCAGTTTTTCAGAAAAATTGTAGATGAGGTTGATTTCTCTGTAGAGATCCAGTACTTCACTTCCCATCTGCTTTTTCTCAGATTCTTTTTCGAGCAGGTGATTCAATAAGGCAACGATACTCCTTCCATCTGAATTACTGTAGACCCAACCCAGGGTCTCATTTTCATGAATGACAGGGATTTTTTCAGATGAGTCTTCTTGGGGGGCTCCCCATACCCATTTTCCCTGTACATCCTGAACACTAATGGAAATATTGAGGTCTTGTACGATCTCTTGGAGGAGAGTCGCAGTTGGCTTGCGTTTATGTAATAAAGATTTTAGGCTAATTTTGGGCATGAGGCTGTTTACATTTTTCTGTTAACGCTGGCTGTTCTCCATTTCTCAAATTCCCATTACATCTTCTGCGATACTAAGCAGTGCGTCAGGATCGAAAGGCTTGGTCATGTATAAATCGGCCCCTACTTCCAAGCCTTCCTTTCTATCCATTTCCTGCCCCTTTGCAGTAAGCAAAACAATATACACCTCTTCCATTCCCCACTTTTGCTTGACCGTCTGGCAGACTTCGATGCCATTCAGCAAAGGCATCATCACATCCAGAAATACCAATTGTGGTTGTTTATCCTGGATGATATCTAAGGCTTCCTGACCATTTACAGCCTGAAGGAGTTCGACACCTTCATCCTCCAAATCCTCAAGCGTTTGTTCGAGGAGCATTCGGATATGAGGTTCGTCGTCTACGATTAACAATCTTTTTTCCATCATTGATTCCATCTTTTGGGCTTAAATGCCCAGGATTTCTTCGGCCAGAGTTGATACTTCTGTGGGGTCAAAGGGTTTGGTCAGATATCGGTTGGCTCCGGCTTCCAAGCCTTGCTGTCGATCTGCTTCCTGCCCTTTGCCTGTCAGGAGAATGATATATATATCGTCCAGATGTAACTCTTTTTTGACCGTCTGACAGACTTCGACTCCACTCATATGGGGCATGTTGAAATCAAGTAAAACCAATTGGGGTTTTTCTTCCTGAATCGCTGCCAGGGCATCCTTTCCATTGCTGGCAAAGTGTAGTTCTACTCCCTCATCTTCGAGTTCTTCCAGGGTCTGTTCGAGCAGATTGCGAATGTGTACTTCATCATCTGCGATCAATATTTTTTTCGTCATGGTTTTGCGGCCAGTTAATTTGGGTGCAAAAGGATCAGCTTATTCTTAGGAAAGGAATTTACAGCTTCTTTCAAACAGATGGCAGATGCTTGAATAGACTGTATTTTCTATATCATTAAAAGATACAGATTTTTCTGTTCTCAAATCGAAAATTTAGGGAGCTATGGGAATCTTGAATGATTTATTTTGCAATCCTTCCTACTACTTACTCACTTTCTCAACAAATGGCTCCCATCGGGGGTCGGCTTGAATGGAATGAAAGGCTACATCCACAGGAGCATAAAGAGTGCCTGGATCATGATTCTCATAAGATTTTTCCAACCACTCAAAGGCTTTATCAGCATCCTGACGATGGGCATATACTTGTGCGATCTGATAGGAAGAAGAAGATGAAAAGCGTTCTATAAGTTCCGCAAGATAGCTGTCTGCAGCTTGTTGGTCTCCTTTTTTCCAGGCAACAATGGATTGTGCACATTTTCTATATCCCCCTAATCTCTCTTTGCTAGCAAGAACTTCCGCCTCCTCCAGTCTTCCTTGTTGAATCAGGCATTGAGCCAATTGATAATGAACACCCCCCGTATTAGGTTGTAGCCTAATCCATGTTCTGAAGGAAGCCTCTGCAATATCAAAACGATGCGCAGTAGCATTTCCAATGCCTTTAGCGGCAAAACTTGTCCAGGAAAGGGGATCGAGTCGGGCAGCTCTGTCCAGCAAGGGAAGCCCTTCTTTAAATTGGCTATTCTTGCATTTCGTCATTCCCGCTACTCCTAAGGCCTGGGCATCTCCAGGGCCTAGCTCCATGGCTTTTTCCGCATAAAAAAGGGCAGAATCTTTTTTGCCAAACATTCCCGAATAGATGAGTGCCAGGTTAGCATATCCATAGGCTAGCTTTGGGCCAAGCTCTACTCCTTTGCGCGCATGTTTTATGGCAAGATCATATAAATCCTGATAATCCCGGATACCCGTAGGAGAGCCTCCTCTGCTTGCGAAATTCCCATCTATTTGGCCTAATAGAATCCAGGAAGCTGCGTAGAGGGAATCTCGTTCTATGCTCCTTAACACAAGTTCACGAGCTTTACGGGCATTGCTTTCTGTATTGAATTCATGTTTGGCTTGTAAAAAGAGTCGGTAAGCATCTGCTTCTGTTTCTTCGACTTGCCACTTCTGCGCCTCAATCAGATTTATCTTCAGCGCTTGCATCACTTCACGGGCAATATTTTCCTGGATGTCAAATACATCCTCCAATTGTTCTTCCCAACTCTCTGCCCAGATGGTTTTGTCTATTTCTGCCTCGATAAGCTGAACGGATATTTTGATCTTGCCACCATACTCTTTGACGCTGCCTTCTAAAATGTGGTCAACCCCCAATTTATCCGCTATGGTAAATAAATCTACTTCCTGCTTTTTGAAACTAAAGGAAGACGAGCGGGAACTTACTTTGAGCTCTGATTCCTGGCTTAAGAGATTGATGACTTCTTCTGCCATGCCATCTCCTAAAAAGGCCTGATCCTGCTTGGGACTCAGATCCAGAAAAGGCATGACGGCAATGGAGGGTGTTGCTGTGGTATCGGGTTGGACTTCTTCACTTCCTTTCCAGGAAATATTCATCCATATTCCTCCTGCTATGATTATACCCACAAAGCCTACTAATATCCCTCGAATTAAGTTCCGATTGTCCTGATTTCCATTTTCTGCCAAACGTTTTCCTTTACCCGAAATTTCTTCGGCTTTGGGTAAGACAAATCTCTCATTCGCCAAGCCATAAATGGGCATGGGTTCAGCCACATTCTTAAATGAAAAATTGCCCAAAGATTCCAGTTGGAATTCAGGTTTGTTTTTGATTTGCTGGCGAATGCTGCTGGACATCAAAACTGCTCCAGCTGTGCCTATAGACTCAATGCGCGAAGCAATATTTACCCCATCTCCAAAAGTATGCTCTCCGTCTATCGTAATCTCTCCCATATGGATGCCGATCCGAAGAGGAACTTTCCCGCGTATAGCTTCCTGAATTTCCTTTGCACAGCTAACGGCAGCAGAAGCACTATCAAATATGCTCAGGCTACCATCGCCATAGGTTTGGAGGAGTTCGCCGGAATGGCTGGCAATGCGATCTTTAAGGACGGCCTCGAAATCTTTGACAGCGCTCATGGCTGAATCGCGATTGCTCTGCATCATGGCGGTATAGCCGACGATGTCAGTGAACATTATGGCAGCAAGACGGCTTGTGGGCATGTAATTACTCTGAGGTTAATGTCTTAAGTTAGCAAATCACCAGCAATTTTAATGTGATGATAGCATTTATCCCTTCGGCTTCATAAACTTCTCTACAAAGGGCTGATATTCCCGTAAGGGTAGGAAGGCATATTCGAAATCGTAACTGGTATTATAGTAAAATCTTCCTGCATCAAAAGCCTTAACTAAATTCTCTACGGCTTCAGCTTTTTCTCCTAGAGCGGTCTGAATAATGGCTTGCTGATAATATGCCCTTGGGAATTGTTCTACTAATTCATCGAGGAATTGTCGGGCCTTATCTTTTCTACCTTCCTGCGCGTGTATCCAGCCCATTCTAGCGAGACTCCAGGAAGAATTTATTCCGTTTTCCACCAGGTATTCTCCTAATTTTAATGCCTCATCATATTGTCTGGCATGAACCAATGCTTCAAATAAAAGGGTCGAATCATGTAACAAACCTTCCTCAAAATCTGCAATGAGTTCTTCTGCTAACGCTATCTGGCTAAGGCTATCTCCATAAATGGCGAGATAATTGGCCGCAGAGTGTTTGCGCCAGCCTAATACATTTGGAGGGTACTCATATTTCTCCAATTCATTTAGAAAGTAGCTGATACTATCTGCTTCTCCGCGCTTGGCATGATAGAGGCTTCGACTAGTGATGGCATTAGTAGCATAGGTATCCATGGGGACATAGCCCAAGACTTTTCGAGCTTCTGTATCCTTGTCTTTTCGTATTAAATGAAACGCATAGACCCCATGCCACCAGGTATGTGCAACATAATCATTTGGATAATTGGCTGCTTCGATATGGGACATTGCTTCAATTCCTTTCTGAGGAAAATTTCTATATATACACATAAGTCCCATTAGCATATTATTGAATAGATGTCTGGGATCTTTTTTGAATATGCCTTCAATCTCTGGCATTGCCTCATGAGCTTTTCCCGAAACAAGCTTTTTGTTAAAGTCCTGGTACAGTTTTTCATATCCATGTAAGGAAGGAAATCGTCTGTCAATCAATTTGACTACTGAATCTGCTTTACCCCAGATTCCCAAATTGCTCCAACTCCATACATAAAATTGGTAGGGCGAAAAAAAGGTACTATCCAAACTGATAGCTTTTTCAAGCAGTTCTCGGGATTTCAGGTCATCTACATTCCAAAATTCCGAAAAAGCGCGATAGGCTTCAAATGCTTCTAATTTAGGAGCGATTTGATCTGTTACGATTGCGCTACTCGAAAACCTGGTTTTCTTAGCAACAAAAAATCCTAACATTCGTGAACGCAATTCCCCTACTAATTTTCTGGGCTCATCATAAGCTGCTTTAATCTCAGGAAGCACCATGTCCACATCCCCACTTTTTAGATCAATGATCTGACTTTGAATGGATAAAGAATCGCCTTCCTTATAAATATTTCCCCTGATCAATTTTTGCGCTCCCGTACGCGCTCCAAAATCCTCGCTTTGGGCATCTGTATCTTTTAAGTTCTCTCGAATGGTGGTATAGCTCACTACTTTTACATCATCCAGATTCATCATGCCCTGTATGACATGATCGGCAGCCATATCTCCCAGTACATCAAATTTGGGATCATTGGTTTTGTTTTCGAACGGCAGGATGGCGATGCGTGAGGCTTTGATCTCTTCCAGCTTTTCAGTTTCGGTTGGTGTATGAGCAAACATCCAAAACAAGCCTGCACCCAGGACCATGGTTAAAAAACCCAAGCTGGCGATTCTAAAAAGAGACTTTGTTTCCCGATTGTTTACTTGTTCCCCTTTACCTTTCATTTCTGAGGGCTTGGGAACACTAAGCCCCTCATTCCCCAAAGCATAAACGCTCATGGGTTCAATTACATTCTTAAAGGAAAACTTTCCCAGCGATTCCAGTTGGAATTCGGGCTTGTTTTTGATTTGCTGGCGAATGCTGCTGGACATCAATATGGCTCCATCTATGCCTATAGACTCAATGCGCGAAGCTATGTTTACCCCATCTCCAAAAGTATGCTCTCCGTCTATGGTGATCTCTCCCATATGGATGCCGATGCGTAGGGGTACTTTCCCGCGTATAGCTTCCTGAATTTCCTTCGCACAGCTAACGGCTGCAGAAGCACTATCAAATATGCTCAGGCTACCATCGCCATAGGTTTGGAGGAGTTCGCCGGAATGGGAAGCAATGCGATCTTTGAGGACTGCCTCAAATTTTTTTACAGCGGTCATGGCTGAATCGCGATTGCTCTGCATCATGGCAGTATATCCGACGATATCGGTAAACATGATGGCAGCGAGACGGGTGGTGGGCATGTAATTACTCTGAGGTTAATGTCTTAAGTTAGCAAATCATCAGCAATTGTAATATGATGATTGCATTCATCCCTTCGGCTTCATAAACTTCTCTACAAAGGGCTGATATTCCCTTAAGGGCCGAAAAGCATATTCATAATCGTAGCCGGCCTCCCAATAATTCCCTCCCCTGTCAAAAGCCTCGACCAAGTTCTTCGTGGCTTTAGGATGTTCTCCCAAGGCAGTTTGAATCATGGCTTGTTGATAATGTGCTTCTGGAAACTGGTTTTCTAATTGAGCAAGCAACTGCCGGGCCTTATCTTTCCTACCTTCCTGCGCATGTATCCAGCCCATTCTGGCCATTCGCCAATAAGGATTTCTGCCATTTTCCACCAGGTATTCTCCTATTTTTAATGCCTCATCATATTGTCTGGCATGCACCAAGGCTTCAAATAAAAGGGTCGAATCTGTCAGTCCCCCCTCCTCAAAATCCGTAATAAGTTCTTCTCCCAAAGCTATCTGGCTAAGGCTATCTCCATAAATGGCTAGGTAATTGGCAGCAGAGTGTTTGTGCCAGCTTACATAATTTGGCGGGTACTCATATTTCTCCAATTCGTCTAGAAAGTAGCTGATGCTATCTGCTTCTCCGCGCTTGGCATGATAGAGGCTTCGACTATTGAGGGCGACAGGGTGATAGGTATCCATGGGTACATAGCTCAATACCTCCCTGGCTTCTGTATCTCGGTCTTTTCGTATCAAATGAAACGCATAAATTCCATGCCACCAGGTATTTGAAACATAATCATTTGGATAATTTGCTGCTTCGATATGGGACATTGCTTCAATTCCTTTTTGAGGAAAATTTCTATAGATACATATAAGTCCCATTAGCATATTATTGAATAAATGTCTGGGATCTTTTTTAAATATGCCTTCGATCTCTGGCATCGCCTCATGCCCTTTTCCTGAAACAAGCTTTTTATTAAAGTCCTGGTACAGTTTTTCATATCCATGTAAGGATGGAAATCGTCTGTCAATCAATTGGACTACTGAATCTGCCTTGTCCCAGATTCCCGGATTGCTCCAACTCCATACATAAAACTGATAGGGCGAGAAAAAGGTACTATCGATACTGATAGCTTTTTCGAGCAGTTCCCGGGATTTAGGATAATCTACCAACCAAAATTCAAAAAAAGCATCATATGCTTCAAATGCTTCTAATTTAGGAGCGATTTGATCTGTTACGATTGTGCTACTCGAAAACCTGGCTTTCTTAGCAACAAAAAATCCTAACATTCGTGAACGCAATTCCCCCACCAATTTTCTAGGCTCATCATAAGCTGCTTTAATCTCTGGAAGTACCATGTTCACATCCCCACTTTTTAGATCAATGATCTGACTTTGAATGGATAAAGAATCGCCTTCCTTATAAATATTTCCCCTGATCAATTTTTGTGCTCCCGTACGCGCTCCAAAATCCTCGCTTTGGGCATCAACCTGCTTCAAGTTATCGCGAATGGTCGTATAGCTCACGACCTTTATATCATCCAGATTCATCATGCCCTGTATGACATGATCGGCAGCCATATCTCCCAGTACATTAAATTTGGGATCATTGGTTTTGTTTTCAAAAGGCAGGATGGCAATGCGTGAGGCTTTGATCTCTTCGAGTTTATCAGCCTGGGTATTAGAAAACATCCAAAACAAGCCTGCTCCCAGGACCATGGTTAAAAACCCCAAGCTGGCGATTCTAAAAAGAGACTTTGTTTCCCGATTGTTTACTTGTTCCCCTTTACCTTTCATTTCTGAGGGCTTGGGAACATTAAGCCCCTCATTCCCCAAAGCATAAACGCTCATGGGTTCAGTTACATTCTTAAAGGAAAACTTTCCCAGCGATTCCAGTTGGAATTCAGGCTTATTTTTGATTTGCTGGCGAATGCTGCTGGACATCAATATGGCTCCATCGATGCCTATAGACTCAATGCGCGAAGCTATGTTTACCCCATCTCCAAAAGTATGTTCTCCATCTATGGTGATCTCTCCCATATGGATGCCGATGCGAAGAGGAACTTTCCCGCGTATAGCTTCCTGAATTTCCTTCGCACAGCTAACGGCTGCAGAAGCACTATCAAATATGCTCAGACTACCATCGCCATAGGTTTGGAGGAGTTCGCCGAAATGGGAAGCAATGCGATCTTTGAGGACTGCCTCAAATTCTTTGACAGCGCTCATGGCTGAATCGCGATGGCTCTGCATCATGGCAGTATATCCGACGATATCGGTAAACATGATGGCAGCGAGACGGGTGGTGGGCATGTAATTACTCTGAGGTTAATGTCTTAAGTTAGCAAATCATCAGCAATTGTAATATGATGATTGCATTCATCCCTTCGGCTTCATAAACTTCTCTACAAAAGGCTTATAGTTCCACATAGGCCTAAAGCCATATTTTCAAAATAGAAATAATCAGGTCAGTTGAGGTCAAAAGCCTACCTCATGCAAAAGTTTTATATACCGAGGGTTTCCATGCAAAGATTTCAAAGCGGGCTCCATTTTTAGCCAGGTCATTTCCACTTCATGGGCTTCATAGGATTTTTCTAACCAATCCAGGGCAATTTCCACTTTCCCAATCCCTGCAAAGGCCTGCCCAAGAAAGAAAGCGGGATCTCCTCCCGATTTTGATTCCCATTGTTTTTGGAGTTGTTGAAAGATCTTTTCAACTTCCCCATCCTTGCCTTTTTTGTGATAAGCAATAGCTAAATCTGACAATAGGAAAGGAAAGGGATTCCCTGCCCGTTCAATTCCTTTTTCAAGGGTTTTGATAGCGTTTTCAATCTCTCCATTGTGCAGATATGCTTTACCTAAATAGCGATACGCATCAGCAAAGTCCGGATGTTTGTGAACCACATCCTGATAGTAGGGAATGGCTTTCTCGTATTGGGCACTAATAAAATACTTGGGCCCTTCTCTGAACTGATAATAGGCGTTTAGGGGATCCAGGATAACGACTTGTGCTGGAAGATTTCCAATTTTTTCCAAAGCACCCAACTTAGAATATAGGGTATACAAATACATTTTTGAGATCTGATCCCCTAAGGAAATGGCTTTCTTGAAGGCAGCTTCACCAGAATCAAAATCCCATTCAAAAAAAGTAAAGACCAGCCCTTCTATGGAATATATCGAACCGTAATGACTATCTATTTCTTTTGCCTGGTTAAGATAAGAGAGGACTTTTTCTTTGGCTTCCTGGGAAGAAAATGAGCCGAATAAGGTCCCCCTCCAAAAATTAATATGAGCCAGATCACATAGAGCAGGAACATAATTGGGTTCCTTTTCAAGGACCTGCTTCAGCATAGATTCGGCTTTGTCTGAAGCTTCCGAATCTCCTAGCCAGGGATTCTGCTTGGCTTGCAGATACAAGGCATAGACCTCTGGATCATTTGTGTAGGACTTTTCCAACCGTTCTTTCTCGGCTACACTCAATTTTTGATTAACTGCCGTGAATACTTCTTTGGCGATCTCACTTTGAAAGTCAAAAACATCGGATGTTTTACCCTCATAGGGAGAAGGTGCCCATTCCAATTGGTCTTTTAGGGTATTGGTAAGTTGAACATTGATCCGCAACTGATCCTTGCCCCACTGAACACTTCCCTCTAGAATATGGCTTACGCCCAATTCTTCGGCAATTTGATCCAATGGGACTTGCTTTCCCTTAAAATACATAGATGAAGTGCGGGAAATTACTGTGGCACGAGGAATGGCAGAAAGTAGGTTTCGAATTTGGTCTGCAATCCCGTCAGAGAAATAATCTTGTTCGGGATTGTTATTCAAATTATCAAAGGCTAAGACTGCAATAACCGGAGAATTTGTTTCTATATCCTGGCCTGGGGAATTCCCTAGATCCGAAGCAAACCAGATTCCTATTCCGAGGAGAATAGGGATGAGTCCTATAGCGAAGAGCCTGACCCATCCGTTCTTATTATACTTACGAAGCCCTTCTCCCAATTGATGCCCTTTGCCTGTCATCTCGGATTTTTTGGGGACCTTCATGCCCTCATTCCCCAAGGCATAAACGCTCATGGGCTCCATGACATTCTTGAAGGCAAACTTCCCCAGTAATTCCAATTGGAATTCAGGTTTGTTTTTGATTTGCTGGCGAATGCTGCTGGACATCAAAACTGCTCCAGCGGTGCCCATGGATTCGATACGCGAAGCTATGTTTACCCCATCTCCAAAGGTATGTTCTCCATCTATGGTGATCTCCCCCAAATGAATGCCTATGCGAAGCGGCACTTTCCCGCGGATGGCTTCCTGTATTTCCTTTGCACAACTAACGGCTGCAGAGGCACTATCAAATATGCTCAGACTTCCGTCACCATAGGTTTGGAGGAGTTCGCCGGAATGGCTGGCAATGCGATCTTTGAGAACCGCCTCGAAGTCTTTGACTGCGGTTATGGCCGAATCGCGATTGCTCTGCATCATGGCAGTATATCCGACGATATCGGTAAACATGATGGCAGCGAGACGGGTGGTGGGCATGGATTGAAATTATATTTTTCTGTAGGCTGTGCTTTTGCCTTTTCCTGTTTTTTCTATGAGGGATTCACTTTCCAGTAAGCTTAGGTCTCTTTTTAAAGTACTCAGTGAGGCTTCCGGAAATTTTTGAACGGCATCGCCTATTTTGATTACTCCTCTATCTCGAATGAAGGTAAGCATTTTCTCCTGTCTTTCGTTTAAGATTCCTCCAATATTCAAATAGTTTGAATATTTCCGTTCGAGTTTGTGTATTAAGGAGTTTAGGGATTGGAAAAAGAAAAACATCCAATCCTGAATAACTTCTTTGTCAGTAGCTCGGTGTTGTTGAGCATTCATCAAGGCTCGGTAATAGCCAGATTTTTTTTCTTCTACTATATGTTCAAGAGATATATACTGGACAAAGACATAGCCGGCTCGCAATAATAAAAGACTTGTTAGTAGGCGCGATAATCTACCATTGCCATCCTGAAAAGGATGAATGGATAAAAACTCATAGATAGCTGTTCCGATTACAAATAAAGGGTGAAAATTATCTCCAGAAATATGTTCCTGAACCCATGCGATCATTCGCTTCATTTCTATGGGAGTGTCTTTGGGCTCGGTGGTTTTAAACAATACTCTCTTGCTGCCATCTGGATAGCTGGCCACAACCTGATTTGAAAATTGTTTGTACTTACCTCGATGGTGTTGGTCTTTTTCGCTAAACTTTAGTAATTGATTGTGTAGGGTAAGAATATTAGCTTCAGTGAAATCAATGAAATCGTATTGAACTAAAATCAATTCAAGCGCCTCATAATACCCTACTACTTCTTGTTGTTCTCGGGTCTCAAGTGAAGTGATTTCAACTTCCCTCAATAATTTTTCAACTTCTGCATCTGTTAATGTAGCACCTTCAATTCTTGTCGAAGAGCCGATGCTTTGTACACTTGCAATGGACCTGAGCTCCCTGAGATAGCGATTGTCTTTTTTTTCTAATAGCTCCCACCTTCCCTGGAACCTATCTATCCGAGCAGCCAGGGTAAATAACTTTTGGGAAGTTTTAAGGTCAAATTGAAGTTTGTCTTCCATATGTTGAGCCAAGTGTGGGCTAAATTGAGCTGAATATTTTAAATATAGAAATAAATGGGCTAATATGAGCTGTAAAATATAGAAATGAGCTAAAAAGACCTGAATTTGATCTGTGGATATACCTAACAGAAATCCTACTCTCCAATTTTTCCTTCCCTGGGTTTTCAATTGAGCATGCTGAGTTATCTTCAAAAGTAAATGAGAATGTCATTCCCCGCTTAGAGATTGAGTAAAGAGAAGAATTTCGGTTCTTTGAAATTTCTGTCCATCTTTAGAGAGAAAGAACCATACAAAATGAAACGCCTATTGCTCTCCTTCATCTTCCTTTGGATAAGTATATCGCTTTTCGCCCAAAAAGAAGAATCCACATTCCCTACTTTTCACTTCCACCTTCATGCCCTCGATTTTCAAAAACTGATTGAAAGCAAAGGCCAGAAGTTTGAAATCAAACCCATACAGGCCCAGTTGAATGAGGAGGAAATTCAGATCGAAAAGATTCGCATCCGAGGAAAATCTTCTCTCCACTTCAGTCGGAAGAGTTTTAGCATACATCTGTCAAAAAATAAGGAGCTGAAATTTTCCTCTTCATCCAAAGCCTTTCGAAAATTTTACCTGATGAGTTTGTCCATGGACAAATTTGATTACTACAATCGGCTGGCTTTTCAGTGCATGGCTGAGATCGGTATTTTCCCTTTGGACTACCGCTATGCTCAGCTGATGATCAACGAAGAAGATCAGGGGACCTATTTTTTTGTGGAGAAGCCGGATGAATATGTTCTGAAGGATCTCAAAGCAAGTTACCTCATGCGGAGGGGAGAATATAGCCAGGCAGATGATATCGAATGGGCAAAAGGACTCTCTAAGGCTGAGGCAAAATCCTATCAGAAAAAATACCTGGAAATCAAACGAATCTGTAAGCAGTATGAAGGAGGAGAGCTTCAGGAAAAATTGTCCGCATTAATCGATCTTCCTGCCTACATGAAATGGCTGGCCTTCAATTATTGGATCAATAATGGAGACTATAATGATGAGATTTTCTTTTATGTGAAGCATGAAAACTCTGTTCCCCTTTTCTCTATTCTTCCCTGGGACTATGATGACATTTTTGCGGAAGGTCCGCATGAGGGTTGGACAATCCGAAATAAACGAATCAAGGATGCGCTGATCTTTTCCAGTGAGGATTATTTGGGCAGGAAAATCGCCAGCGATCCCATGCTTTATGCTCAATACCTCGAAGTGCTGGAAGAAGTGATTGCGAAACTTTCGGAGGAAAAACTGAAAGAGATTTTCGGAGAAATTAGAGAAGAATTGAAGGAATTGGACAAGTACCAGAAGGGAGATCTCCTGATGGGAAGACTGAAGGACTTAGATGAAAAGTTTGAATTTATGATGGCCAAACGAGCAGAAATGCAATTGATGATGAAGAAATAGATTCCTCATCATCAATTGCACTCATTGCTAAGGCTTATCGTTCGATCTGCTTCTGAACGATCGGTAATCTAATGCTGCTAGGGTGAGCTGCGCTATGGAAAATTTTATTGCGAGCAACAACCGCATCTTTTTCATCGAAGTTATTTCCACCTGTATTCAGGTTGCGGGTGAATCGGGGGAAATTGCTGCTGGAAATTTCGATGCGAATGCGATGCCCTTTTTCAAAATAGTTACTGGTCGACATGGGCGTCATTTCCAGTTTATAGACTTCGCCCTCTTCCATAAAAACTTCCTTATCATAGCCTTCTCTGAATCGAGCTCTTTGAATGGTTTCATCCAGATTGTAGGCTTTCCCATCTGGATACACATCCAAAATCTTGATGGTGAAATCTGTATCCCTGGCATCTGATCCTACAAAAAGGCTCGTTTCGATAAAACCACTGACTTCTATGCCTTCCTCCAGAGGTTCGGAAGTATAGACCAGGATATCATTTCTGACTTCCATTTTTTGTTGGTCGAAAGAACCGCCCTGAATGGCATTGCCTGTACAACAAACATTTCCACCATAGGATTTTACCGGATTCATGGGATCATAGGTGAAAGCATCCTCCGGGGATTTTTTGGAGGGCTTATCGGTCGAAAGTTTGCCATCGCCATAGAGACTATTGGCACTGCCCCCACTGGACAAATAAAAGCTTGTCATCTCAGCTGTCGCGGGTGGCCATTGTTCGGCCTGGTTCCACTTGTTGATGCCCATGGTGTAGTATTGGACCCGAGGCGTTTTTTCTTTAAAGCCATTTTCTTCTCCTTTCAACCACATATCGAACCAGGCATAGATTTGCTCATCATAATTGAGGCGGGCATCTCCGACTGATCGTTCGCCGACGATGGTATTTTCAGTGGCACGTGTATAGCGACAATGTAGGGTAGGGGCAATGACGAGGTATTGATTGTCGGCCACTTCTTTGTCTTCGATATTATTGCGGACGTGATTGAAAAGGGCCAGATTGGGGCTGATAGAAACGTCATACCAGGAGGCGAACCAAAAACTGGGAACGCCAAACCCCATATCGTCATGGTACAAACCGCCTTCGTACCAGCCTTTGTCATTGGGTTTGCGGAGGATCATTTTGTCGTAAACCTCGGCTTTGCCGTTAACGTTTTTGATGATTTCAGTAACGGGCAGGTGCTCCAAGGCTATGGACATATCCACTGGCGGATTTTCGGGAGCCAGATCATAATATCGCGAAATGCGAATCAGGTCTTCCTGAGAAGCCCCAGCGGGAATGCGCGGTTTGAATTTGTCATGTTCTACCCCATAAAGCCAGGAAGTAAAGAGCATCTGTTGAGCGCCTCCTCTATACCAATTGCCTTGTTCGAAGTATTTACCTACTCTTCCCACACCGGCTCCATATCCTTGTGGAACCATGGCTGCATGTGCGGGGTGATCCAAAGCTGCAACCGCCATTTGCCATTCGGCTGTAGAGGAACAACCTAGTGTACCGATTTTCCCATTAGACCAGGATTGTTCTTTCATCCAACTAAAAGCATCGTATCCATCTGTCAGCGGAACTCCCAGTATGTCCCATTCTCCTTCAGAAAAATAGCGCCCTCTTTCATTCTGAACCACATAGGCATAACCTCTCTTTACCGCTTCATACGCTCTTTGAGCTGTACGTGTAGTTTTCTTCCCATCTCTCCATGTATTGAAATTGTAAGGCGTACGGGAGAAAATAATAGGCACGGCTTGATCTGTCTTGGGACGATAAATATCTGTAGCGAGCCTTTTACCATCGCGCATGGGCATCATGACTTTCTGGTCGATGATGGCGATCTCTTCCAGCTTTTCCCAAATGTCGGATTGAGCCATTGATTGGGTAAAGCTGCTAATCAATATGCAGATAAGGACTGCGTAGTAGTGAATAGTTTTTTTCATAAGCGTGTTGATATTTCTAATCTCTATAAAGATACTAAATGGATTTTCTTGTTCTTTTTTGGCAGCAATTCCTTCGATTCCTCAGGACAGGAGTCAGCAAAAACTGCCAAGCTTTTAAAGCAGCCCCTTTGTCCAGCCCCGACCACCAAAACTTACAGGCCAGTGTGCTAAGGTATATTCGTATGGTTTATTTGTATTATTAGATCTACTCAACCAAAAATACCTGCACTTGCGCTTGATACTTGCTCTTGTACTTTTCTTCCTCTCCTTTACCTCACCAACTTCTCGATCTCCGGCGGCAGTTTGCGATCTCCCCACTCGAAGCAAACCTCATGTACATTGCTTGCCCTGCCGGTAGCTGCAGTCATTCCCCAATACACATAAGATTTCCCCTGAAAGACATCCTGAATCAGATCAATATTCTTGCTGATGATTTCTTTGCTGTCGAGCTTAACAGAAAGCCATTTGGCAACTGGATCCCAGGAAACGCCAAAGCTATGTCGTTTACAATCTTCAATATTCTTGATTTTGTAGGGTTGAGTAATCTGGTAATAATGGCCTACCCGTCCGTGAAACATCAGGGCCAGATGATCCTCTGCTGGATCGTACAAATGATTGTTTTGCCAGGTATCTATTTCGATGCCCATAGAGGGAACCAAACCGGCAAATCCCTGTCCTTCTCCTACGTACCCGGTTTGAGATCGACGAGGAGTCATGACGAAGACCATTCCATCTGCTCCTTCTCCATCATTGCAGCCTGCTTTTATCATTAGTTTAAAACTGAAAGGCTTTCGCAAATTGACAGCATGTTTGTACCAGATAGAGCCCGTAGAATAAGGTTCATCTTCGGTTAGTCTCAGACAATTTTCCAGGGTACGATAGGTTTGTCCTTGCGGAATAAAGTCCTGAATTCGCGGACGCCAGTCCGGACTTCCCAGACTAAGCAAAAAGAGGAGTAGGAGAGAAGCAGGAGTAGAAAGGGTCATGACAGCCAGGATTTAGGATTGAGCTTTCTTAAGATACAAAATATCCCAGAGGATTGTTTGTTTATTCTGCTGGATAAAGAGAATGAGAAAAATCAGTTCATAGAAAGAAAATAAACCCCAAATCCTGTGTATTTTTAAGGATAGACATGAGCTACGGAGCTACCCTTTTTCCCAAGATTCTACCCTTTAGCAGGACATCCCTGTTGAAAGGCCTGAACTGTATGATTCTTTTTTCTCTGGCTATGCTTGCCTTTTCTTGCATGGAAGAGGAAGGAAGGAGAAAAAATCGCCCTTCCAAAGCCGAAAGGCATAGACAACTCAGAGATTCCCTGGCTCATTTCTCTGCCTTACCCCAAAAGGTGAAACATCCTGCTGACAATCCATCTTCTCCTGAGAAGATCAAGCTGGGCAGAATTCTCTTTTTTGATCCCATTTTATCCGGTAATAAGGATGTGGCTTGTGCTACTTGCCATCACCCCTCCAATGCCTTTGCGGAAAGTCTGGACATCTCCGTGGGAGTAAATGGGCAGGGCTTTGGGCATAAAAGAAATTTCCAGCAACCCAATGATATTCCCTTTACCAAAAGAAATTCTCAGACGGTATTAAATACAGCTTTCAACGGCATCAATTTCCGAAACCGATATGATCCTGCTCTGGCGCCTATGTTCTGGGATGTTCGGGCAGAAAGTTTAGAAAAACAAGCCCTGGAGCCCATAAAATCCCTGGAAGAAATGAGAGGAAGGGCTTATTCGGAAGATGCGATCCTGGAGGAAGTCATCCATCGACTCAAAGAAATAGAAGAATATCAGGAGCTTTTTTCGGCTGCTTTTGGAAGGAAACATGCGATCACTCAGGAAAACCTCGGCAAGGCTATTGCTTGTTATGAACGTACTTTATTGACCAACAATTCTCGTTTTGACCGATATATGCGAGGAGAAGAATCAGCCATTTCCCTTTCGGAGAAAGAGGGCTTTGATCAATTCATTCAATCAGGTTGTGGGAGTTGTCATAATGGGCCGATGTTCTCGGATTTTCAGGAGCATATTCTGGGGGTGCCCGACAATCCAAAATTGGGCTATAGCGATAGCGGGATTGATAGCACTTACGCCTTTCGAACTCCCAGTCTTCGCAATTTGAGATTCACCTTCCCCTACATGCATAATGGTAGCCTCAAATCCCTCGAAAGAGTCCTGGAATTTTATGAAGACATAGCGGGAGGTAAGGAAAGGAATCCCCTTGTCAGCAAAGCCATGATTGATCCTCTGGCCCGTGAGATTGATTTACGAGTAAAAGAAATGGGCCCCATCATTTCATTCCTCAATACCCTCAATGATGAGAGCTTTGATAAGACAGTTCCGGAAAGGGTTCCTAGTGGATTGTCTGTTGGGGGTAATATTCATTAAGAGTTTCTTCTTCTTTTCCTTAGATGAAAAGAAGCAAAAATCAAGCTGCTGCAAAGCCTCGCGCAGTCCGGCCCCCGCACCCGATGCAGCAGCGGAGCCCCGGCGCGCAGAGGGACGATGTGTTAGGGTATTAGGGTGTTAGTGTATTGGCGTTGAGATTTTATGAATTAATCTTTGATTGATTCCAATTGCTGTAGCCGCAGATTGCTATCTGCGGCAATGAAATCCCGTATCCGCCCATCCCACCACCCAGGCGTGCAGGCTCGGCAGCGCCAATCGGGAAAAGGGGCGGCTGAGGGTGGCTGGTTCTTGGCGCTGCGATTTTTGACTCCATCTTTTTCTAAAAAAGATGGAAATACACCCTAAAAACCCCCTCATCAAAAAACTAAAAAACAGCTAATTGCTAAATAAGCTCCTTATTTCGTAGCTTTTAAAAACAGAGAAAGCTCAAAATGGAACTACCTACTACGCAATCCAATCGTTTGTTGTCCCTGGATTTCTTTCGGGGAATGACCATGTTTTTACTTATTGGCGAATTTACAGGCATATTCGAAGCGCTGGTCGATCCTGTTTTTGAAGGGGGAATCATTCATGCTTTTGCCATGCAATTTCATCACCATCCCTGGAACGGCTTACGATTCTGGGACCTGATTCAGCCTTTTTTCATGTTTATCGTAGGCGTAGCCATTCCTTTTTCGGTGAGAAATCGGGAAAAGAAAGGGGAAGATAATTCGAGCTTAACGAAGCATGCCTTCAAACGAGCTTTATTACTCTTATTGCTCGGTTGGGCCTTGTACTGCATTGGTCCGGGAAGGATCACCTTTCGCTTTCAAAATGTCCTCGCTCAATTATCAGTTACCTATTTGGTCGCCTTTTTATTGAGGAATAAAAGCTGGCAAATCCAGCTGGGCATCAGTTTAGGTATACTACTATTAACGGAGATTATTTACCGGACTTTTGGGGTAGCGGGTTTTGATCAGGCCTATACGCCGGATCAGAATTTTGGTGCATATGTGGATCTCCTCATTTCGGGCGAACTTTCCGGTGGACATTGGGTTTCTTTTAATGCCATTCCTACAACGGCACATAGCATTTGGGGCGTATTGGTGGGTATGCTTTTGATGAGCGATAAAAGCAGTAAAGAAAAACTGAAGGTCTTATTGATTGCAGGTTTTGCAGGAGTGGTTTTGGGTTATGCACTTGATCCCATAATTCCTATCATCAAAAGAATCAGTACAAGTTCATTTGTAATTGTAAGTGGAGGCTGGTCTGTTCTGGCAATGGCTTTATGTTATTGGCTGATCGATGTAAAGGGAGTTAAGAAATGGGTGCCTCCTTTTGCCATCGTAGGTATGAATCCCCTCTTCATTTACCTCTTTGCGCATGTGGGAGGAGCTGCTTTGATTAAAAGTATGGTTAAACCTTTTACCTATGCATTCTCAGGCATCATTACAGAAATAGGCGCCGAGATTTTGACAACCTCCATCGTCTGGTATCTGCTCTGGTACATCTGCTATTGGCTGTACAAAAAAGAAATATTCATCAGAATTTAATCCCTTTCTCCCTGGACAATACTATAGACATGAATAAGCTAATCATTTCCGTCTGGCTGCTCCTTTTCCTTGTAATTCTTCCTTCCTGCGATGCTTCAAAAAAAGCGCTCCAAAATAATTCATCTACAGCTTTGGCCAAGGTAGATCTTTCGCCCTTGAAGTGGGGTAAAGGAGAATTGCAGCGCTATGTCCAAATGGATAATCGCGCTTTTCCTGACAATCCCCTGGCAGTTGGGAAAAATGGAGCGGTGACCAATACCTTTCATGCAGCCGCTTCTCGCGCAGGCTTTGAGGCCCTGAAACAGGGAGGGAGTTCGATGGATGCTGCCATGACGACAGCTTTGACTCAGGTTACTTTAAATGCCGGAGCAGTTATCAGCTTCTTTGGGATTATGAATCTGGTGCATTATGATGCAGCTAGTGGAGAGATTGTGAGCATGGATGCGACCTGGAATTCGGTGCAAAATGAAACTGAACCCATGAGTATCCCGGGGAAAATAGATATCAACGACAAATTTAAAGTCAGTGAGCCTAGCGGAAGAACGGCTTTGGTAGGAGGATTTATGAAGGGCCTGGAAGAAGCACATGCACGTTATGGGAAATTGCCCTTTGAGGAAATTTTCAAACCAGCTATTCATTTAGCAGAAGAGGGATTTGTGATGTCAGAAGCTACAGCCAATATGTTTGAACGCAGGGATGATGTGATTCGAAGACTAGCTGAAACCAAAGCAACTTTAGTAAAAGCCGATGGAAGTGCCTATCAAGCGGGCGATCTTTTTAAACAGCCTACGCTTGCTGGAACTTTGCGCAAAATTGCCCAGGAAGGCTCGGATTATATGTATACAGGAGCCTGGGCGAAAAAGGCGATTGAAGCTATTCAAGCTGATGGAGGAAAAATGACGGAGAAAGATCTTGCAGACTACAAGGTGATCTGGAACGAACCTTTACGGGCACAATATGGAGACTATGAAGTGGCTGTCTTAGGCCCTCCTGTTATGGGCTCGGTCAATCTGCTGGAAGCCTTGAATTTGGCCTATGAAACGGATATTGCTGGCAGCGGTCATTGGTCGAAAAGTGGCGAATCACTGCGAAAGATATCGGATGTTAGCAATTTCTATACCCTGAGTTATATCAATTCAGCTATGCAGGGCATCATTTATCCGGGCATCGACCTTTCTATGGAGTCTCGCGTTCAAAAAGAAACCTCTAAAAAGTTATGGGCCAGTTTTCAGGAAGGTAAACGCCTCATGCCATATGCCGATCCCAATCCCAAGCATTCGGATACGGTAGTGGCCATCGATAAAGATGGCAATATGACTGCAGTTACGCATTCTATCAATTGCATCGTCTGGGGTTCAACCGGGATCATGGTAGATGGCATATCCATCGGCGATGCTGCCTCCTTTCAACAACAACAATTGAATCAAATTAAGCCCGGTGATCGCTTACCTTCGCCTATAGAAGTTGGAATCATCTCGAAAAATGGAAAGCCTGTGCTTCCTTTCGCCTCCATGTCTACCGGTCTACATCAGCAAAGCGTCCAATCCATTCTGAATTTCATGGCTTTTGATATGAATGTAAAAGAGGCAGTAGATGCTCCTTGTATCTTCCTTCCCAAAACGGATTTATCCAATCCTTTGGCTCCTAAATTATATGTACAGCTTATGAAAGGAAGCTTTCCAGAACAGGTAATGGAAGAAAGTGGCTTGCCTATTATTGAACTTCCCGCTTCCGAGAGAAGATACAATCAGGGGCTATGGATTGGGATTTATCGCGATCCGGACACGGGAGAGTTGGAGGCTTGTTCGCCGCCCTATGCGACGGGCAAGGCTCTGGCGTATTGAAAATATTCAGCATAAGGGAGTTAAGTTGAATGAGCAGCATTCGAGAGGAATTGACGGGCATGAATTTGCTCCTAAATATCGCTTATAGCATGGATAGGCGAGAGATCTTTATGGGGGGATAGAAAAACCTTTGGGTTCCTATTAAGGCTAAGGATTTTTCAGGTCTTCTCTAATCTTGTTCGATACCCTGCTTTCATTCGGTAGAAATTCCGGAGGATTGAATAGGAGAAGAAATTTAGACTGCTTGTGTGTAAATCCAATTTTTATCCAGAATTTGGATTTAAACTTGTTGAAACCCGGAAATTCCATGAAGATTCTAGTTGTTGAAGATGAAAAACCTTTGCTTGACGCAATCATCAGGTATTTTAACAAGGATAAAGTTATCTGTGAACGAGCGGAGGATTTTGATAATGGATCTGAAAAGATTGCCTTATATGATTACGATTGTGTGATTCTGGACTTAGGTCTTCCAGATGGACATGGATTAGATCTGGTCAAACAACTAAAAGAAAAGGAAGATGATACAGGGATAATCATTATCTCTGCTAATGGAACGCTCGAATCAAAGATTGATGGATTGCAGATAGGAGCGGATGATTATATCACCAAACCTTTCGCCTTATCCGAACTAAATGCAAGGGTAAAGGCCATCATAAGGCGGAAACAGTATAGAGGAAAGAGCCTTTTCAAAATGAATGAAATAGAGGTTCATATAGAAGAAAGGCGAGTAATCATACTTGGGGAAGAGTTGAAGCTTACCAAGATTGAATACCAGCTTCTTCTTTACCTGATGAGGAATAAAAACCGAATCATAACCAAAAACTCTATTGCTGAACACCTCTGGGGAGATCATATGGACTATGCGGATTCCTATGATTTTATTTATTCGCATATGAAGAATCTCCGTAAAAAACTCCTGGCTTCAGGTTGCCAGGATTATATAAGAACCATGTACGGGGTGGGTTATAAAATGACGGAAGGGTGAGACTAAGTACCATAAATACCCAATACTACATAGGCGCTTTTGTATGTATTCTGATAATCCATGGCCTGATTTCTTATGGGCTGGTAACCTATTTTGTTCACCAAAGACTTGAAAAAGCGCTCTTAAAGGAAAAGCGAACCATTCAACGAGCGATAGATGAAGCAGATAGTATCCCTGATTTTCCGGGTTTTGGTGAAAATGAGTTTAGCATTTCCCTCCAGTATAGTCCTGTTGGAAAGAAAGATATATTTAAAACAGTAAGCCTTTATAGCTCGCGAGATGAAGAGGAATTGGAATACTATGAACTGGCAACTCAAGTTAACAAGGCAAGCTCGGTTTATGAGGTCAGGATAAGAAGGTCTTTGGTTCGAACGCAAGAGTTGATTCTGAGCCTGGTTGCTTCCAGTTTTTTTGCCCTTTTATTAATTCTTTTGTCCTGGTTCCTGTTCTTCAGAAAGCTGGATTTAAAGCTCTGGTCACCGTTTTTCAGTATGCTCCATCAATTGAAGAATATTGACTTAAGAGAAGGCGAGGAAATCAATCTTCCAGAAACCTCGATATGGGAATTTCAACAGTTAAATAATGAAGTCAACAAATTGACAGAAAAGCTGGGGAAAGACTACATGGGACAAAAGCATTTTATAGAAAATGCCTCTCACGAACTTCAAACTCCATTGGCCATTATCAAAACCCAACTGGAACTCATCCTACAATCCGAAAAACTGGACGAAGTAGAGCTTCAGCAAATCGCATCTTGCATAAATGCAGCAGATCGCTTAACCCGAATTAATAAGTCACTCATCAGTATATCTCGGATCGAGAATCTTAATTACATCGAAAAAGATAGGATTTACCTTGAAGAAGTGATTGAGCATAATATGAGCATTTTCCGGATGGAAGCTGAAAGCAAGGAAATAACCATTAACTACGAAATCAATAATCCTTGTGAATTGTTGATTAATGAAACCCTGGCTCATATGCTCGTGCGCAACCTGATCCAGAATGCCATTCGCCACAATATAGAAAAGGGGGAAATTTGGATTATTCTTAATGCCACCTCTCTTATCATAAAGAACACAGGAAAAGTTACAGATACTCCCTCTGAAAAATTCTTTGAGCGCTTTTATAAAAGCTCAGAGTCGGAAGGCTCAATTGGTTTGGGCCTGGCAATTGTGAAAGAGATTTGTGAACGCTACGGTTTTCAGGTTTCCTACGATAGAAGGGATTCTCTTCACGTCTTTTCAATCGACATTCCCTCCCCCAAAAAATCTCCAGAAAAAAATTGAAAAACTCATATTTCTCCAGATTTCATCCAGAATTATTTTTGTGATTGTTTTTCACAAAGGACGTTAATCTGAGAAATATGAAAATTAAAGTGTCCAACCTTCCGTATTCAACCAGCTGGTTCGAATTGCATGATTTGTTTAATGGTTTCGGTGACATAGTCTCCTTGAGGATACAGAATTACTATCAACATAAGTCTGTTGCGAAGATTGCGATTATAGAAATGCGTAACACAGAATGTGCTTTTGAAGCAATTGAAGGTCTTAATGGGGATTATTTCAAGGGGAATATTTTGATACTTGATATTTACGAAAATCAGGGGAAGGAAGAATTACTCACTTTCCTGAGGAGAAGAGTTCAGGGGTTTTTCGGGAGTAAGACAAATCGATATTTAGCTTAATAGCATGACTCTAAAGTTCAATAGTTAACATCCAAGATATATGGAAAACTACCATATCAGATATAGCGATACGGATTTAGCTTATTTCAGTAAAATAATCCGTACGAAGATCAATGAGGCAGAGGAAAGCCTGGCCCAGCTCCTGGATTCATTGGAATCGTCTAATGATCAAACGACTTCGAGGATAAATGGAATAGATGACTACGCTGATTATGCAGATCGGGAATTCCTCTACGTCATGATTGCCCGACAAGAAAAATTTATCTACCAATTGGAAGAGGCTTTGCGAAGAATAGGCAATAAAACCTATGGAATATGCTCCCGAACAGGGAAACTCATAGATA
Source organism: Bacteroidia bacterium (assembly GCA_033391075.1). Lineage (NCBI taxonomy): Bacteria > Pseudomonadati > Bacteroidota > Bacteroidia > Bacteroidia bacterium. The sequence goes on from JAWPMV010000001.1 coordinate 7,338,628, forward strand.
AACGAAGATTACTTCTGGTTCCTCATACAACGATGAGCCTGGAAGCTAAGGAATCAAGATCGCGAGACAGTCTTGCATCATAAAAGACACTTATTAAATCACTTAGCTATTGCTCTAAAATCAGAAATAAGATGAAAATCAATGTATCAAACCTTGACCTTTCTGTATACAAAAGCGATTTGCAGGAATTATTTGAGGAGTTCGGAGAAGTAAGTAGTATCCGAATTTTATCTCCTTACCTTAACAAGCAAAGATCAAAAATGGCAATCGTGGAGATGGAAGATGTCCTAAGTGCGATGGCGGCAATAGAGGACCTTAATGGCGAGCTGTATATGGGTAGGCCTATTGCCGTCCAACCCGAAAGCCGAATCCTTAGTGCCCCCAGACAAGCGCTGGTTTCACAAAGCCTCGATATAGAAAACGATGAGTATGATGATTTATGGGAGCCTGGATATGAAAAGATTAAAAAGAAGGATTACTCGAAATACCTGGAATAGGAATCTTTAGGATTTTGCCCATAGCAGTTCGTGCTTTATAGTCATTGCCATTGATTAAACAGGTGGCTAATTACCCTGATAGAATTTGCATATTAGGGACTTCGTATGGAAACCAGGCAACTGCCTGGTTTTCTTTTTTGCAAGGATTCAATTTTTTCCAGGCAAATAGTATTTCTCCAGAATTTAAACAGAATTGATCTCCTTATTCGAGGGTAATTTAAGATTAACTCAAAATGAGGAAATACAAACTTCTGGTCCTCACAGACCATGCTTTGCATAGAAGTTATGAATCCCTGTATCCGCTTCTTTCAGAAATGGCTATGCATCCTTTATGTGAGCGTATAGACGTAGCGAGTAGAGGTCTACCAGAAAATGATTCTTTTTTTCACGAACATAATTCGGAGGAAATTTTTGTTCATCAGCTAAAAGAAGGATTTGAATTTTCTAATCGGAGACAATTTTTCGGGGCTAAACCTGAGCGGAAGCGTCCTGGATCATATGATTGGATATTACTGAGAATACCTCGCCCCAATCCAGAGCCATTATTTAAATTTATTGCCAGCGTATGGGGAACAGAAAAGGTAATCAATAACCCCTTAAACATCCATGAATTAGGATCGAAAGCTTATTTGTTGAATTTCAAAAAGCTTTGTCCTCCTATGCATCTGACGTATCACCTTGAAGAGATCCTTAAATTCCGGAAGAAATATCCCATTGTCTTGAAGCCGCTCTTTCAATCCGGGGGAAGAGGAATCATTAAAATTGCTGGTAATACCGTATGGGAGGGGAATCAATCCCTCTCCCTGGAGGCCTATTTACCTACGCTGGAACAAAACTCCAGAAATGGCTATTTAATCATGAAATATCTGGAAAATGTGGATGAAGGCGACAAACGTATCATTGTGGTTGATGGAAATATCATGGGTTCTGTCTTAAGAGTACCTCGTGATAACTCATGGCTCTGCAATGCACATCAGGGAGGAATTTCCATTCTTAGTCGAGTAGATCAGGACGAATTGAAAATAATAGAGAAAATAGACCCTGTGATGAAAAAACATGGGATCATATTTTATGGGATAGATACTTTAATGGGGGATCATGGGAAACGGGTACTATCAGAAATCAATGCTTCAAATGCAGGAGGTATTTTACCCGCCGAAATAGTATCCGGAGAAGCCGTGATTAGTCGAACCAGCAAAGCATTGTGGGAATATATACTCTCTAAAGAAAAAATAAAGTTACAGATTCTAGACGCTAACACTCTGTAGTTGTTCATCGGTATGGGCCATTATGGCTCATACCCTTTAAGCCTAATCCGGACCCTTTAGTATAAAATTTCCTTTTACTATACATCAAACCAAATATCCGATAAGCCAATAACAATGCTTAAGGCCCGGGCAATTTTTTTGATGGGAGATTTAATTATGCATTCAAATTTAATTCAGCAAGCATAAAAAATTTACGAATGAAAATCCCTATTATTCGGGCTGTCAATCCTGGAGATTTTGAACCCAGTAATCATTGGTATCCAAAGGCATTAAATGCCCAAATCCATCCGATGGTAGCTTATTTCATGAATTTGAAAGCAGAAAAAGTTATCAAAAGGTACTGCCACCTGAATCCAACTGTTGATAAAAATAAATTAGAAGAAATTATCTCGTACAGGCCCAAATTTTTTCTGCATGCAGGAGTTGATCTATTTCATGTAACAAATACTGCTGGCAACAGAAAGATGGTTGTGATTGAAACAAACTCTAGTCCTTCTGGCCAAAAATCTTTACCTCTTCTTGATGACAACTTAGAACAGGGAGGATATTTGCGATATGTGGAGCAGTCTTTTCTCCCTTATTTAAAAGCTAAAAGGCCGAAGATCAAGGGAGGCTTAGCTGTTTTGTATGATAAAAATGAGATGGAGGCTTCAGGATATGCACATGCTATGGCAGATGTATTTCAGGAGCAGGTCTATTTGGTTCCCTTTTTTCGCTTCGATGAAAATCCACCGGTAAGGTTTACAGATCATGTAATGGAGATACGCCTGGATGACAATAGCTGGCTCCCTATTAGAGCCGCCTTTCGCTATGTTACCCAAAGGCCCTGGAATCGCATCCCGGTTCATACAAGGACGGTCATTTTGAATCCTATTATTACTTGCCTCGCAGGGGGTAGAAACAAAATGATTGCAGCCAAAGCTTATGATCTTTATAATGCGGAGATTGCCCCTTATGGATTACAAATTAGAACCCCTGAAACCATTTGGGACGTCAGAAAAAATGAAATTCCCCTTTGGGTAAAAAAGCTGGGAGGACAGGCGGTAATCAAAGTCCCTTATGGAAATGCAGGGCAAGGAGTTTATACCATTGTAAATGAAGGGGAACTTTATGAATTCATGGAAATGGATTTCTCCTATGATATGTTCATCGTTCAAAGTCTGATTGGGAATTATCAATGGAGCTCGACGGGGAGCAAAGGAAAGTTTTTCCACGTAGGCACGATGCCTGACCGTCGGAATTTTTCTTATGCAGCAGATATCAGGATGATGGTTCATGCAACCAAAGAGGGCATGAAACCACTTGCAGTTTATGCGAGAAGAGCAAGATTACCATTAGTCGATGATTTAGAGGAGGGAAAGAGCTCCTGGGATATCCTTGGAACCAATCTTTCTATCAAACAAGATGACGGTACCTTTACGACGGACAGTTCCCGCTTAATCATGATGGATCGAAAAGACTTCAATCGGCTGGGGATCAGTGTAGATGATCTCATCGAAGGCTACATTCAGTCAGTGCTTGCGACCATCGCCATTGATAAAATGGCCATCACCTTAATCAACCAAAAAGGTCGATTCAAATCCCGTCTGTTTAAATCCCTAAACGATGATCCTTCTTTAGTAGAAGAGATTACATTAGAATAAATTATGGATAGGCAATATTCTTTCTTGGTCCTAACGGACCACGGGCTACACCATGAGCGTAATCCCATTTATAGCTTGCTCCCTCAATTGAGGAAGCATCCCCAGTGTAGCGAAGTGCATGTTGCGAGTAGAACTAATTCCAGGAATGAGAATTTCTTCCAGACTTATTCTTCCTATGTATGTGAAGTACTAGAGATAAAGGAAGGTTTCCGCTTTGATGAAAGCGGAAAACAATTTTTTGATACAGGGATTGTGCGAGAAGTTGATTCCTATGATTGTATTCTTATGCGCCTTCCACGGCCCGTGGAGCGACAATTTATGGAGTTTGTAGCAAAACTGGATCATCAAGTGGTTTTCATCAATCATCCTTTGGGTATAGAGGCAACCAGCAACAAGGCATTTTTGACAAATTTTCCCAAATTATGCCCCCCGATGAAACTCTGCTTTAGTATCAATGAAATCCTAAAGTTCGCCTCGAATTTTCCCATTGTATTGAAACCCCTGAAAGAATACGGAGGAAAGGGCCTCCTGAAAATTGAGCATGATTCACTTTTTGAAGGTGAAACAGAACATCCTACCATAGACTATTTGCTCAAGCACGAATCCTACATCAATACGGAGGGATACCTTGCCATGAAATTTATGAAGAATGTGAGGGAGGGAGACAAAAGGATCGTATTGGTGGGTAGAAATATCATGGGAGCTTCCTTGCGTCTTCCCCCGGAGGGTTCCTGGATATGCAATGTAGCCCAGGGAGGAACCTCAATTGCAGCAGAGCTAACTCCCGGAGAGAAAGAAATTATCTGGCAGATTCTTCCCTTCCTGGAGGAGAGAGGAGTTTTTATCGCGGGGGTTGATACCTTATTGGGAGATCATGGGAAACGAGTCTTATCAGAAATCAATACCCTGAGCGTTGGTGGTTTCCTCAACATTCAGGAGCAAAGCGGCCAGCCTGTTTTAGCGAGAACGGTTCAAAATATCATTGATTATGTCCATCAAAAAAGTAGAAATAGATAAAGATATTTCCATGATTCTGAAATTTGATCTTGAGCAAACCCCCAGGCAGTCCATTAGACATTACTGGTTAAAGATCATTTCGGATGGATTGGGCAGTCCCATTTGTGTTCCTGTAATGGTCGCCAGGGGAAAAAAAGACTTCCCCATTCTGGGTCTTACTGCGGCGGTACATGGAAATGAATTAAATGGGATTCCTGTGATTCAGCGCCTGTTTAATGAGATAGACGTAAGAGAATTAAAGGGCACAATTGTCGGTATTCCCGTTGTGAATATTCCCTCTTTCACCCGAAAGAAAAGAAGATTCAACGATGGAGTCGATCTAAATCATATTATGCCTGGTAAGGTGGATGGAAATGTAAGCGAAGTATATGCGCACAGGTTTATAGAACGCCTTGTAAAGCATTTTGATTATCTGCTGGATCTGCATACGGCCAGTTTCGGACGCATCAATTCCTATTACATTCGAGCAGACATGAAGCATCCCATTACCCGAAAATTGGCATTGTTGCAAAATGCGCAGATCATCGTTCACAATCCACCTTCAGACGGGACCCTCAGGGGAACTGCAGAATCCATGGATATTCCTGCGATTACGCTTGAAGTAGGAAATCCAAATACCTTCCAGAAGAAACTCATTCGTAGCGGGGTCGAAGGAATCCATAATGTTCTTTCCTACCTGGAAATGACCGAAGATGAAATCGAACAACCAGAAAAGGAAGCGGTGATTTGTAAACGTTCTTATTGGATTTATACCGACACAGGAGGATTACTTACAATCCCTGTAAATCTTACGGATCATGTCAAAAAAGGAGATTTAATTGCTAGTCTTAGAGACGTTTTTGGTAACCTCAGCCGAGAATATTTTGCTCCCGAAGACGGTGTTGTAATTGGAAAAAGTATTAGCCCAGTGAATCAATCCGGAGGAAGGATTTTGCATTTGGGAGTTTTGAAGTAGATATAGCGCAATATTTAAAGATCGAGCGTAAAGCTAAAAAGAAACTGCACTTCCCCGGGAGGAGAAGTGCAGCAAATCACAATACGCATACATCTATAATAGATTCTCTTGAGTCGTCATCAATTGTCGAGGATGTAGACCCGCTCGGCTTTCACCCAATTGGCGCTTTGAGCACCCAGGAAGTACAAGCCTTCGGCCAATCCATTGATGTCTAACTCTATATCGTTTCGTCCAACTTCAAGCAGGACGGTTTTCTCTAATACTCTTTGGGCAGCTCCATTGACCAGGCTGATGGTAACTTCCAGCGGTTGACTCACGACAAACTCAACATGGAGGATATCATCCTGACGTAAGGGAATCGGATAGACATTGAATTCCAGTAATTCTCCATCCACTTTCTCAAATTCAATCACCACTACATTGGAGAATTGCTGACTGTTGTCCTCACCGATGGCTTTCACCCGATAGTAATATTTAGTTTCTACCAGTCCTGTATCCAGGTGTGAATATGTCCTCGGATCAGGCGTATCTCCCAGAGAAGCTTGAGTATTGATCTCCTCAAAGATGATACTATCAACAGATCGTTCGAGTATGTATTCCAGCATGTCGTTTTCAGATGAAATCGTCCATTCCAACAATACATCATCTCCCACAATCATTCCTTCCAACCAGAGGTCTGGTGCATTCGGCATTGGGATTTCCCCAGCACAATTACACATTCCGTCTTCTACATCATCAGTCGTCATCGGATCTCCATCATCACAGGCTGTTCCGGCAGGTGGACAACTAGCCCCTACACAATTACAGTTCGCATCGAACATATCATTGAAGGTAGTCGAGTCCCCATCATCACAGACGGTTCCCAGCGGAGGACAAGGCTCACCGACACAATTACACATGCCATCTTCCATGTCATTGATGGTGGTCGAATCGCCATCATCACAAGTCGTTCCAACAGGAGGACAAGTTGCTCCCACACAATTACAGTTTCCATCAAACATGTCATTGAAGGTCGTACTGTCACCATCATCACAAGCTGTTCCCAGCGGAGGACAAACTTCCCCTACACAATTACAGAACCCATCTTCCATATCATTGATGGTAGTTGAATCTCCATCATCGCAGCTAGTGCCCATTGGAGGACAGGGGGTTCCGAGACAGTTACAATTTGCATCGTACATGTCATTGGTAGTCGTCGAATCTCCATCATCACAAGTGGTACCTTCCGGCATACATGGATAGGTGATATTCTTGAGGATCCTCGGGATCAGTTGGCTCGCTTCATCATCCAGATAAACAACTGTACCCGCACTTCCTGACTCATACCAGCTCAAGGTGAAGGGGCGGTTGTTGTCAACAATGTCAAGACAAACGCTTCCGATCAATAAGGAATCCGGTGCAGCTGCAACAGAATCTCCCAATCCCGGTACCGCCAGTTCAATATTATATGAGGCTCTTCCTCCCGCTGGAGTTGTTACGGTTGGGAGTAGGTAAACGGGAGGATCACTGATGTTATCGGATGAATACAAAGGATTCGCCAATACATCCGGATCAAAGTCAAACATAAGGTTTGAGCTTCCCAGTTTACCCGGTCCGTCATATGCCATAAAAATATCTACACAGAAGGTGTTCCCATCTGAAGTCGGATTGCCAAAGCAGAGATCAAATTGGGTAGCCGGAGGCACTGCTACAGGAGTTCCCGCACAATTACACATACCGTCTTCCACATCATTGATCGTCATAGGATTGCCATCATCACAAGTAGTTCCTGCAACAGGACAAGGAGTTCCTACACAATTACAAAGACCATCGTAAAGGTCATTGAAGGTTGTTGAATCCCCATCATCACAAGTCGTACCCGCTGGAGGACAGGGAACTCCTATACAATTACACATGGCATCGTAGGCATCCATGGTAGTCGTTGAATCTCCATCATCACAAGGAGAGCCTACAGGCGGACAATTTGCCGCTATATTCAATCCTTTAAGGGTACCAGCATTCAGAATAGTTGATTCATCATCCAGATAAACAACGGTTCCAACTGTTCCTGATACAAACCAATCTACGAGTACTGCCTGGGTCGTATCCAGACGGTCCAGACAAATGCTACCAATCAGGATTGAGTCCGGAGCTACTGCTACAGAATCACCAAAACCGGTTACCGCCAGTTCGATATTGAATGAACCGCGTCCTGTTGAAGGGCTCGTAACGGTAGGTGTTATATAGAAAGGAGGATCACTGATATTATCAGAGATATATACTGCATTTGCCAAAACAGCCGGATCAAAGTCAAACATCAGGTTTGAACTTCCCAGATTACCCACTCCATTGTAGGACATATAAATGTCTGCACAGAGATTGGTGGTGGTCAAAGTTGGATTGGCAAAACAGAGATTAAACTCAGTGGCTGGTGTTCCCGGAGGGGGTGGAGGTAATGGCGTTCCCGCACAATTACACATACCATCCTCAACATCATTTATGGTATTTGCATTTCCATCATCACAAGTCGTACCTGCGGGTGGACAAGGCGTACCTACACAATTACAATTCGCATCATACATGTCATTGCCGGTCGTTGCATCTCCATCATCACAAGTAGTTCCCTGTGGAGGACAGGAGAAGTCATAAACGAGTGGCTTTAACGTACCTGCAATCAGAAGAGTAGCCTCATCATCGAGATAAACTACCGTTCCTATGGTACCAGACACAAACCAGTCCCAATTAACCGTTTGAGTTGTATCGAGAAGATCCAGGCAAATTCTACCAATCAGGAGGGAATCTGGAGCTACTGCTACAGAATCTCCAAAGCCGGTAACGGCCAGTTCGATATTGAATGAGGCTCTCCCCGCAGAAGGACCCGTAACTGTTGGCGTAATATAGAAAGGAGGATCACTGATGTTGTCAGAAACATACACAGCATTGTTAACCTGAGCGGTATTGAAATCAAACATCAGGTTGGCACTTCCCAGATTACCCACTCCATTGTAAGACATAAAGATGTCTGCACATAGGGTAGTAGCTGTATGAGAAGCATTGCCAAAGCTGAGGTTAAACTCAGTAGCTGGTGTTCCCGGAGGGGGGGGAGGTAATGGCGTTCCCGCACAATTACACATACCATCCTCAACATCATTTATGGTATTTGCATTTCCATCATCACAAGTCGTACCTGCGGGTGGACAAGGTGTCCCTACGCAATTACAATTCGCATCATACATGTCATTGCCGGTCGTCGCATCTCCATCATCACAAGTAGTTCCCTGCGGAGGACAGGAGAAGTCATAAACGAGTGGCTTTAACGTACCTGCAGTAAGGATCGTAGCCTCATCATCGAGATAAACTACCGTTCCTATGGTGCCGGATACAAACCAATCCCAATTAATGGTCTGAGTTGTATCGAGCAGATCCATACAGATTCTACCGATCAATAAAGAATCTGGAGCCACGGATACAGAATCTCCAAATCCAGTAACAGCGAGCTCGATATTGAAAGAGCTTCTACCTGCAGATGGACTGGTAACTGTCGGTGTGATATAGAAAGGAGGATCACTGATGTTGTCAGAAACGTATACAGCATTGTTTACCTGAGCGGTATTGAAATCAAACATCAGATTTGCACTTCCCAATCGGCCATCTCCATTGTAAGACATAAAGATGTCTGCACATAGGGTAGTGGCTGTATGGGAGGCATTACCAAAGCTGAGGTTAAACTCAGTGGCTGGTGTTCCCGGAGGCGGTGGAGGCAATGGCGTTCCCGCACAATTACACATACCATCCTCAACATCATTTATGGTATTTGCATTTCCATCATCACACGTTGTACCTGCGGGAGGACAAGGTGTCCCTACGCAATTACAATTCGCATCATACATATCATTGGTCGTGGTAGAATCCCCATCATCACAAGTGGTTCCCTGTGGAGGGCAAGAGAAATCGTAAACCAATGGACGCAAAGTGCCTGCTGTCAGGATGGTCGTTTCATCGTCAAGATACACGACTGTCCCTACCGTACCAGATACAAACCAATCCCAATTGATGGTCTGAGTTGTATCAAGTAAATCCAGGCATACCCGACCGATCAGGAGAGAATCTGGCGCAACTGCCACAGAATCTCCAAAACCAGTTACGGCCAATTCAATATTAAAAGATGCTCTCCCTGCAGAAGGACCCGTTACCGTTGGCGTAATGTAGAAGGGAGGATCACTGATGTTATCAGAAACATACACAGCATTATTAACCTGAGCCGTATTGAAATCAAACATCAGGTTGGCGCTTCCCAATCGGCCATCGCCATTGTAAGACATAAAGATATCTGCACAAAGCGTAGTGGCTGTATGTGAGGCATTGCCAAAGCTGAGGTTAAACTCAGTGGCTGGTGTACCTGGAGGGGGTGGGGGCAATGGCGTTCCCGCACAATTACACATACCATCCTCAACATCATTTATGGTATTTGCATTTCCATCATCACAAGTTGTACCTGCTACTGGGCATGGAGTACCTACACAAACACAATTCGCATCATACATATCATTGGTCGTGGTAGAATCGCCATCATCACAAGTGGTTCCTTGAGGAGGACAGGCAAAATCATATACCAATGGACGCAGCGTGCCGGCGCTAAGAATGGTGGTTTCATCATCGAGATAAACGACTGTCCCTACCGTACCAGATACAAACCAATCCCAATTGATGGTCTGAGTTGTATCAAGTAAATCCAGGCAAATCCTACCAATCAAGAGAGAATCTGGCGCAACTGCCACAGAATCTCCAAATCCGGTTACGGCCAGTTCAATATTAAAAGATGCTCTTCCTGCTGAAGGACTGGTAACAGTCGGTGTGATATAGAAGGGAGGATCACTGATGTTGTCAGAAACGTATACAGCATTGTTAACCTGGGCCGTATTGAAATCAAACATCAGATTTGCACTACCGAGTTTCCCATCGCCATTGTAAGACATGAAGATGTCTGCGCAAAGCGTAGTGGCTGTATGAGAAGCATTGCCAAAGCTGAGGTTAAACTCAGTGGCTGGCGTACCCGGAGGGGGTGGAGGCAATGGCGTTCCCGCACAATTACACATACCATCCTCAACATCATTTATCGTATTTGCATTTCCATCATCACAAGTCGTTCCTGCTACTGGGCATGGTGTACCTACACAAACACAATTTGCATCATACATATCATTGGTCGTGGTAGAATCGCCATCATCACAAGTGGTTCCTTGTGGAGGACAGGCAAAATCATATACCAATGGACTCAGCGTACCTGCACTCAGGAGAGTTGTTTCATCATCGAGATAAACTACCGTTCCAACGGTACCAGATACAAACCAATCCCAATTGATGGTCTGAGTTGTATCAAGTAAATCCAGGCAGATTCTTCCGATCAGAAGAGAATCCGGAGCAAGCGCTACAGAATCTCCAAAACCAGTTACGGCTAATTCTATATTATAAGAAGCCCTTCCAGTGGCCGGACTGGTAACAGTCGGGATGATATATACTGGAGGATCACTAATATTGTCTGAGATATAAACGGCATTATTGACCTGAGCCGTATTGAAGTCAAACATCAGGTTTGCACTTCCCAATTTTCCTGCTCCGTCAAATGACATATAGATATCCGCACACAGATTTGTTGCTGTATGACTGGCGTTGCTAAAACTTAAATTATAAGTAGTAGCAGCTGGCGCTGGCGGCGGTGGGGGTAAAGGCGTTCCCGCACAATTACACATACCATCCTCAACATCATTTATCGTATTTGCATTTCCATCATCACAAGTTGTACCTGCTGCCGGACAAGGAGTACCCACACAATTACACATCCCATCTTCCAAATCATTGAAGGTGGTTGAATCGCCATCATCACAAACTGTATTGACTGGAGGACAAGGCGTCCCTACACAATTACAATTCGTATCATACACATCATTGGTGGTAGTCGAATCCCCATCATCGCAGACAGTACCTGCCGGAGGACAAGCGAAGTCATATACTAAAGGAGTAAGTGTTCCTCCTGTCAGGATCGTTGTTTCATCATCAAGATAGACAACCGTTCCAACGGTCCCTGAAACAAACCAATCCCAATTGATGGTTTGAGTAGTGTCCAGCAAATCCAGACAAACTCTACCGATAAGTAGAGAATCAGGAGCCACAGCTACAGAATCTCCAAAGCCGGTTACGGCCAGTTCTATATTGAAAGAAGCCCTGCCTGCGGAGGGACTGGTTACGGTCGGTACGATATAAAAAGGAGGATCACTGATATTGTCCGAGATGTATACGGCATTATTAACCTGAGCTGTATTAAAATCAAACATCAGGTTTGCACTTCCCAGTTTACCATCTCCATTGTAAGACATGAATATATCTGCACAAAGCGTAGTGGCTGTATGGGAAGCATTACCAAAGCTGAGGTTAAACTCAGTCGCCGGATTTCCCGGAGGAGGGGGAGGTAAAGGTGTTCCTGCACAATTACAGAAGCCATCTTCCACATCATTTGTGGTATTTGCATTGCCATCATCACAAGCCGTACCTGCGGGAGGACAAGGAGTCCCTACACAATTACAACTTGCATCATACATATCATTGATAGTGGCAGCATTACCATCATCACAGGCGGTTCCTTCCCCAGGACATAAACTGTATGATATGCCTTTTAAAACGCCCGGACTAAGGATAGTCGATTCATCATCGAGATAAACGACAGTTCCGATTGTACCGGATACAAACCAATCGAGATTGATCGTTTGGGTACTGTCAAGAATATCCAGGCAGATATTTCCTATCAAGGTAGAATCGGGGGATCCTGCGATATTATCCCCAAAACCTGTTACTGCCAATTCTATATTGATAGAGGCTCTCCCTGTTGTAGGTTGACTCACATTGGGAACCAGGTAAAAGGGAGGATCAGAAATATTGTCTGACGAAAGGATTGGATTACCGACGACTGCCGGATCAAAATTAAACATCAGATTACAGCTCCCCAATTTGCCGGGATCTGTAAATGACATATATATATCAGCGCAAAACCTGCCATTAGCGGCCGTAGGATTTGCAAATGAAAGGTTTACATTTTGAGCGAATAAGCCAGATACAAGGAAGAATAGAACAAAGCCTAGTATACCTGCTTTTTTCATAAAGAATGAGTTTAGAGAAGCGGTATGAATGGGGCCCGGGAACGGGCTACCCATTCATACCAGAAGCAATACAGATATTCTTAGGGTAGTTGGGCTGCTCTCGAGTTATTGACTCTCCAGTAGTCATTTTTATCGATCGCATTCACAATACCATCCAGATTAAGGTCAGCCTTGATTGTACCATATTGGTAGGTCTGGGCATTTTCCAATCTCCAGTGGTCGTTTTTATCCACTACATTGATAGAACCGTCCTGACTGGCATCTCCGGACCACATACACATGACTCCGTTGATGTCTCTTTGTGCCTGTCCCCCATTGTTATAAGTTGCTGTCGAGTTCAAAGTGAGATCCAGGGTAGGTTCCACTGAGAGATCGAGGGTATTGGCACTCATTACAGAAAGGTGGTTGTAGTGAGCCACTTCTACATAATAGTCTCCATTTGGTGCAACAGGAAAAGTTACTTTTGTATCTCCGAAAGGATCGATCACGTTTCCGTCAGCTTGTAATAAGGCAACTGCAGAATCTACTTTTACAGTCGCGTTGCTTGGGTCGCGGATGATCACTTTGATCCAATCTACGATGGCTTTCGTTCCTGTTACATTAAATGCTCCAGGATAAGCACTGGCACCCATGCCATAAGGATCTGTCGTGCTGATTAGGCTCTGAGACCTTAATTCATCTTTCATAGAACCATTGTCATAGGGTCCTTCCAAAAATACCTTTAATACTACAGCTGTTAGACCAGCCTTCTTTACAGGATTGGGAGAAAGTGAAAATTCAGGGCCGCTTATATAAGCCTCCTCTGGTGAAGGAAATCCACCATTGGAATTAGCTTTTGCAAAGACAGCCATAAGCATGGGGGCGAAGATCAAGAGAATGGCAAGTGATTTTGTAACAGGTTTTGAGAACATTTGCTTGCTTATAGAAGATGATTCTTTTTTCGTTTTTAATTTTTTGAAATTAAAGAACTGAGTTTGTTTGTTGTATGTATGGAACATTTTCTTGACAAAGTGCGTAGGCAGGTGCCAAATTTTGCTCCGAAAAGAACAGATAAAGAGCCTCATAGGCTCAGTTTCTGAAACGCTTGAAAATCGTTTGATCGGATAGATGGGATAGTTGTAAATGAGAATCTTTGAAGGGATGGATTACAGTAGAGCAAGCAATAGGAGAAGTAAAGATTCCCATAACAATAATAAGAAGCAGCAACGGCAATTAAATTGCCAAACAACAGGTCAAAGAAAATTTGTAATTCGTTTTACGGAACAAGTATAGGCAATTAGGATCGGCTCGGGATTGACTATTCCCGTATTTCTAAAGGGCATGTAAGATTCTCCTAAAAATGGTTTGACCGATCACGCGAGAATGATTTTGTAATTATTTCCACCCGCTTACAACTAATTGATAAAGCTGAACGTCTAAGAATCATGAGCCAACAAAAGCGGGCCATATGAATCAGGTTTTACGAGCATTGTCAAGGCTATGGCTTGGCTTATTTATTCTTGTTCTGGCAAGTAGCAATCTCTCTGCGCAGAAAATTTTTGGTAACATTATCAATGAAGAAGGCAAGGCAATTTCCTTTGTGAGAATTTATGTAGAGGATTCACGCTATGGTGCCATTTCCGATGCCAATGGTTTTTATGAATTGGAAGTAAATGAGGGAAATTATCGCCTGATCTTCCAACACCTGAATTATGAAACCGTTTCTCGGGATCTCCAAGTAAAAGAGGAGCTGGAATTGAATATTCAAATGAAAGCCAGCGACCTGCAAATGACTGCCATTGAAATTCAGGCAGGGAAAAGAGATCCCGCCTATGCAATCATGAAAGAAGTGATCGCGAATAAGAAGAACAACCTGAAGCAGTTCAATTCTTATACCTGCCAGACCTACCAAAAAATAAAACTGGAAACTGACACCCTCCCGAGTAAAAAGGAACGCAAACAGGAAGCTGATACCCTGGGAATATCCCTGGAAGAATTGCCGGCTTATGAAATGGATTGGAATGTCTCAAAGCTGATCGAAAGCCAATCGACCATTTATTTCAAAAGACCCAACTCCTATAAAACGGTAGTAAATGCCTTCCGGGATTTTAAAGCCAAGAACTCGACTGCACTTACTGTTACTGTGGTAAATGGAGATGCAACCTATGGGGATTACGATGCAGATATACAGGATCCCTATTTATTCTACACAGATGTTTCCGATGCAGATATAAATTTTTATCGCAACCTGGTGAAAATTCCGGACCTCGGAGATCGTCCGTTCATTTCCCCCCTCAATTCGACTGCCTGGAGATTGACCTATAAATATAAACTGGAGGAAACCTTCTTTGAAGAAGGAAGAGTCAATTATAGAATCAGCGTAAGCCCTCGGAATCGAGATGGGCCCTATTTCAAAGGACAACTATGGATCGAGGATCGGACCTGGGCAATCAAAAAAGTAGAATTGGATGTATTGAAAAGTGGGATGTCCTTTTATGAGGCTTTTAGCATAAGACATAAATACGAGCGAACGGATGACAATAGACGGATTTTGACCGAAGAAGAATATCTCTATGAAATCAAAGAGGGCAGGGGCCGATTCAAAGGAAGTTCATTGGCCATCCATAGCGAATATGAGTTGGATGTAAAGATTCCCAAAAAGGTATTTAAAAATGAGCTGAGGAGGACAGAGAAAGAAGCCTTCGAAAAGACCGCCGATCAATGGGACAAATTGCGCCCCTTTAAGCTAAACTCTCTGGAAAATACCTTTGTCAAAGATCAGGACAGCATCAACCAGTATTTTGCAAGTGCGGAGTATTTGCAGAAAGCGGATTCCGGATACAATCATGTGGGCATTCTGGATATTCTCTTCAATGGAGTCAAACACAGAAATCGCCTCAATGGCATTGACTTTTATATCAATCCCCTGGTTGAGCAAGTTCAGCCTTTAGCAGTAGGAGGGTATCGACATCGCCTGGGAGGAAATATCAGTAAGACTTTCAAAAGAGGCTACCGGATCGGAACCTATGCAGAAATTGATTATGGTTTTAAAAATGAGGACCTAAAAGGGCGGGTGAACCTCAACTATATGTACAATCCCCGAAAGTTCGCGACAGCCTGGATACGCTATGGGAATGAATACGAAATGATCAATGATTTCGAGACCATACAAGCCATCTTTAGTCGGGGCAATTACTTGAATAAGGTTTCATATGGAGTAAGGCATCGAATGGAAGTTACGCATGGTTGGATGTTGGATGTGGACCTGGATTTTGCGGACTATCAAGCCATCGATAATATAGCCTTGTCAGATTGGTCCCAAAGCCTTTTCGGAGAAACCAATATCCCACCGACCTTCGATCCTTTTCGCCAGTTTTTGATTGAAATTGATGTGAAATATACGCCCCATCAAAAATACCAGATGGAGCCTTATCGCAAGATCATTTTGGGGAGTAAATGGCCGACCTTTCGCCTGAAGTATAAAAAAGCTATACCCGGAGTATTTGGGAGTGAAATCAGCTATGATTTTCTTGAGCTCGGATTGGACCACGAATTCAAACCCGGTACCATGGGCATTTCTCGTTGGGTAGTTCGAACTGGGCGTTTCCTGTCCTCGAATAATGTTCGTTTCACTGACTTCAAATTCTTTCGAGGCTCTGATCCCATTTTATTTTTCAATCCCTTGCAGGCCTTTCAATCTTTAGGCCTGACCATCAGTACCAAAAATGCCTACTTCCGTGGCAATTATGTGCATGATTTCAATGGAGTATTGCTGGATAAAATTCCCTTGCTGAAACGAACCCCCCTAATGGTCAGTGGAGGTGCAGGGATGCTTTTGATCGAGGATGGAAGTTTCTTTCACAGTGAAGTTTATGGAGGCCTTCAGTGGCCCTTCCGTATTCGCAGGCAACGCTTCAAGATAGGAGGCTATTTTGTTACCTCCTATAGCAATCAGGAAGGAGCGATTGGTTCGCAATGGAAAGTCGGCATCAGCTTTTATAATGCTGTGAGAAATCGCTGGGAATATTGATTGTATACAATTTATGTCATGCTGAGCGGAGTCGAGGGACCTAATATTTGAGCTCGTTTAAAAAACAAGATCTCTCAGCTCGCTAGTCCAACTCACTGTCAAGCTTCGAGATGACTATTTTTATGTCATCCCGGCCTTAACCCAAGAGCCGGGATCTCTCGCCAACAAAAAACAATCCCGAATACCTGCTTAACAGATATCCGGGACAGCAAGTCCTGAAGGTGCACCTTCTTAATCCTCTTCGCCCATCGTCTTGGGCCATTCCATCTCCTTGAGACTCTCAAATCGTTCCTTCAATTCCTCATAGCGATCAAAAGCATCCTTGCCCGGCGCCTGATCCGCGCGGAGCAACATACTGTAGAGATAGCCTAGCTGATCCACCAATTGAGGAATCTGATAACGACCTTTAGCAGTGGTCAGTTTATTCTTGACCTCATCTATCTTATCAATGGCTTCTTTAGAAGCATCTACTTCTTTTTCTTCCTTAATTTTCTTCTCATAGGATTTCTTCTCTTTAGCCAACTCTTCCTCTATCTTTCTTGCCTCACTCAAGAGATCTCTGATTTTTAAACTTAATTCCTCCTGAGCTACCAAGTCTTCCTGACTGAGGCCGGCTTCACTGAGACGAGGATCTAATTCGATTGCAAAGCTTTTCGTCAGGCTTTGCTCTCCTGCTTTCATCTTCATGCTATACGTTCCCGGAAGCAATTTCGGGCCGCCTCTACCACTACGAGAAGTCTGCTTATGCCAGGGACCGACATGACGCATATCCCAACGGATGCGGTGATGGCCGGGCGTAGTTTTGAGATTGGTGAAAGCGCCTACGGGTCCAAAACCGGTAGCCATGCTTACTCCTTCTTTTTTTGCAGTATCCTTTTTCGCTTTGGGAGGCGTAAAAGTCTGAACAACTTTCCCATTGGCATCCATGATTTCGATTTTCAATTCTTTGGTCGTATCTGCCAGATAATAATCGATATTCATACCGGGAGAAGGATAGTTGGGAACAGCGCGAGAAGAAGTTCCTCGATAAGACATACGAGTCGCTGTGCGCGGAGCAAAAAGTGTAACAGCTGTTAGCTCAGGTTCCATTTTATGCAAAGGGCTCAAATCATCTATGATCCAAAAGCCTCGACCCATGGTTGATACAACCAGATCTTTGCGATAAACCTTCATATCTGTAATAGGCGTCACAGGAAGATTTTGCTGAAATTCCTGCCAGCTTTTTCCGTCATCCATGCTGATAAACATGCCGAATTCTGTACCTGCATATAGGAGCCCTTCTCTATCGGGATCTTCCCTCACTACGCGTACCGGATAATCATTAGGAATGCCATTTTCGCCTGAACTAATTCTTTTCCAGCTACGTCCATAATTTTCTGTCTTGTAGATATAGGGTTCCCAATCTCCTAATTGGTATCTCAGCACGCTTACATAGGCTTTGGCCGGATCATGAGGAGAAGGTTCCACACAATCTACGCGACCTCCATCCGGCAATTTTTTGGGAGTAACATCCTTCCAGTTTTTACCTCCATCTTTTGTCACGTGAACCGGACCATCATTGGCACCTACCCAGATCAATCCTTCATTGATGGGAGATTCTCGGATATCATAAATGGTAGAGTAAAATTCTTCCCCTGTTATGTCTCGGGTAATCGGACTACCGGAAAGCACTTGAGTTTCCGGAGTAAAAGCTGTCAGATCAGGCGAAATGATTTCCCAGGTCTTCCCATCATCAGTACTCTTATGGACGAATTGGGAAGTATGGTAAATCACATCCGGATTGTGAACAGAAACATGAATAGGAGAAACCCGCTGAAAACGGAATTTCAAATCTCGGGGATTTTGTCCGTACATATTAGCAGCACCTACATAGTACTGCATTTCCTGTCCGGTCTTCTTATTGAAGACTCCGAAACGACCTTTGCAATTGGAATAAATGATGTCGGGATTGCCCGGCTTGGGTACAGCAGGCCCTGTCTCACATCCGCCTATGGCTTTCCAATAATTGGTGCCACCGGAAATGGAATTATAAGGAGGTAAACTCGGAACGGTAATCGTGCTATTGTCCTGTTGTCCGGCATAGAGCCAATAGGGTTGTTGATCGTCAACTTCTACCTGATACAGCTCTGCGGTAGATTGATTGTCCTGACGGGACCAGGTGCGCATATTGTCTCGACTAATATTGGCACCTCCATCATTGGCCTGTACGCTGACTAATGTATCATTTGGATTGATCCAGATGTCGTGATTATCTCCATGAGGAGTTCTGATTCTTCTCCAGCTTTTCCCTCCATTTCCTGAGTACCAAAATCCGGTAGAATTTACATAGAGAGCGTTTGGATTTTGGGGATTAACGTCAATGTTGCAATAGTAAAAAGGTCGGTCGAGCAATTCTTTCTTGGTACTTACCAATTCGAAATTTTCACCTCTATCGGTAGACTTGAATACTCCTCCTTCTCCTTGTGGAGCTTCTACCAGGGCCCAGAGGATATCCGGATTGGCTGCAGAGACTGCCATGTCTATTTTTCCAATCAATCCCTTCGGAAGGCCTTTCCCTACTTTTACCCAATTATCTCCACCATCCACAGATTTATAAATACCTCCTACAGTTCCCCCACTTCTGATGGTCCAGGGCTTTCTTTCAACCTGCCACAAGGAAGCATAAATCATATTTGAATTGTCAGGGGCAAATTCGAGATCAACCACCCCGACGGTATCAGAATGGTAAAAGACCTTCTCCCAATTTTTCCCTCCATCCGTAGTGCGATATACTCCTCTTTCCGGATTGGCTTCAAAGGCCTGTCCGATAGCAGCGACAAACACCCGATCGGGGCTGGAAGGATCTATTTCTACCGCTCCAATATGACCGGTATTTTTCAGACCCACATGTTCCCAGCTCTTGCCGGCGTCTGTTGATTTATAAACTCCTTTTCCCGTGATGACATTACTTCTGATTCCATCAGATCCTGTCCCGACATAGAGGACTTTGGGATTGGATTTCGCAGCTCGCAGGGCTCCAATAGAACCTGTTTCAAAATATCCATCGGAGATGTTCCTCCAGCTATAGCCATAGTTCGTCGTTTTCCAAACACCTCCTCCGGTTGCGCCCATATAGAAAGTATTGGGCTGACTTTCGACCCCTGTTACGGTGGTAGACCTTCCTCCTCGGGTTGGACCAATATTCCTATAATCGAGATCCTCTAGCAGATGTTGATTTTCCTGTGCGAATAAGAGGACAGGAAAGAGGCATAATAAGCCTATGCAGTAGTTCTTAAGCGTGCTCATAATTTGCGTTAGCTTTTAGGGACTTAGAGTTAAGCATGAAAAATAGTAGGAGCAAATTTCCGGGGTGGGATTTCGCCCAGCTAAAGGGAGTATTCGACAAATCCTATAATCCCTGCTCATTGGGTAGTACCATCATGACGGGTATGCGGACGTGCGGGGGTTGTTCGAGGATGAATTTCAGGCAGCGAGAAATATCTTCTGGTGCAAGAGCATCTTTGATACCCAACATGTCTTTGGGATGAACTTCAAAATGGTTTTGGAGTTCTGAATCAACCAGTCCGGGCTCAATGACACTGACTTTGATATCGGTACCTGATACTTCCATACGGAGTGCTTCTGAAAGTGCCTCTATGGAAAATTTGGTGCCTGCATAAACGCCAGCCGTAGGGCGAACTTTGGTACCCAGAATACTGGAAATATTGACTAGATGTCCTTTGCCTTTATCCTTGAAATGTTTCAAAGAAGTATAGGCCATTCGGGTTGCCCCTTCTACATTGATACGAATCATTTGACAAAGGACTTCAATATTGACCTTTTCAATGCTTCCTGTATGCATAACCCCTGCATTATTGACAACAATATCGCAGGAACCAAAGGTTTCAACGGCATGTCTAAGCAGCTTGGCTGGCAGTGCAGGTTCGGATATATCACCTGCCATAAAGGCAAGTCCGGGAACTTCTTCTGCTAATTCTTCCAGGCGGGATTGTCTTCTTCCGGTTGCGAGGATTTTGACCCCTTCTGCAGCAAGATCGCGTGCGATAGCACGACCGATCCCACTGGAAGCTCCGGTTACGATGGCTACTTGATTGGCTAATGACATATTGTAAGTATGAGTTTCTTGTTTGAGGATAATATAAAGTCAATTTTTTCCGAGGATTTTGCAAGCAGAAAAGCGGATTTTGACTTAAAGGCGGAATCGAAAATGCTCTTTTGCCTGCTTTCTCCGGATAAAACAAAGTCCAAACTCAAATAGGTCGAGGCTGACACTTACTTCTGGATGAGCAATGATCTCCTTCCAGGCTTTTTTCATTCCTTCTGACCAATAGATATCGTCAAATATGATCATACTTTCATCCGGCATATGTGGCAGCAACAAATGGAAGTATCTAAGGGTCGCATCATGGGTATGATTCCCATCAATAAAGACATAATCTGGCTTCAGCTCTGACAGTGATATTTCAGTCTTTAGCAGGCGGTCAAATTCTCCGATATACTGATTGGCTTTTTTCCCGAAACGCTCAAAATTGGTTTTTGCAATTTCTGCCAGACCAGGATCTCCCTCCATCGTATAAAACTCTCCTCCTTCCAGTGCATGCATTTGGTACAAACTGGAAATACCTATATGCGTCCCAAATTCGAGGCAGCGACTGGGTTGATAAAATTGGCAAAGTCGAAAGAGGAAGTCTCCGCTTTTTCTTCTACGGGAAGCTTTTCGTACCAAATCTCCCAGAGCCCTGGCTTTTGTGTCCGGCCCTTTATCTCCGGAGCCTGCTCCAAAGTCCTGAATTTGCATCTCTCTTTGATCTTTGATCAATTCTTTCCTCAATTGCTCAATAGCAGCAGTTTCCTCAGAAAGATTCGCTCGCAATACCTGCTGATACCATTCAAAAACGAAGGGCGAATGCAAGCTGTAAACACTTTTACAAGTGTACAGATGAAAGAGATAATCTCGAATAAGGCTGATCATAGAAAAGCAAAAGAAAAAGGAAGGGGAATATACCCTTCCTTTTCAGTATGTATGATGTTTTTTGTCTTATTGTTGGCTGGTAACCTTGTAGTCAAAGATCACACGATCCTGAATAAGGATACCTCCTCCGTCATCTACCAGTCTGTTGATCCGCATGATCGCAAATTGAGGTTGTGGGGCTTTGGTCAGCCTCACGATCACATAATCTCCTACTTTCAAAGGAGGAGTTTTGCTGAAAGGAGCCGGATCGGAGAAGAAGGCCTGAGAAAGTGTCTCATGAGTAGCTTCTTCATAGTTGAATCTATCGGCATTGGTTACCACAAAAACTGAATCTTGTCCCAGCAGCATATTGTTGGGAGATTCAAATTGAGGAGCAAATATGCCTCTACCACTTTCAGAAACTTCTTTGATATCAAAGTCCAGCTCATTGTTGTCATTGATAGTCGGCAACATCTTGCGAGCTGTGAAATTGAAGGCAAAGCGATTGGGTACCAAATTGGTCAGGACGGAATCATTTTCAAATTCCAGTACCACAAATTCGGCAGGAGGATCTTCAGGAGGAACAACACTTACCCAAAAGAAAGTACTGGCACTAACTCCTTTTGCATCAATTGCACGGCAGGTATATTTAATGCGATAATAGTCTTCTGCTGCAGTAGGAGGAGTCCCACTGAATATAATGGTTTGAGAAGTTCCGGAAATACTCTGAGGAGCTTCAGAAAAACTCGATACCAATGCATTGTCGGTATCGAATATCTCGCCATCTACTTCGAAGCTGGATAGAGCTTCATTGTCTGCGAGTTGAAGAGTAACCGAGAAAGTTTCTGTCTTTTCGATCAGAAAATTATTGTTCTCAGGGCTAATCAGGGCAATCGCTGGTGGAAGATCTTCCGGTGGAGTCGGATTTAAGGGGTCTTCCTCACAGGATGTGGTTAGGATGCCGGAAAGCATCAAGCCGAAGATGAGAACGATTGTAGTGAAAAAACGGTTCATGTTAGTCGCTTAGGATAGAAGTAGAAGCTTGCAAGCTTGTAAAATTGCTACTAATTTTCAAAGCTTGCAGTTCCCAAGTTAAAAAATGCTTTGCTTTGCTTCAAAAAATAGCCGAAAAATTGAAAAATTTCCTTTTCCTTATTTTCCTTTTGCTGATTATCTCATGCGAATCAAATAGTAGCCAGAAGTCTGACTGGTCTGCAGTTGACAGAAAGATTCGTGAGAAAGATTCTATCAATGCGGCAAAACTGGCCAAAAAAGCTCCTGAAGCAATTCAGGAATTTAGCGGTTACCCGGATATCAAAAGAGATAGCCTACAAAAAGATACTGATCCCAATCTGTAGCGGCTCAAATACAGGATTTAGAAATCCTGCTGGCGTTTGTGGATTGATCACAGTCCCCCCATTTTCATTAAATACATCTGAAAACCTGTAATCCAGATACAAAGCGATCCATTTGAATCCTACTCTGGCAAAGGCTCCATATCTAAGACGCTCAAACTCGGCTTTATCCCCCTCCAGTGCATGAAGATCTTTTATTTTTTCTCTTACCCGTAGCCCATTTTCGTCTTCATATTTGATTTTATAGGAAGCCGCCATCAGGTAACTGGCATATGCTCCCAACTCTACAAAGAAGCGAGGATCTCCATCTTCGTCTCTGGAGAAGTTGAAATAAAAGCTTAAGGGAAGGTCTATATGAGTAAGACTATGCTTCTCAAGACTTAGATTGGTGCTGTCATTGGCAAAGGTCGGAAAGCGCTTGAGATTGGTTTGGTTGTAGTTGAATCCCGTCCAGGAAATACCCGGTGCCAAACGAATATTGGCCAGCTGTCCACCCAAAGGAATTCGAATGCCCCCTCCGATAAAGAAAGTACCAGAACCTGTTCCATTGAGAGGAATGGTATCTGCGGTCCCATTAGTTGTCTGAAGCGTACGATTGAAAACCAGGCTGAAACGACGAGCCGCATCCACGGGTAGATTATCTTCTGATTTTGCTTCCGTTTGCGAAGTCTCGGTTGTATCGCTAATAATCTCCTGCGCCTTCAAGCTCCCTAAACCCAATAAAGCGATCAGCAGGAAATGGATTATATATCTCATTGTCTTAAATTTCGGGCAATTTACTCGATTATTGAGTGAAATCTAATGCAAAAACAAATAAGCACTGAGCTTTAATAACTTCTCGCCTCTATGAATAGTATGTCTGCGCAAGTAAATCGTTTTAATCTCAGGATCTATGGGGTTTATGTCGAAGAAAATAAACTGCTCCTGAGTGATGAGCTTCGTTTTGGGAAATTGATGACGAAACTGCCCGGAGGAGGCCTGGAGTTTGGCGAAGGAATAGAAGATGCCCTTAAACGAGAGTGGATGGAAGAATTGGAGACTGAAGTTGAAGTAGGAGAAATTTTGTATGTAAATCCCTTTTTACAAGTTTCTTCTTTTCGGAAAACGGATCAGGTGATTTGTATGTATTTCAAGGTTTTTCCGATCAGTGAGCTGAAGGTTACGATTAGTGAAAAGAAACATGATTTCCCCCTGAATGGAGAGGATCAACAGTCTTTTAGGTGGAAATCTTTAACTGAACTCGGCGCAGATGATTTTACCTTTCCCATAGACCAGGCCATGATCCCTATCCTGAAGTCTTTGTAGAAATGTTGGAATTTATAAACAGGATAGAGATGCAAGTGGTTTTAGCTATATATTTGTGATAGCATGAATAGTCGAAAAACATACCTGGCTGTACTGGCTTTTCTCTCTTTGAGTCTTTCCGTTTTTGCCTGTCCTTGTGAGGAAGGGCAAGGGCCGGAAGATTTTATTGCGGGTGCCAATCAGATTTTTATAGGAAAGGTGATAGGCGTAAATACCAATTGGATCAGCGGAGGCATGAAGTACACTTTTGTGGTGGAAAAGACCTGGAAGAGAGGATCTGATAGTTTGCTTGTCGTGAATACTGGCTGGGAATATGAATGCGGTTCTCAATTTGAGGATGGGAAGAAATACCTGGTTTATGGCCTGAAAAAATTTAGTTTGAAGACGAATGAGTGCATGGGGAGCAAAGCCCTGGAAGATGCCGGGCCTGACCTGGAATTACTGGGAGAAGGGAATGCCCCGAGAAAGTCGGCCATGGTTCCTATCGCAGGTTGGGGCATGGGTGTGATGGTGCTACTTGCGATACTCTTTTTGGCTTTTGTAATATTTAAGAATAAACTCAGGCCCTCATCCTGACCTCTACTACTTACGAAATAGAAAATACATGTCTCACCCATCAGATTCCGTACAGATTGAAGCCGGATGGAAATCGGCTCTCAAAGAAGAATTTGCCAAAGCCTATTTCCAGGAACTCAAAAACTTTTTGCGCAGTGAAAAACAGGCTGGCCAGCAGATTTATCCACCCGGCAAACTGATTTTCAATGCCTTTGATCTGACACCTTATGATCAGGTAAAAGTAGTGGTAATCGGGCAGGACCCTTATCATGGTCCGGGACAGGCTCATGGCTTATCTTTTTCGGTACCGATGGGCATAGCAACACCTCCTTCGCTTAAAAACATTTACAAGGAACTGAATACAGATGTAGGCATCCAGATTCCCCAACATGGCAATTTGGAAAAATGGGCAGAGCAAGGAGTACTTATGCTTAATGCGATGCTGACTGTACGGGCACGTCAGGCAGGCTCTCACCGTAAGAAAGGCTGGGAGAACTTTACCAGTGCAGTGATTGATGTGCTGAATCGGGAAAAAGAAGGGATTGTATTCTTGTTGTGGGGAAGGTATGCACAGGATAAAGGAGCACTGGTTGATCGAAATAAGCATTTGGTATTGCAAGCACCTCATCCTTCACCCCTCGCCAGAGGAGGTTTCTTTGGCTGCAAGCATTTTTCCCAAACCAATGTCTACCTCCAAAAAACAGGAAAACCTGCCATAGACTGGCAGGTGTAATCCCATTTATATTTTCTAGATCAGGAACCGACCTTTATTTCCTCAGTCTGAGTGGAGTATTGAGAACTGAGGGATAGGGTATAGTTCCCTGCTGGAATATCCGTGAGATCAAGATCAAGCTGGTTGATTGCTTTATCGCCTGCCAGATCAAGTTTCTTTACTTCTGTACCCTGCTCGTCTGTCAGACTGAGTTCCAACTTCTCCTGAGCGGGATTTTTATATCGGAGACTTAGCCTGCTTTCCTCTAGCTCCGCTACCTGCAAAGCAATGCTCTTCTCATCATTTAGCACCATCTCCACTACAGGACCATAGTTTGCCTTTCCCTGACTATTGGTCATTTTGAGGCGATAATAGACCATGCTTTCTCCTTCATACCTTAGTCCTGCATCCAGAAATTTGTATACCTGATCCTCTTTCTCAGAAGCTTCCAGTCTGTCGAGCGAACTAAAATTGTTGTTGTCAAAGGACCTTTGTAGTTCGAAATAGGAAGCCCTGGAACTATTCTCTACCTGCCATTTAAGCTGGGCAAAATCTTCGATGAGTTGAGGCCTGAAAAATTGAAGAACTACCGGCTTCGAACTTTTGAAGCGAGATGCACAGTCCTGAGCCTCGAGGTTTTTATCCAATTCTCCTCCAACGCTGCTGAGCAAACTTCCATTATTATTGAAGCCCTTGTGGCTTATTTCTGCAGCATTTGGAGCTACAATATTGCAATGATTCTGAATGTTTGCTTTTGGTCCCAAAAGTACTTTTTCATAAGATTGTACTATCCCAAAGTTCGTAACTCTCCCATTTATTACAGTGCTCTCTTCCAGGACGAGTCGACCTTTATTTTCAATTTTGCTTTCTTTTCCTAGGTGTACGCTTCCTTCAAAATGAACATCTCCATAATTCTGGATATTCAGTTTTGCATGTAGCTGACTGATATTGGAGAGGAAGGTAATAGAGGCATCCAGGCGATTCAGAATATCGAGTTTTGCATCTCTACCTGGTGCGTGCCTGAATTCTATCTTTCCTTTATTATCCAACTTCAGACCCTTGGCATTGAGGATGTCTTCTATGACGATAAGGCCATGATTATCGATGCTACCTTCTGCCTCCCAAAGACCTATAGGCTGGAAAATCGCGTTTTTATTGACCCTGATAAGGGCGCCTTTTGGCAATTTTTCAATCCTCCCCGTAAATACTTCCCCCATTGGAATACAAAGAGTATCTCCTGCCTGAAGACTTATAGCTGCTTCATTTCCCGGATAGGGAACATTACAACTTGTATTTTGAGAAGGCATACCGACAATCCCATTCCAGATAAGAAGACCTGAAAAGCTGATTCCTACCCAAACTCCCAACAAACCATTGAGTTTTTGAGTGATTCTCTGCTTTGCATTTAATGTGAAAGTATTCTTTCTATCCATAAAGGTGTTTTGATTTATCTAAATTTCCATAACAAAAATAAAACATATACCCTAAGTATATAGCCAGCAGGCGGCTCGAATCTTTCAAGAGTAAGGAAATACCGAAAAATGGAGATAAATGGAGAGATTTGGGCCTTCAATTTTGTGGATGGAAAATTCAGCAATATCCTTACCTTTGCAGCCTTGATAACAATGACAACATGAAAGTCTCTTTTCCAAAAAACAAGATTAAGGTTCTCATTCTGGAGAATATCCACAAGCAGGCGGAGCAAATCTTTGAGACGGAGTCTTATGAGATTGAGATTATCGGCCGTGCACTTTCAGAGGAAGAACTCTGTGAAAAGATCAAGGGGGTATTCATTTTGGGCATCAGGTCCAAAACCCATGTTACCCGCAAAGTATTGGAGTCTGCTAACCGCCTCATGGTGGTAGGTGCTTTTTGTATTGGAACCAATCAGATTGATCTGGAAGCCTGTGCTGAAAAAGGAATCATTGCCTTTAATGCACCCTTTAGCAATACCCGATCGGTAGTAGAACTGGCTATAGGAGAAATCATCATGCTGATGAGGAGAATTCCTCTTATGAGTTCTGGTATGCATTTCGGTAAGTGGAATAAATCTGCTAAGAACAGTTTCGAGATCAGGGGAAAATCCCTGGGAATTGTCGGCTATGGAAATATCGGCTCCCAGCTTTCTGTTTTGGCTGAATCGATGGGAATGAAGGTCTTTTATTATGACCTGGTGGAGAAGTTGGCCCTGGGAAATGCGACTAAAGTGGATTCTCTCGATGAACTTCTTTCTAAAGTAGATGTATTGACCCTCCATGTGGATGGTCGGCCCGGCAATAAGATGATCTTTGGAGAAGAACACTTCAAAGCGATGAAGAGCGGCTCTGTATTTATCAACCTGTCTCGGGGCTTTGTCGTTGAAATCGAAGCTTTGGTAAAGTATCTCAAGAATGGACATATCAGGGGAGCAGCAATAGATGTCTTTCCGCTGGAGCCAAAGAGCAATGAGGAAGAATTTTTGTCAGAATTGAGAGGATTGGAAAATGTGATCCTTACGCCTCATGTTGGAGGAAGTACTGAGGAAGCACAGGTGAATATCGCCGAATATGTTCCCGCCAGGATTATTGACTATATAAATTCCGGAAGTACTTTCGGCAGTGTCAATTTTCCTAACCTACAATTGCCAGCTCAAAATAATAGCCATCGCCTCATTCACATTCACAAGAATGTTCCGGGTATTTTGGCACGGATCAACCAGTTTTTCTCTGATCATAATATCAATATCGCCGGTCAGTATCTGAAGACCAATGAACAGATTGGATATGTGATCACGGATTTGGAGCAGGCCTATCCGGAAGAAATTTTAGATGGCTTGAAGGAAATAGCAGGGACGATCCGATTCAGAGTTTTGTACTAAGAGAAAATTACAGATACAAAAAAGGGGACTCATGTGAGTCCCCTTTTTCATTTCATATGAACATTAAAAAGCATATCCGATAGCAATATGGGTTTTGACGATGGGCCAAGGTAAACCAGTACCTCTGGCATCCAGACTATTTCCATCATTGCTGAGTTGAGCATTTACCAGGGGTAGGGCAGAAATAGCATCGCTGATATCATCAATTAATTGAGGAATATCATCCTGTACAGGTCCGTCGACCGTACCTCTCAGGCGACCGCCCGCAATGGCTAGTCCCAGACCTGCATTCCAGTCAATCAGGAATCCGCTATCCCATATTTTTTGGACCCCTATAGAAAAACCACCTCCAAAACCACTGAAATTGATTTTAGCATCGATGGTTGAGTTTTCTTCTCCATTAGTAGGTTCATAGAGGAAATCTCCGTCTGAGCTATAATTGTAGTACCGAAGGAAAGGCATGAGATAGAAACCATTGCCTACACCACTTTTTCTGCTGGTATAATAGCGCAATTCAGGAGTAATCACATATCCATTGAATTTGCCGGAAGTAAAATTACCAGTGGCTGTAGTTGCTCCATTGGCATCAAAAGTTACATCTGTGTTTTCCAGGCTTCTGGGAATAAAGAGTTTTATCGTACCCCCAATAGTTGTCTGTTCTCCTAATGTTCTTTCATAGCCAAACTGAAAAGCAGAAGGCAGAGGAGCCGGACTTAATTTAAAAGGTGCCCATTTAAAGTTCTGATCCTGGGCAAAGGATTGTACGCTTATCAATAAAGCGAGTACGATGAGGGAAATGGATTGCTTAAGGTGGAAATTCTGCATTGTCTGTTGTTGTTAAAAGTAGATTTGTGTTAAACAGGATGATACAAAGCTAGGGGCAAATTGGGGAATAGAAAACCTCATTGAAAAGGAATCGCTCACGCTTAACAAGCAGACTTGCACACTGAGTTTCTGAGGAGGAGAAAATTAGGGGCTTAGGTGAAAAGCTTACCCTGAGTTGGGTCCGATCCGGGCATGCGATCGAAGTGATGATAGGCTCTCTCAGTGGCCATACGACCTCTGGCTGTTCGTTTGATAAAGCCTTCCATAACCAGATAGGGTTCATAGACTTCTTCAATAGTTTCTGCTTCTTCTCCTATGGCAGCTGCAATTGAATTCAGCCCCACAGGTCCTCCTTTAAACTTATCGATGATCGTCAGCAGAATTTTATTATCCATATCATCCAGACCGGCTTCATCTACTTCCAGAGCAGTAAGGGTAGTCTTTGCGATATCCAAATCAATATTGCCATCTCCTTTTACCTGGGCAAAATCCCGGGTTCTACGGAGAAGTCTATTACCAATCCGGGGCGTTCCTCTGCTTCTTCTCGCAATCTCCAGGGCAGCATCAGCTTTTATGGGGACATTCAAAACAGTTGCTGATCGCTGCAAAATCCGCTGCAGGGTTTCCGCATCATAGTACTCCAGTCGAAAATTGATCCCGAATCTTGCCAGCATAGGGGAGGTTAGTAAGCCTGCCCGGGTAGTAGCTCCTACCAAAGTAAAAGGATTGAGAGAAATTTCGATGCTACGAGCATTGGGACCCGTCTCTACCATGATGTCGATTTTGAAGTCTTCCATGGCGGAGTAGAGGTATTCTTCAATTACGGGAGAAAGGCGATGAATCTCATCAATAAAGAGCACATCCCCTTCCTCCAGATTGGTGAGCAGACCGGCCAAATCTCCTGGCTTTTCCAATACCGGGCCTGAAGTTGTCGTAATCTCCGCGCCCAATTCATTGGCGATGATAAATGAAAGCGTCGTCTTGCCTAATCCCGGAGGTCCATGTAACAGAACATGGTCCAGGGTGTCATTTCTCATCTTGGCAGCTTCAACGAAGATCTTGAGGTTGTCAGTGATCTTTTTCTGGCCCGTAAAATCCAGCAATTCCTGCGGTCGGAGTTGCTTTTCTTCTTCAGAAGGAGTGGATGTTGGATCGAGCCATTCGTTTCGCATAAGCCATTGATTTTTAGCAAAAGCAATTTACAAGCGATTTTTCGCAAATGCAATTAGCATAATGCTAAGTTTTTGTGATTTATTGAGCTTCGAACTTAAAGGACCATAGTTCCTTTCCATCTACATCGAAGTATTTCAATTCTGCCCTTCTCTCGGTACGCTTTCCACTCAATGTCAGGGTGGAAAAATTTCTTTGGCCAAAAAATGAATCTTTTACCCGCAATGTATTAGGTTCATCGAGGGCACTATTGGCACCTGAAGTCAAAGGAGAAGAAGTAATATCATAAATCTTAATGCCATTTTTTTCGAAGAGAGAAAGCTCTGAATGATGACGATCTCCGGTAAGGAAGATGACGTTTTTAATGCCTTCCTCTACAATGGTATTCAGGATGCGGCTTCTTTCAGCAGGTGCGATATTGGAGTAGTTTTCATACAAAGCGGCATCATTTACAACCTGCCCGCCTATCATGACAAATTTGAATCTGGCTTTGGAGCTAATCAGGGCATCGAGGAACCATTCGAGTTGTTCTTCTCCCAGGATACTTCTTGGTGCGCTTTTCTTTCTATTAGGATCACGGAAATAGCGATCATCCAGGATGAAAAATTGTGCATCTCCCCATTCAAAAGAAGTTGTAATACCTCCCATTCCGGGTAATCCATAGGAAGGATTTCCCCAAAATAATTGAAAGGCCTTAGTGGTCATATTCTTACCCCAATAGGTATAATCACTATCATTCGGTCCGTAATCATGATCATCCCAAACAGCATAATTGGCTGTAGAAGCAAGGAGAGGCTGCATTTCTTCTATCTGACGGGTATGGGTGTATCTGTGCACAATTCCCGTTGCAGAGTTCCAATCAGCCTCACGGAGGTAGGTGTTATCTCCCAACCAAAGCATGAGGTCAGGATCTTTTTGGAGAATGCTCTCGAAAATGCGATAGTCTGATCCATAGGGTTTGCCCGGACGATCATAAGCTTCATCATTGATATAGACGCAGCTTCCCATAGCCATCGTAATCTCCGGAGGATCTGTTCTCCATTGCCAAAGTGGAGGAGTTTGGAAAACCATATCATAAGGCCTTTGCACTTCCTTTCCATTGATAAGGAGCCTATAGCTATAAGTTATACCGGGTTGAACCTGGTCGGCGATAAGGTGTGCAGTGAAAGCCTGGTCCTGGCGTGTCTGGTATGCAGGAGTACGATAGATGGGAGATCCCTCACCTGCCGTATATTCTATCTGAACGATAGCCGTTCCATTGGTTTGCACCCAAAGCATGACTTCTCGCATTTCACAGTATCCCACCATAGGTCCTGAAACGAGGACATTATCTGTCGGTGGTAGGCCTTGAGAAAATCCGTTTAGGTGAAAGATCAGGCAAAGGCTGAAGAGAAGAAGACGCTGTTGTATTGACATATATTTTAGGTTATAGAGATGTGTTCAATAGGATGTTATGGATAAAGTCAGGATGCTGTTGTTCAGGCTCCAGATGATACTTTGCCCGAAGATAATAGCTTTCCCTTTTTTCTAAGAGATCTGCAATAAATTCTTTGAGTTCCTCATCACTCAAGTCCCGGATGAGTGGACGCGCTGCTTTTTGAGGAAGTAATCTTTGATAAATGCTTTCAAGGGGTGTTTTCAGGTAAAAACTTTCACCCGCTTGATTCATCATTTTCATATTGTCCCCGAAACAAGGCGTACCTCCGCCACAGGCAATAAGGAGTTTATCGGGATTTGCCATGATCAGGCTCTGCAGGGCCTCTCTTTCAAGCTTTCTGAAAAGTTCCTCACCTCCTTCGTCAAATATAAGTGGAATGGGTTTCCCTGCACGTACGACAATGTAGTTGTCCAGGTCAATAAACGGAACTTGTCCTGCATCCTTTACTGCCCTGCCCAGGGTGGACTTTCCCGATCCCATAAAACCAATGAGAAATCCTATCATGCGGACAAAGGTAGCTAAAATGAATATGACAATACAGGCAGAACTACATCCAACTCAGGCCTTTGCCGGCCAAAGGATTTTTTCGGATGGCGTCCATCCGGGCAGCGGAATCAGCAGGAACTTCTTCCCACCAAATATTGTAGGCTTCCTGAGCCGCTTGTATTTGTTCTACTGAATTGAAGCCGGAGGGATTCCCCCTGCGAGTGCCGAGGACAGGTGCCCGGGAGGGAGGACTTAGGTTGAAATAATCGTCATTGCTTTTGAGTTCCTGCTTTCGCAATGCTTCCACCAACCAAAGAGCCACCAGGCCTGCACGTATGCTGTCCGGGCGATAAGTACTTCGAAGATTTCTTGGGTAATTTTTGATAAAGGTACTATCAGCTCCCTGATTCAGGAGGATAGGCACATCCTCCCAACTGATTTTGGGTAAAAAGGACCATGACCATTCATCTGCTGAAATAGCTGCGATTACCTGACTTATGGGAACCACTGGATACATTTTTTCAAAACGCTCAGGATCGGGTGGGAGAATATTTTCCAGAAATAATTGGACTTCAGTTGAGTCGCTAATTTCCAATTTCGCTTGATGTAAATAATCAGAGCCATCTTCACTCAGGGCTTCTTTATAATGTGCTCTGCTTGCCTGTACCTGGTAGGCATATTGCTCATCAACTTCCAGTAAGAGGCTGCAATTCCCTTCGGTACTTGTATAACAGCTTTGCAAAATTTGAGCTGCACCTCCTTTAGCGGCTCTTAATACATCAACTTTGACACTATCAAGATTTTCCCCTGTAAATATATCCTGAACCTCAACCTTGATATGCATTTGCCTGGGGCCACAGGAGCTCAGGGAGATAAAAAGGAGAGGGATGAGGAGGAAAAAGGAAGTTCTTAATTGACTAATCATTTCGAATCGTAATATATTCTCTTTTTTCGCCATAACTCAAGCGCTTCTGATTCAGACTAATACGAAAAATTGTACTATTCAAAGTCCAGGGTAAGCTTAAATCGCAAAATGCGATTATTCCCTGCATCTGCAACATAAACAATCTGATCCAAATAGGCCACAGCTTTGGGAGTATTGAACTGTGTCAGACCCTGGCCTCTGCCTCCGAAAGAGGCTCGTATATTCTTGTCAGATCTCGATCCGGAAGGAGGGTTTGCTCCCTCTAGTCCTAAACCGTTGAATTGAAATAAAGAATCTTTTTCGCTATCGACCACAAAGATGTAATTCGTTCCATCTCCTGCTACGGTTACATCTGTAGGTTGGGAAAACTTATTGGCTTCGTAAAGAAATCCATCTGCACGAGAAGTATCTCCCACGATAAGATTGGCAACATTGTAGGAAGAACCAAAATCACTTTCATTGAAATTGATTTTCTGAACTCGGAGGGCATTGGTCGCAGAAAAACTGCTGAAGAAGAAATCTCCGGCATCTCTCCGATTGTCGATAGCAGGACTTTGGGGAGGTTGAGCCACAGAGGCAATGCTTTTGGGATCTTTGAAATAGTCCCTGAAGAGGCCCAGATTAGTGGTTACAAATATGGGAGTAACCAGGGTATCCGCATCAAATAATAGTACTGAATTATCTGGACCTCCAAACTGATTAGGAGAATTGGAGATTCCTGAGCGCACGACATAATATTTATTATCCGGCATAGGGGCGATGGCTTCAAAAGCAGCCATTTCATCATTGCTGGTGGGCGTACTTGATTTGAAGAAAAAAGGATGAATAATCGTATTGACTATTCGAGCATTTTCCAATCCGTAGTCTCCGGTTTTATTTAAATCAATCCGATAAATAGCTGGCAGGTTAAATGGGGTGCCATTGATCACAGTGTCTTTTCTGCCAGTAGCGAGGATATCCAATTGTCTGTCCTGGCTAATTTTCCCCAAACCCGGAACGCTGAATCTCCCTAATTCATTTCCTGCCTGATCAAAAGAGATAATTTCCTCTGAACCCGCATCTGCAACATAAATCAATTCATCCCAACCCGGAATGATATCCACCGGATCTACAAATCCTTCCCAAACGGGTTGGATAGGTACATAGGCTACCGTCTGATCGTCGAACTGAGGTTCATCCAGAAAATCTGTAGGGGTTTCCACGCCAAAAAACCCATCACAAGAAGTGAAAAGGAATAACAATAGGAGGCTATAGGATATTGATTTCATGTTTCTTATCTCGGTTGATTTTTATGAATTGGGGAGCGGACCTTCCGGATGTGAAGAACCTATTTCCACCAATTGCTCAAGCAATTCGGCAAAGAGTTCATACAGATCATGCAGCCTGTTTATATTTGATATCAATCCCATGATCTTAAATTCCAGAACACTTAGTCCTTTTTGCTCTTCATCCAGCTTCCAGTCTTCATCTACGATATTTTTTAAATGGATATCTGGTTGCCAGTGAATGAGTTCTCTTAGTCTTTGATTATTGAAAAGGGCTTGTAGCTTTCGCTCATCATTCCCCTGAACGATAAAGGCATCATCAAAAGCCGGATAGCCGATGATCACATCCTGCATACCCATCATTTTTTTGATGCCCTGGTATAATCCTTCCCGATAAATCCGAAAGTAAAAACTATCCGAATTGAGATAGGCAGCTCTCACGCGGGTGATAGTCGCTTTTTTTCCTCTTTTCGGAGCGTCTATTTTTATGATCCAGTTTTTATAGATTGCCCGAATCGTAGGGGTTTTTCTCAGGCCTCTTGTTTTCTCATATTTGAAGTTGGCTCCTGTTTCCAGTGCGAAATTTTTCCAGTTCTTTTGCCAACCGGGCCTTAGGAAAGAGAAAGCGCGACTCATGAGTCTCTGTTTTCGGGATTGATTCTAAATGACAAACCGACCCGGTGCACATTCCCCAAAAACTCTAAAGGATCCAGGGCATAGTCAAATATCAAGGGATGCCTGCCTGCTCTCATGCGCAAGCCTATACCTGCAGTGGGATAGTTTTGATCGGCAACATTGATTTTATATCCCGCCCGAAGAAAGAGAAGATCTTTGTATGAGTACTCTAGTCCCAGGCGAATATTTTCCGAATTATCATTAGGGTGATTGAGCTGTAACATAGCTGTGATGGACTGATCCTGAGTTTCATTTTCCCAGGCTTTTATCGACACGCCCAATTTGAATAGGGCAGGAGCCGGATAAGAATCCAGGCTAATCCCTTTGCGATTGAAGGTTGTATCAATTTCTACTTCTCCACTCAAAGTAGAGTTGGGACCAAAATTTTCCAGCACAACTGCAAATCTCAGGTCCCGGAAATCAGTTTCATACAAAAATCCGAGATCGACAACAAAGGTATTGGCTTGAAATTCTGCCAATTGCTCATGTACATATTTAGCATTTACTCCCCAGCTAAATTGATCGGTCAGGCGTTTGGCATAACTCGCTCCCGCAGTTAAATAATAGGCATAGAAATTTTGTCCTGTTCCTTCTGGCTGGAAGGTTGTTCGAACAGGCATTGGGCCTGAGTTTAATCCACTCAAACTGATGGCAAAATTTCCGGCATTTTTGGTGGGAATATTTGCAGCTAGGAAGGCATAATTGATATCGGCCACCCAAAAGGTATTACTGGCCCCTACACTAAACTGATCTACCTCGGCCAAACTGGCAGGATTATTTGCGATGGCATAAGCATCCCCGGTAAGGGTATTTGAGGCCCCAGCTAAGGCGGCTGCACGTGGGCTTACTTCTATTTTTAGAAAAGTAAGGGCCGATATTCCGGCTCTCTGCCCACCCAATTGGGGGAAGAGTTGTGCAGACAAAGGCAGGCTGCTAATAAGTAATAAGAGCAAAAGGGTATATCTTTGCATAGGCTGCTATTTCGGTATGCTGGCGCAAGTTACGGAACCCTTATGAAAAAGGCTCAATATTGGATAAAACATCTCAGTCTAAATCGCCATCCGGAAGGAGGTTATTATGCAGAATTATTCAGAAGTGAGGCAAAAATCCCAAAGGAGGTCCTTCCTGCACATTATACAGGGGATCGCTCAATGGCTACGCATATTTATTTTTTGCTTGACAAAGAGGGTTTTTCCGCCTTTCATCGCCTGGATTCGGATGAATTATGGCACTTTTATCAAGGGAATCCCCTTCTACTGCATCTCATTTTTGAAGATGGGAGTTATGAGCAAATCAAATTAGGACCTGATTTTGAAGCGGGCGAAAGTTTTTATGCCCGGGTAGCTGGGGGCGTTTATTTTGCTGCAGAAGTAGAAAAAGATCAGGAATATGCACTCGTTGGATGTACGATGGCTCCCGGATTTGATTTTGAAGGCTTTGAATTGCCGAAAGCAGATACGCTTATCGGAAAATTTCCTCAGCATGAGGAATTGATTGAGAGGCTGACGAGGCATTAGACTCATTAAACCCACCGCCTCAAGCCCACACTCCCTTTTCCGTACCGGATAATGGAGTGCACGCAAGCCAGGTATGAAAGGATTGTGGACCTCCCATTTTTTATAAAAAAAGGGGAGGTTTGGAAAGCGCGGAGGGGTTCAGGGAGCTTACTCCTCCGGTGCCATATAGACTTCCCAGTTGGCAATCATAGGAGGGCCTTTGGCAGAAACGAGGTCCAGGATCAATCTATGCGTATAGGCAGGTTTATCCAGTTTGATGATTCTTTTGTATCCAATTGAGCAACCCCAATCCAATAAATCCCATTCTCCTCCGACTCTGGCAGCTACATAAAATGAATCAACCCTTTGTCCTAAAGGAACATATTCCTGCAAAAGAATGCGGTTAAACTGCTTGGGAGTACCCAGTTCCAAAATTGCATAATTGCTATTGCTGGATTTATCGGTTGCCCAATAGGTATCGTAATTTCCATCATTTGCTTGTGTGCCGGTATAATCAGGATGACTTTCGAAGGTGCTATAGGTAGTGACTCTCCTACCTTTTGCAATATCCTCCGGAAAATCTTTTGCTATTGCGGCGGCAAATTCCATCAATCTGGCAGAATCAACAGCTGCGATTTTCCCCCGGGTATCAGCAGGGACATTAAGCAGTAGGTTTGAATTTCGCCCAATAGATTTATAATAGATATCCATAAGCTGCTCCACAGATTTCAACATCGTGTCCTGCTCTGGATGATAATACCAACCCGGACGGATAGAGACATCCACTTCGGAAGGAACCCAATGGGTACCATCATAATGTCCGGTAGTCAATTCTTTATAATCGGGATAACCAGGATAAACTTCTTCTCTACGAAGCAAAGACCAGTTCTCTTTATTTGCAAAGCCTTTTTCATTTCCAACCCATCTGATATCAGGGCCACCGTCACTAAAGATGAGGGCATTGGGCTGCAACTCATGTACCAAAGCAAAAGTCTCGGGCCATTTGTAATAAGCCTTGCGATCCACTTTTCTCATTTCTTTAGCACCCCCATAATATCCATCTCCTCCATTGGCTCCGTCAAACCAAAATTCGAAGACATCTCCATAATTAGTCAGGAGCTCGCGAATTTGATTATGGAAATACTCCAGGTATTCGGCTTCTCCATATTTCTCATGATTCCTGTCCCAGGGAGAAAGATAGAGGCCCATTTTGAGTCCATATTCTTTGCAGGCTTCGGCCAATTCTTTAATTACATCTCCTTTCCCTGCTTTCCAGGGAGAATTTTTGACAGAATGCTCGGTATAAGCAGAAGGCCACAGGCAGAAACCATCGTGATGCTTGGCTGTAAGGATAATTCCTTTCATTCCCGCCTCTTTGGCTATTCTGGCCCATTGGCGTGTATCCAGCTCTGTCGGATTGAAGGTTTCCGGAGATTCGTCTCCATAGCCCCATTCTTTATTGGTAAAGGTATTCATGTTGAAATGCACGAACATATAGTACTGCATCTCATGCCAGGCCATTTGTGCCTGAGTGGGTAAGGGACCTAAAGCTACTGGGGGATCAACAGGGGGAGCTTTTTCTGTTTCCGTTTCGCAGGCCCAAAACATACTACATAATGCGATCAGGAGAACAAATCTGGACATAAGGTTCTGGTTAAATTCTGTATCCTTTCAAAGGGTCTGCAAAATTATGCAAGAGAAAGGCAGAAACGCAAGTATCTTAAATTAAAGGGATTGGATTACCTCGAGGGCTGAGTCAATATGTTTATTGATATTTAATCCGGAGGCAAAACTATGCCTTACGATCCCTTCTTTGTCAATAACGAAAGTTTCTCTTCCCGGGAACAGGCCAAAGAGGGATTTTTTTACCCCAAAGCTTTCTGCTACGGAAAGATCTTTATCACTGAGGAGTTGGAAAGGGAGTTTTCTGTTTTGGATGAATTTGCTATGAGAAGTCGCTCCGTCAGCACTGATGCCAATGACCTCGGCTCCTGCTTCTGTAAAAGCTTCATAACTGTCCCTGAATCCACAGGCTTCTTTTACACAGCCCGGTGTTTCATCTTTTGGATAGAAATAGACCACTAAATGTTTCTTCCCGGTAAAATGGGAAAGACTGACCATCTCACGATCCTGATTGGGCAGATTGAAATCGGGAGCCTTATCTCCCACGGATAATTTTGACATGAATTGCTAGGCTTGAGAGGAATTGATACTTAGATACAATAGGAATAAAGGATGTTTTGTTTAGCTGCTTTACTTTTCAAGTAGAAAAGACAAATATAAATAAGTGTGTAAGAAAAATTAGAAGGGGATAATATTCTACTTTTTGAAGAACAAAGACTAACTTGCAGTTCTTGCAGACATTAGAAGCACATGACGCAAATTATACCACTGGATCGATACAATTGGGAGCTATGCCTGGACATTAAATTGAGTCCTGAACAGGAGACCTTTCTGCCTCCCGTTCTCTATTCTCTTGCACAGGCAAAATTTGAGAATCTCACCCCTTATGGCATTGTAAAAAATGAGAAGATGGTGGGGTTCCTGATGTATGGTGAATTTGGAGATATTTGCTGGGTTAATCGCATCCTGATTGACAAAGACTACCAGGGGATGGGTATAGGAAGTAAAGCCCTGGGGACTCTTCTTGATAAGCTACGGTTGAATTATCGTTGTCGTGAAATCAGGACTTCTTACAGCGCTGATAATAAAGCCGCCTCAGAATTTTTTGGCAATATGGGATTCCGCGAATTGGGCGAGCCCGTGAATAATGAGATCATAGCAGTCTTTGAGGCTCGGTGAGCCTTCCGCTGCAAGCCCGTTTCCCTCAAGAAGGAAACGACCCGCTGATGGCAGCTGGAGTAAAAGCAAATATCATTTATTTCTTTTTTGGCTCGAGCGCACTCCATTATTTGAGCAATAAGGGAGTGTGGGGCGGAGGCGGTGGGTTCCGTCAACTCCCGACCTGCATAATCGCAGCTACAAACTTATCCAAATCCTGGATGCTGGTATACAGATGGGGAGTTACTCGTACTCCCTTTACAGATTTGCGATTGATGGCTACCGTGAAAATTCGGTGCTCCTCAAAAAAGTAGGTAGACAACTCATGAGGACTCATTCCCTCAAGAGCGATATTGGCGATGGCACAACTCCTTTCTTTATCGACCGGCGTATTGATACGGACTTTTGGCAGTTCCCTGACTTTATCTGTCCAGTATCTTTGTAGATACCTCAATCTATCCTGTTTTCGCTCACTTCCGATCATTTCATGAAATTTGAGGGCACTGGATATCGTAAGGGGAGTGGTAACTGGACGGGTACCAATGTGCTCGAATTTCCGAATGCTGTCTTTGGGTGCAGCAACATCCCCATACAAAGGCCAAATCTTGGGTATATGTTCCTTTTTCATATACAACAATCCCGCACCAAGTGGACAACACAACCATTTATGTAAACTGGCCGCATAATAATCTGCGCCAAGATCAGGAATCTTGAAGTTCAGTTGGGCAAAAGCATGAGCACCATCGACAATCACTTCTACGCCATGCACGTGTGCCATATCGCATATCTTTCTGACGGGAAGGATTTGACCCGAAATATTGATCAGATGACTGACCAACATGATACGCGTTTTGGGAGTAATGGCTTTCTCATAAATCCCTAGAATCTCTTCATCACTTTTGGGATGCAAAGGGAGCTCCACATATTTCAGAACAATTCCTCTCCTCTCTGCCTGTTGTTTAAACTGCTCCTGCATACTTCCATAATCCTGGTCGCATAAAATAACTTCCTCTCCTTTCTCAAAATCCATCCCCATGATTACTGTGTTGATGGATTCAGTTGTGTTGCGGGTAATCACAATTTCTTCATGTGTACAGCCTGCCAGATCGGCCAGTTGTTTTTTGACATTGAGGTGATCTTCGAATTGATCGGTTCGCATATAATAAGAAGGAATGTGATTGATCCTTCGGATATTGGCGATTTGTGCTTCCATTACTTCGGTTGCCTGGGGACTGAAATATCCATTTTCCAGGTTGATGAAATGAGGACTGGGGTTAAAGGCCTTTTGCACTTGATACCAGAAGGTGTCGTCTCTGGCAATTTCTTCTGAAGAGAGATGCGCCCTTTTTCTCAGAGCTGCTTCTATATGTTGGGTATGAGATTCATGGAAGAAAGGAAGACTTAGGCTTCCCAATGCAAAAGCTCCCATATTTTGTATAGCTGTTCGGCGAGTGTTCATGATAAGTAGTAGGTAAAAGTCTATAATCAATATACAATCAAGAGAAGAGGAGACAAAGCCTTAAGGCAGATTTGATATATTAGTGCTAGTATGACTGGAAAGAAAGATATCATTCTGGAAACCCCACGTTTGCTGCTCAGGAATTTTTTGGTTTCTGATGCTGAGGATATGTATAAGTTGAACAGCGATTGGGAGGTGATAAAATATACGGGCGATACGGCTTTTGACTCCCTGGAGGCGGCTAAAGATTTTCTCCGAAATTATGATCCTTATTCGAAGACCGGTATGGGGAGATGGCTGGTGATTCGCAAATCAGATCATACTTGCTTAGGATGGTGTGGATTAAAATGGCATGAAGGAGATTGGGTGGATCTTGGCTATCGCTTTTTTAAGAAATACTGGAATCAGGGATATGCTAGCGAATCTTCGATTTACTGTCTGGAATATGGGTTCTCAGAGCTGGAACTGAAGGAGGTATTTGCTACGGTTATGCCTGAAAATGTTGGCTCTGTTCGTGTGCTTGAGAAACTGGGTTTTCAATTTATCAAAGAGATAGATGAAGACTTGATGGGGAAATCTCTGTATTATGGCTTAAATAAAGAGACTTGGGAAACTCAGAACAGATTTTGAAAAATCAACTTATGACCTCTTCCGGCTCCATTTCTTCTTCTTCTGTAAACGCCAGGTAATTTTTGTGTACGTAGCCCAGTAGATTTATCCCATTCCGACTAACCGCGACCCAGTTGGTAAGTTCGGCTCTCTTGTAAATGGTAGATAATACATAAACTTCTTCGCCAGGATTCAATGCATCTACTTTCTGTGAGGAGCTATGGCCCCAGCGCCTGACATTCAAGACATCATGAGAAGCTACATTGATCACTTTATGCCTGAATTTTTTCTCAACATCCAAATCCACACAAGAACGGAGGGTTCCGACATTAAGCGTTGGTCCCGGATCTATCTTGCGGCCCCTTGAGATGTCATCATGGCCCACGATATTTCTAATTGGATACTCCGCCGTCAGAGTTTCTATGAGTTCCTGCAATTTTTCGATTTGAATCCCCTCATATGTTTCCCAATACTGATTCCTTCGATCTGGAGTTCCGTTGGGGTGATCTGCTTTGAAGGCCTTTGCTGTGGGAACAATCTTGCTGCCGATTTCTGAACGAAAAGTCCCATCCTGAATTTTATTTATCGGGCCATAGTTAGACAAAGAGATTCCTATGCTATGAGCGTTTAGGCTTTCCAGGCCCTTCCAATTGCTATAGCCGGCATGACCGATCCTTTTATTGAATGGAGCGCATTGATACAAATCGCCATTTCTATCAATGACAATATGATAGCCAACTCCGGGCCTTTCTCTCCTCAGGAAGTTGATGGTTGAAATAGCACTGGCTCCGGCGGTATTATGGACGACGATATAAGTAGGAAGAATGGTATGGCTATGATTGAGTGCTTCGCGTTTAGCCTGCCTAAGAAAGTGATTCTGAATATCCATTAACAAGTAAGCTTTAGGTATAGTAGTAGCATGGTGTTTCCTGAGGAAACGCTTGACTTGTTAGGGAAATAGATTAGTCTTTGACTTCTGGTCAAGGTAAATATTTCATTTTCTAATGGCAAGTCTTATCCAATAT
Organism: Bacteroidia bacterium; assembly: GCA_033391075.1. Lineage (NCBI taxonomy): Bacteria > Pseudomonadati > Bacteroidota > Bacteroidia > Bacteroidia bacterium. The sequence goes on from JAWPMV010000001.1 coordinate 7,381,036, forward strand.
GGCTAATTTGGTTTACCCAAAAAATTAGATCTATGAGAAACTACTATCAATCCCTTTTTTTATTTATCGCATGTTCCTTTCCTTTTCTTATCCAAGCCCAAACCAAGGCATTGGTGGGAGGTACCCTTATCGATGGCTATGGAGGAAAGCCGATTTACAATAGTGTAATAGTTATTGAAGGGGAAAAAATCACTGCCGTAGGGGAGGAGGGGAGTGTTGAAATTCCGAAAAAAGCGGAAATTATTTCGACCGAAGGAATGAGTGTGATGCCCGGTATGTGGGACATGCATGTACACCTGATGATCAATGGTCATTCAGATTATGCGCATTGGGATACCGCTTATCCTGCTGTTTTTAAAGATGTCATTATGCCAGCCTCTGCCAAACAACTCTTATATGCTGGAGTAACCAGTGCTCGAGATTTGGGAGGGCCTTTGGAGGAAAGTCTGGCTGTCAGAGATGCCATCAATTCCGGGAAGATGGAAGGCCCAACTATGTATATGTCTGGACCTTTTATTCAGAAGAAACCTTATCCCGGGACAGAAGCTTTCCGGTGGGGAGTAGAGGGAGCGGATGATGCCAGAGAAAAAGTAAGAACCCTGGCCGAAGCGGGCGTGGATTGTATCAAACTCATTGACCAGGATCAAATGACAATGGAAGAGGTGAAGGCCGTCGTCGATGAAGCTCATAAGCATAATTTGACGGTAGTGGCTCACTCTCATCGGCCAGAAGAAATCCGAATAGGATTGGAAGCGGGAGTTGATTGCTTTGAACATACCGGACTCTCATCTGCTCCTGAATATCCTGCTGATGTCATCGAGATGATCAAGGAAAGAACTGCTCAGATGAATAAGGGCCCACTCTACTGGACACCCACGGTCGAAGGACTTTACAATTACGAATACACCCGCGACAATCCGGAAGCGCTTGACAATGACTGTTGGCATATGGGCATGCCCAAGCATATCATAGATGATATCGAAGCCTCCATCCAGAAGCCAGGGGAGTTGCCTTATTTCCAGTTGACTCCCAGTCGTCGGCCCACCCTCCAAAGAAAAGTCAAACAATTGATCGCAGCTGGAGTGGTACCCATGATTGGTACCGATAGTGGTATCCCTATGAAATTTCATTGCCAATCCACCTGGCATGAGCTGGATGTCTGGGTAAATGAATTTGGCATTGATCCGATGTATACGATCAAAGCTGCAACCTACTGGCCTGCAAAATTGATGGGGGTAGATGATGAAGTCGGGACGATTAGCGAAGGGAAATATGCAGACATCATAGCAGTAAAAGGAGATGTGCTTAGGTATATATCCCTATTGCAAGATGTGAAGATGGTCATCAAGCATGGGAAGAGGTATAAATAGAAGGGTGTTGGAGTTGGTGTGTGCTAGGGTGCGGGAGTTTCGTACTATTACTAACACCAACACGCTAACACCCCAACACATTCAATAAAAAAGGGAGGAAATTTTCCTCCCTCTTTTATTACTAATCATGCAAATTCCAATTCCTCGTCCATATCTCATGGATCGGATTTCCTTTGCTGCTCTTTCCTTTGTGGCTCCAGTCATCTCCTTCGAGACTGGCTTCAAATTCCAGGCTTGCGCCTACGCGGCTTCCATCTCTTGAGAAGAATTCGATATTCTCCGTATACTTCCCATCTTTTACCGTATAGGTTCCGCCTCCTGTACCAAAAAATTGCTTGGTTTTTGCATTGATAGCTGCCCATTGAAAACGGGTTCCTGTCAGCATTTTGATGGTCTTTCTGGGACCTGGACGAGATTGGCGCATTTCTCCATTTCTATATCTCCCACTGATTCGGTATGCGCCGGCCATTTCATTTCCACTATCATCTACACGGCTCATTTCTACCTTGAAAGGACCTTCCGGGCCTTCGCCAGATACAGCAAAAGTATTCTCATCAGGCATTTCAATTTTATAGTCATAGTTCGTGCCGACGTTGGAAGTATCCTGGGTGTCAAAGTCAACTCTTCCGGTCAGGCGATCTCCGTCAATTTTATAAGAGCCACCACCTGCGGCGATAAATTGCTTTTCTTCCAAATTGTAAACAGCAAACATAGAATAGTCATCAGAAATCAACCTCATGACTTTTACTCCTTCCGGCGCTGTCTCTCCATTCATGCTACTGACGAACCAGGCACCCTCGATATTTATTCCGGTGCTAGATTCCGTTGAATTTTGGGGGGAATTGACCCAAATAAATCCCACTGCAGGGATCAGGAGTAATACGAATAATAATTTGAGCTGAATAGATTTCATGTGTTTGAAATTAGGTTCTTAATAATTGCACTTCGGGTGAAGCAAGCTTAGGTTTCTATTTAGAATAATATAGGAGAATTTGAGTTCGAGTGAAAATAAAATAGCTGGCTGTAAGTCTGGGCTCTATCAATTCTCTACTTTCCTCTATAAATGAGATTGACACTGATGAGAAAACCCGGACTAGATCGAAGGATCAAGTCCGGGTGGAAAAACTAAAACAAGATTGGATATATTATTCGTTCAAATTCCAGTTATAAGCTTTGAAAGTGATCTCTGCATCTGGATTGAGTTTTACTTTGGAGTATTTGTTGATGTAATCGATGAGGCTTCCTTTTTTTGTAAAATCTCCTTTATACCATTCGAAAATTTGAGATAGTTCCGCTTTCTCAGGGGTGATTTTATTGTGTCTGGAATCATTGATATAAATGGATGCCAGGCTACCCATTTGAGCAGAAACATTGGCTTCTGTAAAGGCTTTGTTCAACAATTTTGGGCAGGAGAAAGAAGCACAATTCACAGCGAAGTGAATGCGAGAATCAAAATACTTGGCGCGTAGGATGTTGTGCTCAATATCATTGAGGCTATAGGTGCTGCCTCCGATTTTGATGAATTTCTTGTCCCAGGGTTTTCCCAAATTGGTAATGCTTTTGAGTGGATAATTATCTAAAATGGTTTTAACGGTAAAAGCATTATAAGCATTGATCCAATAGGCCCTGATCTTATTTCTGCTCCAATCTGCTTTGGGAGGATTGGCAACCAACAGATCGAGATAGGCCTGGAAGCTGGACATTTCAGATTTAAATCCTTTATAATTTACCTTGCCGGAAGGGCTGACATATTTTTTGAGGAGTTTGTCCCAGGCATCATGAGAAAGCGTCTCTTTGACAGCCTCTTCTTCAATGGGTTCTTTTTTTACCTCTTCTGTTTCAGGAGTTTTTATTACCTTGACTTCCGTTTCCTCCTTAGTTTCTTGCGGGGTGTTCTCAACTGACGTTTGAGTTGTTTTTGGTTCTTTCACTGGAATCTCTTTCAACTCCAGGGGTTCTTTTTGTACATCTTTTAGCTCAGACTTTGTCTGCTCTTTTGGGCTTTCCGCTTCGAGCATTTGTTCATCAGCGGCTTCCTGTACAGTTGTGGGCGTTTCATCCTGATTGTGGGTCAGTTGAACATCCGGGATCGTGATCTTTTCTTCGATCGTGCTTTGTTTGTTATCAACTTCTTTCCCCTGACAGGATATGAAGCTGAAAATGAGGAGTGAAGCAATGAAAATTACTGTATTTCGCATGTCGTTAATATATTGAATGATCTTTTATTTATGTTAGGGTAAAGCAAAGTAAAGCCCTCTCAGCTAAAGTCAAGGTCGTTAGCTTGACAGAATTACATAAGCCTTTAATCTAAAACCTTTCCTTATATGAAATTACTTAACTATTTATCAGGAGCCCTCCTTTGTTTGGTGTTTTGCTTCTGTAATAATGCATTGCAAGCACAGTGTACCCCTGATAGTTCCATAACAAGTACAGGGATATTTCCCGATACGCTGGTAGGAACCTGTGCAGGTCTTCCTTATGAAGAAGTAATCAACCTTGTGATACCCAATGATACCATCGTGGGAGGATTTCCTGCAACAATAGATTCACTAGTATTGGATTCCGTTGCAGGTTTGCCTCCAGGACTTAACTTTTTCTGCCTGAATGGAAGCTGTTCGATAGCTGGAGGATCACGTTCTTGTGTCCTGGTTTCGGGTACACCAACTACCCCAGGAGTTTATCCTATTGATCTATATATAACCGGTCATGTTGTTGTTTTTGGGGCTCCCATTGCGCAGCCTGATACCTTGTTTGCTTTCTATACTCTGACTGTAAATCCTGGTTTGATAACCTCAATCAGTATAACAAATGCGGCTTGTGGCGCCAGCGATGGTTCTGCAACGGCTATGCCCTCAGGTGCAGCTCCATACACCTACGCCTGGAGTACAGGTGCGACTACAGCTACTGCAAGTGGATTGGCTGCTGGTCTTTATTCAGTTACAATTACAGATGCAAATGGTTGTGAGGTAACAGAATCATTGGAAATACAAAACATAGGGAATATTCCAGCTATTAGTGTAAGCAGTTCTGGCTGGGTAGGATGTTCTGAAACGGGTGGAGGAGCGATAGACCTGACAATTAGTGGAGGAATGGCAGCTTATTCTTATGCCTGGTCAAGTGGAGAAACTACAGAAGACCTGAGTGGTCTGGCTGAAGGGATGTATACCGTTACTGTTACAGATGCAAATAATTGTACAGACACGGAGGTGATCAATATCACCCAGCCAAGCGTGATGGACCTGGCTATTGATAGCCAAACGGATCTACTATGTGCGGGAGATAATTCTGGTACAATTACAGCTAGCTTGAGTGGAGGTCAAACACCTTATACCACAAGCTGGGATACCAATCCTGTTTCTACGGGTTTGAGTATTGGGAATCTTTCCGGTGGAACCTATACCCTCACCGTTACAGATGATTTGGGTTGTATCAAAACAGCTGCAGCAACATTGACCGAACCTAGCCCAATTGTCCTAAGTGTAGCTGATACTTCTGAAACCGCTGCTGGTGCAATGAACGGTTCTGCAACGGCTACAGTTAGCGGAGGTACTCCTCCTTATACGTATTCCTGGGACAATGGAGCTGATAGCTCAAGAATTGATAGCCTTATTAGCGGCACCTATATTCTGACGGTTACCGATGCTAATAATTGTGTGGTGAAGGATACAGTAGTAGTACAACAATGGGCTGTGGGGATTGAAGATGAATTGGCTGCGGGGATCAACTCACTCAGTATTTATCCCAATCCAAACCAGGGACAATTTAGCCTGGACCTTTCTCTGCAAAATCCTGAATCTGTTATCATCAGTGTATTTGATCTGAGAGGACAAAAGGTCTTCGAAGAACAGACCGAAAGAGGTCTTCAATTTGAGAAATTGATTCAATTGAATGATGCCGGAAAAGGGATGTATGTATTGCAGATACAAAGCCCCAGAGGCCTGGCTATCCGGAAATTTGTTATAGAATAAATAAACCTACAGAAAAGCGGTGAGGTCTTCGGATTTCACCGCTTTTTTTATAAAATAAATTGTATATTTGGTTAATTTACGCTAAAGCGCTGATGAAAGAATTCAGCCAAATTCCCACCTAAGCAAACGCATTTTTTTAGTTTTTTATCCCCCATTGGATATAAGGCATTACAATTTATTGACCTAACTAATGAAAACGGTTACCATTTTCTTTAAGGAAATTCTGGTGCTTGCTTGCTTGCTTTTTTGCACCAACTTACATGCTCAAATTTGTGTTCCTGATACCTCGGGAAATGCTCAGGGCATTTTCCCTTCAACTCTCCCCAATATATGTTTAAATGAAAGCTATCAGGCGACAATCACTGTTAGAGTACCCGCTGATACGAATATCGTAGTTGGAGGCACAACTTTTTTTGCAATTATTGATTCTCAGGTGATTGATAGTATCAAAGGTCTGCCTCCGGGCATAACATATTCCTGTCAAATGTCAGCTTGTGTAATTTCAGGAGGTTCTGAATCCTGCATTCTGGTTTCAGGTACTGCCAGTCAGGCAGGTACCTATCCCATAGATATTATTTCAACGATCTACGGAACAGTAAGCGGAGTACCCAACACGCTGGTAGATACACAACAGGCATATTATACCATCATCGTTAATACACTAACCGCTACAACTGCCTCTACTCCGGCAGATTGCGATGCGATGAATGGAACTGCCAGTATTACGCCCAGTGGAACGGCACCATATACCTATAGCTGGAATAATGGAGGAACAACGGCTACAATTTCTAACCTTGCTACTGGGCAATATACCGTGACAGTCACGGATGCAAATGCCTGTTCGATTACGGAGACGGTAAGTGTTGGAAATACAGGAGCTGCCCCTCAAATCACAGTAGATAATGTAAGCTGGACGGGTTGTGCGGAAGATGGTTCGGGACAGATTGATTTGACGGTTTCAGGTGGAAGTCCGGCCTACACCTATGCCTGGTCTTCTGGTCAGGATACAGAGGATCTCAGTGCGCTGCCTGCCGGAAATTATCAACTGACTGTTACTGATGCACTCGGTTGTATAGCTATGCAAAGTGTGGAACTTACTGCTCCAGCTACGCTAACAAGCCAGGTATTGATTCAAACCAATAACCTTTGTTCAGGTGAAAATAATGGGTCTATTTCAACCACCATCACCGGAGGAGTCACTCCTTATATGATCAGTTGGAATACGGCTCCTCCTGTAACAGTGGAGACAATCAATAATCTTCCAGCAGGTCAATACACCATGAGAGTTGAAGACGCTATCGGCTGTGTGAAATTATTGAATACAACGATCACTGAACCTCCGGCTCTTGGGATTGTCTTTGAGGATAGTTCTGAAACTGCTGCAGCTGCTATGGATGGTTCTATAGAAGCCGTAGCAAGTGGAGGTACGCCGCCTTATACCTATGCCTGGTCTAATGGAGAAAGTACGGCCTTTATTGATAGCTTGAGTTCTGCCAGTTATAGCCTGACCATAACAGACGCTAATAATTGTGTGTTTACAGATTCTGTGCAATTGGGACAATGGGCAGTTGGAATTGAGAATGAATTCGAAGCAGCTATTTCCGATCTGAGAATCAGTCCTAATCCCTCAAGTGGAATATTCAAGCTGGATCTGGAATTAAGCAAACGACAGGAACTAAAACTGGAAGTTCTGGATTTGCAAGGGAAGCTTCTTTTCGCCAAATCCTTTCCTCAAAGCCTATTGCTTCAGGAAGAAATAAAGCTCGATCGTTTAAATAGCGGTTTATACTTTGTCAGGATAAGCTCTCCGCTGGGTTCTACCAGTAGAAAATTGATGCTTAGATAAATGAAAAAAGGAGAGTCAGATGACTCTCCTTTTTTCTTAAACTCCATTTGCCTGAAGTTGATTATAGAGGGGAAGAGAAAAGAAAAATTCCGCTCCCGAATTTCTTTTGTTGCGAACGTTGATATGCGTTTCGTGGAGTTCGAGGATTTTTTTCACGATGGCTAGTCCCAGACCCACTCCCTCATTGGGTGTGTCATCGGGAGATTTGCCTCTTTGATAGCGTTCAAAAATAAAGGATTGTTTCTCGGCGGGTATTCCCGGACCACTGTCCAATACGCGTATGGTTACACCTTCTTCTCCGTTCTCCAACTGCAGACTTACCTTTCCTCCTTCAGGCGTAAATTTAATCGCATTGTCCAGAAGGTTTTGCAAAACCCTTTCGACCAAAGAAATATCAGCAAAAACCAAAGGAAGCTGATCCGGATGAATAAGTTCGAGGCTGATATTTTTTTTCTTCCCCAAAACCTCATATTTCAATTTTACATCATGAGCTAATTCCGTCAAAAAAAAAGGTTCTTTTTGAGGCTCAATCTGCATAGCATCCAACTTCGTATATTCAAAAAGCTGCTGAATAAGGCGATTGAGTCTATGGCTGCTGCTGGTGATGATATTGAGATACTTCATGCGTTCCTCCTCTCCCAATTCCGTATTCTTGATCATCAGGGTTTCCACATATCCCTGCATGATGGCAAGAGGAGTTCGCAGGTCATGAGATACATTGGCAATCAATTCCTGCCGTAGTTTCTCCACAGATTTGATCTGTTCGATATTGGCTTCCAGCGTATCGGCCATCTCATTGAATGTTTCTGCCAGAGGATGCCAATCCTGAGCTGCGTGCTCATCTATTCGGGCATCCATATCGCCCTCTTTAAATCTGGTTACAGTGGCAAGAACTTCCCGCAAACTTCGGGTTACGTACCAAAGTGCGAACAATCCCAGGGCCAATGCCAGAAAAAGGGAAAGAAAGAAGTAACGGGTGCCCAAATTTATAAAATAGTCGCTTTCGAGGACCCCCGCTACTCCAGCTCTTTTTTCGCTAGCCAGTATGATATAAATGTATCCTTGCAGCTTTTCATCCTGTACAATCTTGGCCGCAGAGAACACATTTTGTTTTTCCGGATGTCTGGGATCGTCTCCCATGATGAAGGGTTTTTCTTCGCTGGCAATAAATTCTTTTAAAGGAGCCAGACTGACCTTCTCCAGTTTGACCACTTTGTAAGGGGCAACATAGGTGATAATGTTTCCGAGCGTATCCAATAGGTAGACTTCTACTGAAGGATTGATCATCATCATCGAATGCATGATGTCCTGCATCGCAGTCGTATCTACCTGCCCGTCCTTGTAAATGGATTTATTTTCCGCAACTGTATACTCCGCAATATTTCCATACAGCTGCTGATTGACTTCGTACATATAATCCCGCTGGATCATGCGCGAGATGAGCAAATAGACCAGCCCCAGACTTGCCAGTGCAAAGAGGAGGGTCATAGCTACCTTGAAAAATAAGGTGTTTTTGAGATTCATGAGAACTTCTTAAGCATTTTCGTTAAAGCGATACCCTATGCCCCAGGAGGTAAGGATATAGCTGGGCTGATTCATATCAGGCTCTATTTTTCTTCTTAGGCGATTGATGTGAGAGTTGACTGTATGTTCATAGCCGTCAAAATCATAGCCCCATACGAGGTTCAGGATGCGACTTCTGTCAAAGCTTTTCCCTGGATGAGAGGCAAGCAAACTCAGGAGCTCAAATTCTTTAGGTGAAAGGTCAATTCTTTCTTCCCTGATGCTAACAGCTCTTTTTTCCAGGTCAATTACCAATTCGCCAAATTGAAGCTTCTGTTTGATCTTTGATTCCTCCTCGCTGGATTTGAGGACTTCCGTTCTTCTTAAAATGGATTTCACCCGTGCCAAAAATTCTCTGACACTAAAAGGCTTGGTCATATAGTCATCAGCCCCCATTTCCAGTCCCAGTACTTTATCGATTTCTTCTGAACGTGCCGTGAGCATCATAATGGGAGTACTTTTCTGTTCCACACGAAGAGTACGGCAAATTTCCAGTCCATCTATACCGGGAAGGTTCAGGTCAAGAATCACCAGATCAAATCTTTCAGCCCTTGCCATTTCCAATCCTTTCTTCCCTTCGAATGCGGTAGAAAGGGCGTATTCATGGTCTTTTAGGTGGATTTCCAGCAAAGAAACGATGTCCGGATCATCCTCAATGATCAATATCTTCTTCATTTTTTGATTTTTCATGCTAAAGTACGCCTCTAATTATCACAAAAATATCACAGAGATGACAAGTATTCTGTTTAATGATGATCCAATCGTGATCATTCTGTGATAATGTAACGATAATTTTGGTCCCTCATCCAATTCTCAAAGCTCAGCACATTTTAAGCTACGCGTATGAAACGAATTTATTCTTTTCTTCTGGTAGCCCTGTTTTGCAGTTTACCCTTTATCTATGGGAAACTTGTGGAACAGGCTAAATTTCTGGACCATCGTTCAGAAACCAGAGTTGCTGCGGTAGAAGTAGATCTATCTACTCCTGCGGCATTTTCAAACACCCTGATGACTTGTGATGGGGGTATGGTAAGCACAAGTTCTGGAGCCGACACAACCTATGTATGCTATGACGGAACAGATCAAATCATTGCTTTCGACAGCACCAACACAAGTATGGACAATTTCCAGTACGTAGTTACCGATGCCAATGGCGTTATCCTGGGGCTTCCTCCGGCAGATATGGTGAATTTCACCGCCGCAGGACCTGGAGAATGCTGGGTGTGGGGACTATCCTATACTGGAAACCTGACCGCTATGGTTGGGGATACTGCAACAAGCATCAATCTGTCTGATGATTGTTTCGACCTCTCCGACAATTTTGTAGTAGTATTGAGAGACACTGTTAGCGGCGGTATCGTCAGTTCTGCTTTTGGAACAGATACAGTCAATGTTTGTATCGATGATGCTACAGCTGCTATTTCATTTAATAGCACTGATGCAGTAGGACCCAACTTCCGGTATGTAGTTACGGATGCCAATGGAGTTATCCTTGGGCTTCCTCCTGCAAATATGGTAGACTTCTCAGGAGCCGGAATCGGCGAGTGCTGGGTATGGGGTCTTTCTTATTCAGGCATGCTAACGGCTCAGCTGGGAGATACGGCTACAGCTGTTGATTTGACCGATGGTTGTTTTGACCTCTCCGACAACTTTGTAGTTGTATTGAGAGATTCAATGCCCATCGATGGAGGCCGGGTTTATACCGAGTCTCAAATGGATACAGTTTACGTTTGTTATGATGGCAGTCAGCAAGTAATTGCTTTCGACAGTTCCATGACCAGCGGACCTAATTTCCAATATGTAGTAACGGATGCAAATGGAACTATCCTGGGATTGCCACCAGCAGACATGGTTGACTTTACAGCAGCTGGTCCTGGTGAGTGCTGGGTTTGGGGACTTTCTTACAGTGGAAACCTCACTGCACAAGCAGGAGACAATGCGACTCAGGTTGCGTTGACTGACGGATGTTTTGAGTTGTCTGAAAACTTTGTAGTAGTATTCAGAGATAGTGTAAGTGGGGGTATCGTGAGTTCTGCTTTTGGAACGGATACGGTTCATGTATGTATCGATGATGCTACACCTGCAGTTTCCTTTTCAAGCATGGATGCGGTTGGACCTAACTTCCGGTATGTCGTTACAGATGACAATGGAGTTATCCTCGGACTTCCTCCTGCAAATACGGTAGACTTCTCTGGTGCTGGCATCGGCGAATGCTGGGTATGGGGACTTTCCTACTCTGGCATGATCACTGCTCAAGTGGGTGATACAGCTACTTCCGTCCCTTTGACTGATGGTTGTTTTGACCTTTCTGACAACTTTGTAGTTGTACTGAGGGATTCCATGCAGATCGACGGTGGACGTGTATACACAGAAGCTTTGCAGGATACGGTTTACGTTTGCTACGATGGTACGCAGCAGGTGATTGCTTTTGATAGCTCTATGACTGCCGGACCTAATTTCCAATATGTAGTTACTGATGCAAATGGAACCATCCTCGGATTGCCACCTGCGGATATGGTTGACTTTACAGCAGCTGGTCCTGGCGAGTGCTGGGTATGGGGGCTTTCCTATACCGGGACCATCACGGCTCAAGCTGGAGACAATGCGACGCAAGTTGCCTTGACCGATGGATGCTTTGAGTTGTCTGAAAACTTTGTAGTAGTCTTCCGAGATTCTGTAAATGGGGGTATGGTAAGTACTGCTATGGGTGAGGATACGGTAAGCGTTTGTATTGATGACAATACGGCAGCTATTGAGTTTGCCAGCATGAATGCTACAGGAGAAAACTTCCAGTATGTAGTAACTGACAACAATGGTATCATCCTCGGATTACCACCCGCAAATATGGTAGACTTTTCCGGAGCCGGTATCGGTGAATGCTGGGTGTGGGGACTTTCCTACACTGGAAATCTCACAGCTATGACCGGACAAGATGCAACTCAGATCGATTTCTCTGATGGTTGTTTTGACCTCTCCGACAACTTTGTAGTTGTATTCAGGGATTCGATTCCTGTAGATGGAGGTATGGTGCTGACTGAAAGTGGTAAGGATACTACCTATATATGCTACGATGGTACTCCACAAGTGATTGCTTTCGATAGCGCAGGAACTGCCGGACCTAACTTCCAATATGTAGTTACAGATGCAAATGGAACTATCCTGGGATTACCACCTGCAGATATGGTTGACTTTACGGCTGCTGGACCTGGTGAGTGCTGGGTATGGGGACTTTCCTATACGGGTACTATTACTGCCATGGCCGGAGACAATGCTACGCAAGTAGCCTTGAGTGATGGCTGTTTTGAATTGTCAGAAAACTTTGTCGTGGTATTCCGCGATTCAGTAAGTGGAGGTATGGTAAGTTCTGCTTTCGGGCAGGATACCGTGAATGTGTGTATCGATGATTCAACTCCTGCAGTGGCTTTCGCAAGCACAGATGCAGTAGGGATGAACTTCAGCTATGTAGTGACAGATGCCAATGGAGTAATCCTCGGCCTGCCACCTGCGAACATGGTTGACTTCTCTGGCGCTGGAATTGGCGAATGTTGGGTATGGGGACTTTCCTATTCAGGAGAAATTACCGCTCAATTGGGAGATACTGCTACAGCGGTTGATCTGGCTTCCGGTTGCTTTGACCTCTCTGATAATTTTGTAGTAGTACTTCGCGACTCTATGGAAATTGACGGAGGAATGGTACTGGCTCAATCAGGAGTTGATACAGTTGAAGTTTGTATTGATGGTTCTGCTCAGCTGGTACGCTTTGATAGCACCGGAACTTCCGGAGCCAATTTCCAATACGTGGTAACTGATGCTTCAGGAAAAATTCTTGGATTGCCTCCGGGTGATCAGGTTGATTTTGGTCCTGCGGGTGTTGGTGAGTGCTGGGTTTGGGGATTGTCCTATACGGGTAATCTGACTGCAGCTGTAGATGACAATGCCTTGGAGGTAGCTCTTAGTGATGGCTGCTTCGAATTGTCAGAAAGCTTCCTCGTCGTACTGAGAGATTCATCTTTCTGTAATGTGGGCATCGAAGACGAATTGGGACTTGAGGATTTCAAAATCTATCCGAATCCGACTACGGACAAGGTGGTGGTTTCTTTCCTCTCTATCCAGCCGATTCGTGAAGATGTAGAACTTCGGGTTTATGATCTGAAAGGACAGCTCCTGGATAGCAGAAGCGTAGCACCCACAGGCTCCAGCAGTTTCGAAGCTGAGGTCGATTTGAGCAGATTCGAAGATGGATTATACCTTATCCAAATTCAAAACAATCAAGGAGTATATCATCAGAAAGTCATAAAAAGATAGTTTTAGTTTTGGTTTAAGGTTTGCCTTTGGCAAAGATGTGTCCCCGACCCATGGGGTCGGGGATCTTTTCCTCAAAACAATACGTGCTGAGCAATTTAGAAATCCCCACCTCTGGTGGGGGTTTTCTTTTTGTCCTGGAACAGTTTATCAACTCTGATTGAGTCCGAAGGAAAGTTCAAGTATCAAAACCAGACTCAAATAAGTATGATACTTGAACTTAATTCGAATGGAATAGTAGCTAGCCTTAGCTATAAAAACTCTTTTCTCAGAAAGACATTCCTCCAAACAAAAAATCCCCAGTCCTCTCGGACCAGGGATTTCCCTTTTAAGGGAAGTGTGATGGTAGTAGTAGTATGTTCTCTTTTAGCGTATTGACAGCTTATCTTTCGTTTCGGTAATGGCGGGGGAGGGCATTACTCATTAGCGATATACTCAAATACCTGAGAGCTGGCATGCTTGATACCCGGAGCCTGGTTGAGCACTCGGTTCATTTGTACCAACATACCATTGTTGTCATAGACGTAGGACATAACTCCCATTTGAACACCGTTTTCTTTCCATTCGGCTTCAATAGGATTACCCGCTACATTGTAGACATAATTGTACTCTACTACATTATTAGTTTCAGTTTCTGTTTTTACCTGCACAAGCAGATCCATATCATTGTATGCATAAGAAACTTTCTTTTTCGTCATTCCGACAGCATCTTCTTCAGATTCACTGGTGGTTCTCCCCAACTCATCATAGGTAAATTTCTGAACTTGTTTCACCTGGTTGTTTTGAAGAAATTTGATTGCCACCAATTGACTGTCCGCATTGTAGATATATCTTCTGGATTCTATGAGCATGACATCATCTTTATTGATCATCTCATAGTTTTTGACCTGATAGATATTCTTGTTCCCATCAAAGCGATAGCCTGCTTTATAGGATTTGTTATAAATCTTGTCTTCTTTCAATTCCCACCGTAAAACTCCCCGATCATTATAATCAAACTCACGAATCTGGCTAGTGTCATTTTTTCCAAGCTCTACAAACTGGATCATTTGTCCCTCTTCGTCAAAAAGAAAGGTGCGGGAAGCATCATGCTTGGCGCTGAGAGAATAAAGACTGGAAAAAGATTTTACATTGATGGCTTTGATGTTGTTACGACGAACAAAACTGCCATCGAAATCCTTGGGATACCAGGATGACTCAGTGATTTTAAAGGGGAATGATTGACCATAAGATACGGTACATATAGCCAATGAGATGAACAGAGTAAATATATTCCTCATAGAGAAAGCAAGGTTAACGTGCTTAATGGGTAACTAACAACTTTTTACAATTGGCCTTCTGGTTGTATTAAAGGGGGGAATTGGGCGATAACTTTTTGTATTGTTCGTGTTAGAAGGAGGTTGGATTTTTGTCCGTCTTATATAAAAAACGAATAAAAACTTTACGCCCTTAGAACACAATACTTTAGGTTAACGCAATGAAGATACAGATTTATTAGGCATAAATTCAAGTGCTATTCAAAATTTTATTTTTTCGAAGTATTTAACTAACAGATAATTATGCTCGTGCTAATTAATTTAGCTGGAAATCTGCACTTCTGCCTATTTTCTCCCAAAAATATGATTATAATCTTGCAATAAAGTTTGCAAAAACTGACGGGGAGGCATGTCTGACTGAATCTTTGCTACTGATTTTACTTTTTCTGATAGTTTTCTGAGCAAACGAGGATTCGAGCTTTTAATTCCTGCATCCAGAACTTCTTTCAGGATGGAGACATCTCTATCTGAAAGTCTTTCGATTTCCGGGAACTTTACTACATAATCCTGACCCGTTTCTACAAAAATAGTATCCCCAAAAGTTGTAACGAGTTTTAACTTGACCACCGTAGTACCTGCAGCTAAATCTCCCAGTCGTTGGTTGTTTTTTGTGATGCCTATGGCAATCAGTCCGACCACTCCGGGAATAAACACACCAAAGCCCCCACCGAAAATGCTGAAAATGTATAGAGAAAACCATACATCAATCATTTTCAGTACCCAGCGAATCAAATAATTGGAGAGGGTTGTAGACTTGCCATCCACCCGTATGGTGCGCAGTTTTAAGGCCATTTTCCCCAGGGTTTGCCCATTGAATAAAAATTCCATCAATAAGCTATAGGCAGCAGCAGGTAGCGTAAGTATCTGAAAGATGGCATTTTGTTTATACCAATAATCCCCTAAAGATTCATCCCCCATAGGACTCGTATTTACCAGATACAAGATCAGGAAGAGGTATAACCAATACAGAATGAAATCTATAAGTCCGGCAAGAATTCTTTCCCCCATATTGGCCACTGGGTATTCCAGTTCAATATTTTGGGTGGTAGGGATAATGATAGTTTTCATGGAAGAATTTTCCTAATTTCACTTTTCAACATACAGCCTGGTCGTCCCATGAGCTTTGACCCAGGACAAATATAGCACAATTATTAGATGAGAGAGCCAGCTTTTCTGCGCCGAAATAAAGATAAATGGCTGGAATATGAAAAAACCTTGTCCTCAGGATATCAGGGAAACTTAGCTCCTGACCGTCTCGCAGAACTTTATGTCCAACTTACCGATGACCTTGCCTATGCAAGGACATTTTATCCCCAAAGCCAAACGGTCAAGTACCTCAATGGTCTTGCTGCCAGGACGCATTTAGCCATCTATAAAAACAAGCGCGAAAAGAGCAATCGATTTGTCAACTTCTGGAAAACAGAATTGCCCCTGATTTATCGGAAGACCCATCGATATATGCTCTACTCTTTTGTCCTCTTTACTTTTACTTTTTTTGTTGGTTTTATCGCAACCCTCGAATCCGATACCTTCGCACGTGCGGTTTTGGGAGATGGTTATGTGGATATGACAATCGAGAATATCGAAAAGGGAGATCCCATGGGCGTTTATAAGGATGACCCTTCCTTTCCCATGTTTGTGTCCATCTCTCTAAATAATATCCGAGTGTCTTTCTTTGCCTTCGTATTGGGCATATTTATATCCTTTGGAACCATGTATATACTCTTCCAAAATGGGATCATGGTGGGCGTATTCTTTGCCTTTTTCCATACCAAAGGTTTGATATGGGAAGCCCTGCCTGTAATATATATTCATGGTACGCTCGAACTTTCAGCTATCGTAATTGCCGGAGGCGCAGGTTTCTTGCTGGGAAATAGTATCCTTTTTCCTGGCACCTTTACTCGACTTCAATCTGTACAAATGGCTGCAAAAGATGGCATCAAAATTCTGATTGGATTAGTTCCGGTATTCCTTATGGCAAGCTGGTTGGAATCTTATATTACGCGTCTGACAGAAATGCCTTTGATCGTGAAGCTCCTGATAATTCTGGTTTCTCTGGCCTTTATTTTAGGGTATTACGTAATTTATCCCATCTATTTGGAGCGGAAAATGGGGCAGATAGCGATAGCCGATTTTTGGGAAAAAACAGCCGAATAGACAATCGTGAAAACAATAAAAATTCTACATATCCTGTGCATGTTTATATTCTTTTCTGGCTTTGAGCTGGAAGCGAAAGAACCTATACAGGATTTTGATAAAGAAAAGCTGGAAGAACTATGGGGAACGGAAGACTTTGATCAGGAAAAGAAAAATGAAGCTGTTCCTTTTTACGGGAAAGAACCCCTACGAAAAGGCTCTCCCAGCAATCAAAGTGGGAGCGGCAATGATCGAAGCATTTCTTCCCGCTCATCTTCCAGTAGCATAGGAGGTGCTGCTTCAACTTTCATGTACCTGATTGCTGCTTTATTTCTTTGTCTGATCGTGTATCTGGTCCTGAAAAGCACCCTCGGAGGCTCAGGTTTGAAAATTCAGGGCGACCAAATTCCCGAATTAGAAGAAGGAGATATTCAATCTTTGGATACGCGAAGCCTTATCGAACAAGCCCTGGATAGAAGCGACTACCGCCAGGCCATTCGTCTTCAATACCTGGATGTGCTCAAAGGGCTGGATGAAAAAAAGTGGATCCATTGGGAGCAGAACAAAACCAATCAGGACTATGTGAAAGAGTTGAATAAATCTAAACATGGGGAAGTCTTTGAGAGATTGACCTTCCATTTCGATTATGCCTGGTACGGAGATTTTCGAGTGGGAAAAGACTTATATGATAAGATTGCCCCGGGATTTAGGGATTTTAAAAAGAGATTAGGAGCCTAAGATGAAGTTTGATAAAAGAACATATCTCTTTATGGGTACTGGAGTCGGATTGATTCTGGTCTTCTATTTCATTGCCTTATTATTTCCGGGGAAAAAGCAGGTGGACTGGAGAGAAAACTTTGAAGGAGACAGAAAAGAACCTTATGGTAGCTATTTATTGAAGAATAGCCTTGCGGATCTTTATGAGCTGGATTCTGTGATCGTGAAAGAAGCATCCATGTTCGAACTCATGGCCCTGCAGGAGCAAAAAGGGGTGAGTATGTTTCTGATGAATAATAAAGTGAATTCAGATTATCTGGAAGTAGAGGAGATGATGCTTTTTGCAGAAAGAGGAAACCACCTCTTTATTGCAGCACGAGAGTTCCCCTACTATTTAGGAGATACCCTTAATTTTGTGATAAAGGAATATTCAGAAGAACAGGATTCTATCCAGTTGCGGTTATCGGAAGACTCTGAGCTTCAGGCTAAATTTCCCAGCTATGGAATGAACTACCTCATACCGGGTATGGAGAAGGAGCTGGAGGTGCTGGTAGAAGACGAGCAGGGAAATCCTACCATGATAAAATACCTGATTGGGAAAGGTAGTCTTACCATCAGCACGACTCCCCGTATTTACTGCAACTACTATATGGTGCAGGATAGCAAAAGGGAGTTTATTTCAACCGCCCTCTCACAATTTCCGGTGCAAGAGGAATTGTGGTGGGATGAATACTACAAGAAAAACAAGTTCAGGTTTCGAGGAAGCTCCGGAGGAGGTGGGGGAGAAAATTCCGTCAGCACAATGGATTATATTTTCTCTCAGGAAGGACTCAAATGGGCCTTTTGGTTGAGTTTGTTGGCGCTGGCGGTTTATGCCATCTTTGAGTCAAAGCGCAAACAGCGAATTATTCCGGTCATCGAGCCCTTACCCAATTTGACCCTGGACTTTACAGAAACGGTTGGCAGGCTTTATTTTAAGTCTTCCGCACATAAAGAAATTGCCGAAAAAAGGGTCCGGGCTCTCCTGGCCTACATTCGCGAACACTACTTTTTGAAAACCGATAAATTTGATGAGAAGTTCCTGGCTTCCCTTTCGGCCAAGTCCAACATTTCTCTAAAGGATGTTCGGGTACTTTTCAGAAGTATAGAAAGAATCAGAAATGCACCTGAGATCTCAGAATCTCAATTAATAGAAATCAACCAATCCATAGACAATTTTTATTCTCTAGGGGCACGATAAGATGCCCATTGGAAGGAAAGCACAGTGTATAAACAGAAAAATCTATGTCAGAAGAACACACAAATCAGGAATTATCAGGGACAGAAGAGCCGACAAACCTTAGCCCACAAACAGAGCAAACAGCTGTAGAACAGGAAGGCGTGAAGCTAGAAGGAGGAACCGAAAATAGCCCTGAAAATGAGTATGCCTTGCGAACCCCTCTGGCCGCTTTCAAGACTACGGTTCAAAAAGTTAAGGATGAGATTGGCCTGGTGATCGTAGGGCAGGAGAAGATGGTGGAACTGATGATGGCAGCTATGCTTGCTGAAGGTCATATATTGATCGAAGGAGTACCGGGAGTCGCAAAAACCCTTGCTTCCAAACTTCTGGCAAGAACTCTGGAAATTCCTTTTTCCAGGATACAATTTACACCGGACCTAATGCCCTCAGATGTGCTTGGAACATCAGTCTTCAATGCCAAAACCACGGATTTTGAATTCCGTCCGGGCCCCATCTTTTCTCAAGTCGTCCTGATTGATGAGATCAACCGTGCTCCCGCCAAGACCCAGGCAGCTTTATTTGAGGTAATGGAAGAACGTCAGGTTACTATGGATGGAACCCGACACATAATGAAAGCTCCTTTCCTCGTTATCGCTACCCAAAATCCCATTGAACAGGAAGGAACTTATCGTCTGCCCGAAGCTCAATTGGATAGATTTATGTTCAAAATTGAAGTGGGATATCCCAGCCCGGAGGAAGAAAGCCGTATCCTGATGCACCACCACAACCGCAAAGGGATCAATGAAATCGAAGCAGTCAATGCGATTCTTTCTGCTGAAAAAATCCTCGAACTCCAGGCATTGGTAAAAGAGCTACACATAGAAGATAAACTGATGAACTATATCGTTCAGATTGTCAATAATACCCGAAACAATAAAGACATCTACCTCGGTGCTTCTCCACGTGCCTCCCTCAACATCATGATGGGAGCCAAAGCCATCGCAGCGATGCGAGGAAGAGATTTCGTTACGCCCGAAGATATTCAGTTTGTAAGCGCGCCTGTATTGAGACACCGCATCGTTCTGACACCTGAAAAAGAAATGGAAGGTGCCAGCACAGAGTCTGTCGTAAAACAAATGGTCGAACAAGTAGAAGTTCCGAGATAATCATTTAAGAATCCGCTTTGAATACATTTTTTAAAAGTCTGTTTCTTCGACCGAGGCTCTTCATAGTCTGGGGGGGACTGATTGCCTTTTTTGTCAGTGCATATCTATTCCCCTTACTTATACCTCTGGCCAAGATTGCGACCATGGTTCTTGCGGCATTTTGCTTTCTGGATGCAGCTCTTTTGTATTTGGGGAAAGGCAAAGTTGTAGGGGAAAGACTTACTCCGGAAAGGTTCTCAAATGGTGATATCAACCTCGTCAAGCTGAAACTGAAGAATGAATATAACTTTCCTGTTCAGTTGGAAGTGATAGATGAGGCACCTGATCAGTTTCAACTCAGGAAATTGAAGTTCTTCTCTAATCTTAAATCAGGAGGAGAAGATCAAGTCGAATACGAACTTAGACCGGTCGAAAGAGGGGAGTACCATTTTGGAGGATTACATGTATTTGTTTCTTCTCCCTTAGGTTTGTTGAAAAGACGCTTTACTTTTGGACAGGATCAGATGGTTCCAACCTATCCCTCTTATATCCAGATGCGCCGCTTTCAGTTTCTCGCCATTTCTCAGAGGCTCAATGATGTCGGAGTAAAGCAAATCCGGAGATTGGGAAACAGTACCGAATTTGAAAAGATAAAAGAGTACGTAAGAGGGGATGACTATCGCACGATCAACTGGAAGGCTACCGCTCGATCCGGAAAATTGATGGTCAATCAGTACATCGATGAGCGGGCCCAATATGTTTACTGTCTCATTGATAAAAGCCGGGGTATGAAAATGCCTTTCGAGGGCATGAGTCTGCTGGATTATGCCATCAATGCCTGTCTTGTACTTAGCAATATTGCCCTCTATCGTCAGGACAGAAGTGGATTGATCACTTTCGCAGAAAAGATTGATGCTTGCTTACCGGCCACCAATAAAATGACCCAGATGAATCGGATTCAGGAGGTGTTGTATAATCAGAAAACCCAATACCTGGAAGCCGATTACGAACGTCTATATACCTTTGTCAAACATAAAATTTCCCAAAGGAGTCTCCTGATCCTCTTTACCAATTTTGAAACCCTGACTGCCGTGAGGCGCCAATTGCCTTACTTACAAAAAATCGCTAAAAACCATCTGTTGGTGGTCGTGTTTTTTGAGAATACCGAACTCAGTGGATTGCTTGAGTCAAATCCTAAAAACACCGAGGAGATTTACATCAAATCCATCGGGGAAAATTTTGCCTTCGAAAAGCAACAAATTGTTAGAGAGTTGGAAAGGAATGGAATTATATCCATCCTTTCACCCCCACAAAGCCTCACAGTCAATACCATCAATAAATACCTCGAGATAAAATCACGGGCCATGATCTGATTGAGGAAAAATCCGTAGTTTTGGGACGCTTTACTCAAAAAAACCTTCAATGAACTACAGAACCCTCGGCAAAACCAAATGGAAAATTTCGGATGTATCCCTTGGCACCTGGCAAGTAGGTGGCAAATGGGGGCAGCCCTTTGATCCAAAACGTGCAAATGAAATTATCCGCACAGCTATAGACAATGGAGTCAACTTCATAGATACAGCGGATGTATACTCAGATGGATTGAGTGAGCAGGCGGTTTCTAAAGCCGTCAAAGAAACCAGTGAAAAAGTATTTATTGCAAGTAAATGTGGCCGAAGATTGAGCCCGCATAATGCCGATGGCTACAATCGGGAAAATATCACCCGATTTGTGGAGGAAAGTTTGCAGCGAATGAAAATTGATACCATCGACCTCATTCAACTTCATTGTCCTCCAACAGAAGTCTTTGAGCGTCCTGAAGTCTTTGGGATTTTGGATGACCTGCGTGAACAGGGAAAAATCAGAAGATATGGAGTGAGTGTTGAAAAAGTCGAGGAAGCGATGAAAGCCATTAAATTTCCCAATGTGGCTACGGTTCAAATCATCTTTAATCTCTTTCGCCTGAAACCAGCTGAGGAATTTTTTGCAGCCGCACAAAAAGCCAATGTGGGCATACTTGCTCGCGTTCCTCTGGCCAGTGGGCTGCTTTCCGGGAAAATGAACCTTGATACCAAATTTGGCGAGCACGATCACCGAAACTTCAACCGCAATGGCGAGGCTTTTGATAAAGGGGAAACCTTTTCAGGAGTCGATTATGCCCTGGGATTGAAGGTGGTGAAAGAATATATCCGCCTTTTTGGGGAAGAATACCTGGTCCAACATGCGCTGAGATGGATCCTCATGCATGAGGCCGTTTCCTGTGTGATTCCTGGCGCAAGTTCTGTAGACCAGGTACTCTCCAATGTCATGGCTTCTGAAATTCCAGCCTTACCTGAATTGGCGATGGAAGATGTGCTCAAGGTTTATGATACACATGTACGTGAGCATGTCCATCACCTTTGGTAAGCTTTATACCCAGGCGATCAATTTCTGATTTTTGACCCTTCTGTATGACCAGAGTAGGCAGAGGATAAATGCCATATTTGTCAAAATGACCTGCAGCCCCAATGCCTGATGATATTTGAACATTCCCAATTCAGCGGCTTTCAGCATCGTGGACTGCATAAGCCCTGTCAGGATAAATGCAGGGAAAATGAGTAGTATTAAGCTAAGGAAGTAAATGCTGAAGTTTTTTCTGCTTTTGTTTATGGAATGGCTGATGGCAGGGAGACTGTTATGCGGCTTGGTATAGAGGTAAACTATTCCACCGATCCAGCATAAACTTACCAGCCCAATCGAAATCCCACTCATCAGTTCGGTGCTAAGGGGAAGTCCGAGGTATTTCATCAAAAAAATGCTGCCATCACCCAGGATTCCAGTAGTAAGTTTAAGTAAAACGTATAAAAATGCTCCTGCCAAGACACAGAGTTTAAGCCGTAGGTTCAATTTGCTTTCCAGATTTTTCTCCCCCAATATTCTATAGTTCCAAAGCTCTTTGAAAAGGAGTATACCGGGCGAAAGATAGAATGAAAACTTCCAGATTAACATATGCCACCCAGTTGAAACAGAGCTACTGCCCGGAGTTCCCAGAAGGGAAGATAATCCAATCTGGAATAAAACCGGCAAGGGCAATAGTAAAATCCCTACCACAAAGAATGCCGGTCGTTTTATAAGTACAGGTATAATTTTGTTGTATAGCCTGAAGGCAAGGTTTTTAAATTGGAAGAGGACATACAGAAATAATACGCTCAGGCCTACACTACATCCATAAAGAAGAAAATTTGCCATTTCTGGTGAAAAATTACTTCCCAGATGGATAAAAGTATTGATGTATAAGGTATTGAAAAAGCTTGAGATCAAAGTCCAGAAAATCAAGCTGAGCGAAATGATCCAGAAATAGTTGATCCAGATATTTTTCTGGTTGGCCTGATAATATTGATCTATCAGTTTTTCGGTATCTCCCAGACTTTCCAGGCTCAATTCATAGGCTTTTTGGTCTGAGTGATCTTCGCGATTTATTTCGTAGGCATCCCTCACATGACTTTCCAGTTCATTGATATTGTCATAGGTAAAGGCTCCGCTTTTGCTAAGTCTGCTGCGTAAAGAATGGAGTGCAAGTTTTATCGAAAAAGAATCGGGGTCTTTCATAAAATTGGAAGGATGATGCAATCGTCTCGTGATTCGATCACAATATGTTGTTCAATGAGTTGAATAATAATTGTTTAAAATTCTCAGCTGGAAGTCTACTCAATTCCAGGCAATCAGTTTTTTATTTAGGGCCCTTTTGAAATTCCATTCACAAGGATTGATCTATAGAAAAATGTATTAGCTTTTCATAGGAGTTAGCTTAAATGGGCTTTCCAAAGCTTATCAAGCATCCCATTGATGAGCTTCCATTGCTGAATCTCCTGCTCCTGGGCTTTTTTGCCTGATTTAGTAATCTGATAATATTTTCTCCTCCTGCCATTTTCTCCCGCTTTCCATTGAGAACTGATCAGGCCTTTCTTTTCCAGTTTGTGTAAAACCGGATAAAGCATGCCATCAGTCCAGGTGATCTTATCACTCGAAAGTAATTTTACCTCCTGAATGATTTCGTATCCATAACTCTCTCCCTTACTGAGGATGCCCAATATGACAGGGATAGAGCTGGCGGCTGTTAAATCTTTAGATATCTTATCCATACCTTGTAGTTCTATGTATATACGCAAGTATACATAGAAGTTCTGGGTATGGCAAGGAGTTTATGAAAAAATGTGTTGTTGTGTTGGTGTTTATCATGGATAATAACTCCTGCACCCCAAGACCTCCGTTGCTTAATCCCAAAAACCGCAGTAATTTAGTATGAATATAAAGGACCTATACTCACGTCTACCTAAATGAAAAAGTTTTTAATCGTTCTCGCCATCTTGGGAGCAATAGCAGCAGCTGCATTCTTCTTCCTCAGAGATACCGGAGAAATCAAGGTGCTCATTTTCTCCAAAACGGAGGGCTTTCGACACGAATCCATAGAGCCCGGAATTGAGGCCATCAAAAAGATGGGAGAGGAAAAAGGCTTTTCCGTAGCTGCTACAGAAGATGCTGCGGTTTTTACGGAAACAGAACTCCAAAAATATAATGTCATCATTTTCCTGAATACCACAGGAGATATACTTGATCAGACTCAGCAAATTGAACTCAATCGGTTTATACAAGCCGGAGGAGGTTGGCTGGGAATCCATGCGGCGGCTGATACCGAATATGATTGGCCCTGGTATGGAGGCCTGGTAGGTGGTTATTTCAAAAGCCATCCCAACAATCCCAATGTTCGCGAAGCCAGCATGAAGGTGCTTGACCAGGGACATCCTGCTACAGAGGGATTACCTACGGATATGAAGCGTACAGATGAGTGGTACAATTACAAAGCCATAGACCCGGATATCAATGTGCTGATCAATTTGGATGAAAGTTCTTATGGAGGTGGAGAAAATGGAGAAGAACATCCCATTACCTGGTACAAAGAATACGATGGTGGCCGTACTTTTTATACTGGTTTTGGACATACCAAGGAAAGCTATCAGGAACCTGAATTCCTCAAATTGCTTTGGGGAGGAATCCAATATGTAGCAGGAGAAGGTCAGCCCGTAAACTTTGATTTGGCAACGGCTGCTCCAGAAGAAAATCGCTTCCGCAAGATCGTTCATGCACAGAATCTCTTCGAACCGATGGAATTGGTGATGCTTCCTAATCGCAAAATCCTTTTTGTAGAAAGAAGAGGAGGCGTCAAAGAATATGATCCCAAGACCAAAGAATTACGATTGGTAAAGGAAATGGATGTCCATTTCGGACATGAAGATGGTTTGCTGGGATTGGCACTTGATCCCAAATATGCTGAGACCAATCAAATATATCTTTTCTATTCGCCTCCCGGAGAGGAAGCCAAGCAGCACGTCTCTCGCTTTATCTATAAGGACGGAGAACTGGATTTGGCATCAGAACAAGTAATCATTGAAATTCCTACCCAAAGGCAAGAATGTTGTCATGCAGCAGGCTCTTTGGAGTTTGGTCCCAATGGGAATCTCTTTATCTCAACAGGCGACAATACCAGTCCTCGTGAGTCAGATGGATTTTCGCCTAGCGATGAGCGGGAAGGAAGAGGACCTTTTGATGCCCAGAAATCTTCTTCTAATACCAATGACCTCCGAGGGAAAATTTTGCGTATCAGACCTACTGCCGATGGATATGAAATCCCGGAAGGTAATCTATTCGCTGCTGACGGATCAGAAGGTAGACCGGAGATTTATGTGATGGGTTGTAGAAATCCTTATCGTATCAGTATAGACCAGCATACAGGAGATCTTTTTTGGGGAGATGTAGGGCCAGATGCGGGAAATCCTATGGAGAATCGAGGACCGCAAGGGCATGATGAAATCAATCGAGCCAAAGGCCCTGGTTTTTTTGGTTGGCCCTATTTCGTAGGAGACAATAAAGCCTATAATGAGTTTGATTTTGCGGACAGCCTTTCTCTGGCTGCTTATGATCCTTTGAAACCGATCAATAATTCACCCAATAATACAGGAGCCCAGGAATTACCTCCTGCTCAGCCTGCAATGGTTTACTATCCTTATTCAGCTTCTCCTGAATTTCCCTTAGTGGGAGATGGTGGACGAAATGCCATGGCTGGACCTGTGTTTTATCTGGAAGATTATCCTGAAAACCCCTATAGATATCCAGAATACTATGATGGAAAATTCTTTGCCTATGACTGGATGAGGGGCTGGATCATGGCCATCAGTTTTGATGAAAATGGTGAGATGCTTCGGATGGAGCCCTTTCTCCCGAATATGAAATTTAATAATCCGGTAGACATCATCTTCGGACCAGATGGTGATATGTGGATGCTGGAGTATGGGACAAACTGGTTCGCCCAGAATACTGATGCCCGACTGGTCCATATCGAATATAGCTCAGGTAATCGCGAACCGGTAGCTGTAATCGAGGCGGAAAAAAGCATCGGTGGCCTGCCGCTCAATCTACAGTTTAAAGGAGAAAATTCTATAGACTATGATGGAGATGTACTCACTTATGCCTGGAGTTTTACTTCGGATGAAGTGCAGAGTACGGAGGCCAATCCTCGCTTTACCTTTGAAAAGGCAGGGACTTATAATGTGAAACTCAAAGTTTCCGATCCGGACGGACTGGTACATCAATCAAGCTTTCAGGTAATGGTAGGAAATGCACTTCCAGAGATCAAGTGGAATATTGCAGGTAATCGTTCCTTCTATTTTGAGGGCCAAAATCTGGAGTATGAAGTTGAAGTATCTGATGAGGAAGATGGAAATATCGTGGAAAGCAATCCTTCGGCCATTACCGTTAGTATGGATTATCTGGCGAAAGGATTTGATATCAATGAAATCAGCCTGGGGCATGAAGCCATGATGGAAAAATCAACGGCCCTGATAGGTAAACAATTGATCTCAAATTATAACTGTAAGGCCTGTCATCAGGAAAAAGAAAAATCTGTCGGACCCACATATACTCAGATTAGCAAGCGTTATAAAGGAGATGATACAGCTATTAAGAATCTGGCCCAAAAGGTGATCAAGGGAGGCAATGGTGTATGGGGCCAATTGGCGATGGCTGCCCATCCTCATGTATCCACAGGAGAAGCCGAACAAATGATTCGCTACATTCTTTCTTTGGAAGGAGAAATTGCGATGCCATCACAGCCATTGAGTGGAAGCCTTGCTCCTGATTTCAAAGAAGAAAATGAAGAAGCAGTATATGTCCTCATGGCCAGCTATACGGATAAGGGAGGAGTGGAGATTGGACCTTTGACCGGAAGAGAAACCCTTATCCTAAAATATCCCAAAATCCATGCGGAGAGCGCAAAGAGCCTCAAAAAGGTGATGAAATTTGAAGTTACCCCTGAGATGGCAGAAGGGATGATCGATGAGCCCATGGAGATTTTGATCGGACGGGATCAGGGATATGCAGAATATGAAGCTTTTGACTTCACTGGTATCCAATCCTTTGACCTTATGGCTATCGCCAACTCCATGTTCATGGATGGAGGAAGTATAGAGTTCAGAATTGATGCTCCTGATGGGAAAGTAATTGGCAGAAAGGAAATAGAGACGAGTCTGGACTTCGATCCGGTTCTGGTACCTATGGCTATTGAGTCGGTAGAGGGTATGCATAAACTCTATGTAGTCTTTCATTCAAATGGAGATGGAATGGCTTGTGTGCTCGACTATTTCTTGCCAAGGATTACAGCTGCACCTGGTTCCTGATAAAGAATATGAGAAAGGCATTGGTGACTCAAAGGGCTGAGTCCTATCTTTGCCTCAATGAAAACGAGACCACATATTCTTATATCCAATGACGATGGGATACTGGCACCCGGTATCCTGAATCTGGCAGAGATTGCCAGCGAGCTGGGCGACATCAGTATTGTTGCTCCTGACAGTGCCCAAAGTGGTATGGGACATGCAATTACCATCGGCAAACCTTTGCGGGTTTATGAAGAAGATTTGCCCGGAGGTTTGCACGGCTTTGCGATCAATGGTACGCCCGCAGATTGTGTAAAACTAGCAACAGGCGTTTTACTGGATAGGGCGCCTGACCTAATCATATCAGGCATCAACCACGGGGCCAATACTTCTGTTAGTACTATTTATTCTGGTACCCTGTCCGCTGCCCGAGAAGGAGCCATTCAGGACATTCCTTCCATTGGTTTCTCTCTTTGCAATTTTCAGCATGATGCAGATATGAGCGCAGCCAAAGCTATTGCGCGTATCATTATCAAAGAAGCACTGGAGCAGAAAATGCCTGCCGGCCAGTGTCTGAATGTAAACATACCTGATTTACCTTTGGACAAACTCAAAGGAATCAAGGTGACCCGCCAGGCAGAAGGTCGTTGGACAGAAGGTTTTGACGAAAGGGTAGATCCTTTTGGACGAAAGTACTACTGGATGACCGGAGAATTTGTACTGACGGACAAAAACAATGGGACGGATATACATGCCATCGAAGCGGGTTATGTTTCCGTAACACCTATAAATCGCGACATGACCAGACATCAGGACCTTCCTTCTTTGTCTGAGTGGACGCTCGAAATATGAAGCTCTATTTCATAGCCGGAGAAGATTCTGGAGATCTTCACAGCAAGAACCTGGTCAGGGCTTTGAAAGCCCAGCTACCCAGCTTGCAAACCCGTGGAGTAGGAGGGGACAAGATGATTGATGCGGGCACTGAATTGATCGCCCATATCAAGGACATCAATTTCATGGGCTTTTGGGAAGTGCTGAAAAACCTTTCTACCATTCGTCGCCTGTTCAAAAAGGTGAAAGCAGACATTCGTATCTGGAAACCTGATGCAGTCGTTTTGGTGGATTATCCCGGCTTCAATTTGCGCATGCTTCCCTTCCTCAAAGAGTTGGGCTTGCCGGTTTACTATTACATCTCGCCTCAACTCTGGGCCTGGAAAAAAGGACGCAAAGAGATCATCCGTCAATACGTAGATAGGATGTTTGTGATCTTGCCTTTTGAGAAAGATTTTTATGCTAAAGAAGGCATTGAAGTTGATTTTGTAGGTCATCCGCTATTAGATGAATTGACCTATAAGCCAGCGGACAAAAAAGAGAGCAAAACCATAGCATTATTGCCAGGAAGCAGGTCGCAGGAGATCAAACGTATGCTTCCCGTCATGCTCAATATGACACATCATTTCCCCGGCTATGATTTTGTGGTTGCAGGAGCTCCTTCTAAAACAGAAGCTTTCTATAAAGATATCATCGGAAATAAACCGGTCGAGCTGCGGATGAAGCAAACCTATAAGATTCTGGAAGAAGCAGATTTTGCATTGGTTACTTCTGGAACGGCTACTCTGGAGACAGCTCTTCACGGCGTACCTCAGGTCGTTTGCTACAAAGGCTCTTTCATTTCCTATCAAATAGGGAAAAGACTGGTTAAGGTGAAATACATCTCTTTGGTCAATCTCATTCTGGATCGCCTTGCGGTCAAAGAATTGATCCAGGGAGAATTCAATGTAGCGAACTTGAAAGCTCAACTGGAGCTCTTGATGGATGAAGGGCATAGGTCAAAGCTTCTAGATGATTATGAGGACCTGAGAGAGAAGTTGGGCAATGAAGGGGCTTCAGAAAGATGTGCAAAATATCTCCTGGGTTATTTGGGAGATGCTGTAGTTCAATCCTAAGCTTATGGAGCGCAAGAGATTCCTGATTGTTGGTGGTGGACTGGCCGGTAGCATGCTGGCTGCTCGACTTTGCCTAAAAGAGCAGGAAGTAGTCCTTCTGGATGATAGAGATCCCCATGCGGCTTCAGCAGTAGCTGCCGGACTCTTCAATGTTATTACGGGTCGCTTCGGAGCTAAGTCCTGGATGGCCGATGCCCTGGTCCCTGAACTCCGCAATTTTCTCGAAATTCCCGTTTTCCAAGAACTGAAATCTTTCGTCCACGACAGCCTCATTTACCGACCTTTTAAAACGGCAGAAGAGTACAACAAATGGACTGCAAGGTCTGAAGAAGATGCCTATAAAGACTGGGCAGATTTTCTCTCCTTTCCTCAATACTCAGACTATATAGAAAATCCCCTGGGAGGCATCATGATCAAGCAATGCGGTTGGTTGGATATCCCCCATTTCCTGGAGCGCTTGCAGCAAATTCTCGTCGATCAATTCCAACTGGAAATTCAGTATGTAGCTTTTGAGGAAGCAGGGCTGGATTTAGGGAAGATGACCTATGGCGATTTTGGTACATTTGATGAGATCATTTTCTGTTCGGGATACAGAAGTAAGGATATTTCCCTTTTTTCTGAACTCCCGATTATTCCCAATAAAGGAGAAGTATTATTGCTCGAAATCCCTGATCTTCGGATTCCTTTTGTTCTGTCTAAAAAAGTTTATCTCATCCCTCAGGGAGATCAAAAGTTCATCTGTGGCTCGACTTATAAAAATCAATTTGACGATCCCCATCCCACACAATCAGGCAAAGAAGAAATCTGTTTTCATCTGGAAAAGGCCCTCAAAGTTCCTTACAAAGTCCTGGAACAAAGAAGTGGGATTCGACCTACTACGCCTAATCGGCGACCGGTATTAGGAACTCACCCTGCGCATGATCACCTTCATTATTTTGGAGGCTTTGGAACCAAAGGCGTTTTGCTTTCTCCTTACTTTTCGAAAAAGATGGCAGAGTATGTATGCGGAGGAAAAGAAGATTTTCTGAAAGAGGTGAGTATCGGGCGCTACCTTTCCTCATAATCCCAACTCCAGATCCACACAATCCGGCGCTTCTTCCTGAAAATGCGAGATAAAGAGAAGCGTATGTCGCTCCGACAGGACTTTATCCAGCAAATATCTACTCCTGTAAATGCTGATTTCATCCAATCCCTGAAAAGGCTCATCCAGTAAAAGCACAGGCGCTGCTTTGACCAGGGCTCTAATAAGTAAGAGCAAACGCTGAGTTCCGGTTGATAGTCTTTCGAAGGATTGGTCAATGATGCTTTCCAATTCAAAATATTGAAAAAGCAGTCGAGCCAACTCTTTGTCTTTTTCTTGAGCTTTTGTTTTCAGGTAGAAAGTATCCGTCATGCCGGTCAAAACCAATTCCCAGGCAGAAATATCTCTATCAAAATAGGCATGGAGTTCAGGAGAAGTAAATCCGATTCGTTTTTTTACGTCCCAGATGCTTTGGCCACTTCCTACTTTTTGGTCGAACAAGAAAATCGAGTTTGCATAGGCCTGGGGATTGTCCGCATAAATGAGGCTGAGCAAAGTGGATTTCCCGGAACCATTCGGCCCGATGATTCGCCATTTCTCTCCGGCTTTCACTTCCCAATTCAAGTCCTTGAGAATTTGCTTGTCCTTATATTGAATATTTACCTCCTCAAATCGGATGATGGAATCGAAGGTTTCTGCCTGTTCTGATTCTTGGTACTTCTTTTTTATTTGGGTCAGG
The DNA here is from genome assembly GCA_033391075.1 of Bacteroidia bacterium. Classification (NCBI taxonomy): domain Bacteria; kingdom Pseudomonadati; phylum Bacteroidota; class Bacteroidia; species Bacteroidia bacterium. Next base: position 7,412,012 of record JAWPMV010000001.1, read on the forward strand.
GCTTCCTCATTGATAGAAGGATTATCCTTCTTTTTTAGGAAATTTTTCAGTGGGCCAGCTTCAATTTTTTTATTTGGATAAATATGCAGACGATGATTGATGCTTTTGGGTAAATCCCGATAGTGGCCAGCCAGAACCAGGCTGATATCTTGTGTCTCGACTAAATTATCTAATAGCTCATTTAGAAATTGACGACTTCCGGTGTCCAGACCTATATAGGGATTGTCGAGAATGAGAATCTTGGGCTCCTTTAGCATCACTTTGCAGAGCAACATCTTCCTGGTCTGCCCACTTGACAATTTGATACGCTCCAGTTCGAGTAGGTCAAATATACCAATGGACTGAAGCAGGCCTTCATGCTTACGGATGTCAAAACCTCCATGTTCCAAATACTGCCTGACTGTCAGATGTCCATCCGAATCAAAGGCATTATATCTTTGTTGATAATAATGAACGGCGTTTACACTCCGAAAAAGTCGACCCGTATCCATAAAAGAGATCATCTGGATAGCAGCTTGTCGTTCATCAAAGCTGGGATTATCGCCGAGGAAAGGATAAGTGCGGGAACCAGAAATCAATCTGTGCTTTTGTGCAAGTGCTTCTGCTAGAAAAGATTTTCCTGTGCCCGCATTTCCACTGATTACCCAATGTTCTCCTGGTTTTAATCTCCAGGAAAAGTTTTCAAAAAATATCTGAGAGCCCAAGGCTATAGAAGCCTGATCCAAAACGATCCGATCTTGTGTATGCATAGCGCCTGGCTGTCAGTCTTTGTATTTCTTACCCCATTTATCATCGAGATACTTGCGTATCTTTTTCTCCGATCCAATATCCTTGGGACGGTAGAAGGTCTTTCCACTCATTTCTTCGGGCAGAAATTCCTGGTGATCTTTTTCTCCGTCGAAGTCGTGGGAATATTTATAGCCTTTCCCATAGTTCATATTCTTCATCAGTTTGGTCGGAGCATTTCTTAGATGAAGGGGAACGGGATGGGTAGGAGCATCTTTTACGTATCGCATAGCCTCATTGATGGCTGTATATGCGGCATTACTTTTCTCAGAGCTTGCGAGATAAGTGGCGCATTGAGAAAGAATGATTCGGCCTTCCGGCATACCGATCACATTGATAGATTGGAAACAGGCATTGGCCAGAAGGAGAGCATTGGGATTAGCATTGCCGATATCTTCTGATGCCAGGATGATGAGGCGACGCGCAATAAACTTGATGTCTTCTCCACCGTCCAGCATACGAGCCAGATAATAAACGGCTGCATTGGGATCGCCTCCCCGGATGGATTTTATAAAGGCCGAAATGATGTCATAATGTTGCTCTCCGCTTTTGTCATAGAGGGCTACATGTTCCTGAGCTGCGGCCATCAAGGCCTCATTATTTAGCACAATTTTTTCATCTTCATCAAAGGTATTGACAAAGATTTCCAATAAAGCCAGGCTCTTTCGTGCATCCCCTCCTGCTATCTTATATATGGCGTCAATTTCTTTCAATTCGATATCTCGTTCAGAAAGCACCACATCTTTCTCTATGGCATAGGTCAAGAGTTCTTGTACTTCTTCCAGACTCAAAGACTGGAGGGTATAGACCTGACAACGAGATAAAAGAGCCGCATTAACTTCAAAACTTGGATTTTCTGTGGTTGCGCCGATGAGGGTAATACGCCCTTTTTCGACTGCGCCCAATAAAGAATCCTGTTGCGACTTATTGAAGCGATGAATCTCATCTATGAACAGGATGGTCCCGGGTCTGCCTTCTGCAAATTTGATTACGGCTCGCACGTCCTTTACTCCTGAGCCTACTGCACTCAATTGACGAAAGGGTCTATCAGCAGACTGAGCAATGATTTGTGCCAAAGTAGTTTTGCCAATCCCCGGAGGCCCCCAAAAAATCATGGAGGGAATTCTTTGAGCGTCAATTGCCCGACGAAAGGGGCTACCTTCCTTGAGCAAATGGGTTTGCCCAATTACTTGTTCCAAACTTTGGGGCCTGACTCTCTCGGCCAAAGGGGCCAGATGAGAGGAAGCCGGAATATGTGGCTGAAAGAGGTCCATCTTCTCAATAAGAAGGGAAATTTACGAGAAAAAGAGGAGGGAAAGAAACGAAGCCTAGCTCTTCACTTTGGAGGCATAGGAAAGGATCTTTTGCTTGAGGTCTTTGGGGACGAAAGGCTTACTGGAATAATCGTTCATGCCAGCATTGATGACTTTGTCCCGCACTTGCTCAGAGACTTCAGCACTCAAGGCAATTATTGGTAAGGTGTACCCCAGGGCTCGGATTTCACGGCAAGCATCTATGCCTCCCATAACCGGCATTTGCAGGTCCATTAGAATGAGGTCGAAGTGTTCCCGCTGAATGGCATCGACTGCTTCTTGCCCATTTTTGGCAACGGTGGTTTCAAAGCCCCATTTATCGAGAAATTTACAAGCAATCTTTACATTGACGACATTGTCTTCTGCTAGGAGAATTTTCAGATCGCCTTGATGCTCGACTTCAACAGCATGGCTAGAAGGAATAAAACTTGTTTCAGCTATCTCTTCTCCCAATTCAAGTGGGATATTGAAATAAAAGGTAGTTCCAACCCCGACCCGACTCATCACTTTGATTTCTGAGCCCATGAGTTCCAGGAGCTTTTTGCTAATAGCGAGCCCCAGGCCAGTCCCTCCGTATTTGCGGGTGGTATCTGATTGGGCTTGCGTAAACTGATCGAAGATATGCTCTAGTTTCTCTTCGGGAATTCCTATGCCCGTATCGGTAACCTCAACTTTGATCCACTCGATCTTTCCTTCCGTTTTCAACCTCCTTACCCGTACGACAATTTCTCCTTCTTCTGTAAACTTCAGGGCATTGCCCACTAGATTAGTGATGATTTGTCCCAGTCGAGTAGGATCGCCTTTCACCCAATGGGGGAGAGGTTCCAGAATTTCAGCACGTAAATCCAGTCTTTTTTCCTGTGCCTGATAGGCGAAGGTATTGATGATATTTTGCAACTTGCCTGGTAAGTGGAAGGATACACGTTCCAATTCTATACCACTGGCTTCAATTTTTGAAAAATCAAGGATGTCATTGATCAGGTAGAGGAGGCTTTCTGCGGAATATTGCAGGGTTTGAAGCGTGTCCATCTGATCCTCTCTGGGTTGATCCTGAAAGAGGAGATGTGTAGATCCGATCACTGCATTCATGGGCGTACGGATCTCATGCGTCATCACAGAGAGAAATTGAGACTTGGCGAGATTGGCTTGCTCAGCATCTTCCTTAGCCTTGAGTAATTCCTGCTCTGCTATAAATTCTGTCGTGATATCCTGGCAAACTCCATAAATCCTGTTGATGAGCCCTTCTTCATACTCTCCATATCCTGTAAACCTTACATATCTATGGTTGCCTTTGAAGGTCGTAATCGCTCCCTTCAGGTCAAAAGGGATGCCGGAAAGGATACATTTTTGAACTGCTGCTGTAACCTCTTTGCGCATTTCTTCGGAGAAAGATTGAATGACATCATCTCTCTCAAGTGGTCTGCAATTATCAATTTCCAGGAGATAATATAGCTGGCCAGAACCCCGGAGTAGGTTGTTTTTGATATCGAACTCCCAACTCCCCATATTGGCCATGGCTTGAGCTTTCTCCGAAACCAGTTGGGCTTTTTGTAATTCTGCATTAACCTGCAACAAATCTTCCCGGTTCTTTATCAGACTGTAGAGGATAAGATAAGAGACTCCAAAAACGACCAGAAACAAACTCAGAAATCCTATTCTGTCCTCCGTTGTTGCTTCAATGAAATAAAGGGTAACGAGTGTACTTATCAGGTAAAATAGATGCTGATAATGCATCATTTTTCTGTTGCCGATAGAATATCCCCAGGCAAATAAGGCAACAAATATCCAAACTTCGAGGCGTTCGTTTAGCCCATTGAAATACAGACTTCCGTTTATCCAGATGGCCATGAGTAAAATCACAGAAAAGAAATAGGGATTGTACCTTTCCCAATCTTTTCTGAAGGTGAAGATGACTGCTAAACATTGAAGTAGGACCATGCAAATTCTTACTATGGAAGAATCTATGAATCCGGGGAATAGTTGAGGTAAGGTAAATCCCTCAACAGCAGAGGCCGCGGCTCCCAAGAGAAAGGAACCCCGCATAAAGCTGCGTCTATCGCCTAAAAAGGCATCTATCAATTGGAGAATTTTACCCACAGGAAGCTTAAGTATTCTTGGTAGAGGGGGCAATATTGGAAAAATAGGATAATTTATCTTATGAGAATTCACAAGATACTTACAGCCTTTTTCGTCTGCTGAGAGATGAGCAAAAGGAGACAAAATCCTAAAGAAATCGATTTCGGACTGGTATGTTCGAGGGGTTTATATAAATTTGCGTTCTATCACTCAGACCCCTTAGAAATATGTCAAAGCAAACTGAACTATACAATACCCATAAAGCGCTGGGCGCCAAGTTGATCCCTTTTGCAGGTTATGATATGCCTGTCCGATACACCTCTGACAAAGAGGAACACCTTTCGGTGAGAAATTTTGCCGGAATATTTGATGTTTCTCATATGGGAGAGTTTATTATTCGGGGCCCAAAAGCTTTGGAGTTGATCCAAAAGGTTTCGTCCAATGATGCATCCAAGCTCTATGCGGGCAAGGCGCAGTATTCCTGCATGCCAAACCATGAAGGCGGGATTATTGATGATATCATTGTTTATCAGATCAAGGATGATCAATATATGATCGTGGCGAATGCTGCCAATATCCAAAAAGACTGGGACTGGATCGTTGACACTAATAAAGGTATAGGTGCAGAGCTGATCGATATTTCTGAGCAATCTTCTCTACTGGCAGTTTCTGGTCCAAAGGCTGAAGCGGCTCTTCAAAAATTGACAGATTGGGATCTCAGTGAATTTGGTACCTACGAGTGCCGCAAAGGAACCTTCAATGGGGCAGAGAAATCCCTGATTGCGACTACCGGATATACAGGTGAAAGAACCTTTGAGGTATTTATTTATAATGAGCATGCCAAGCGCATGTGGGATGATATTGTTTCTGCAGGAGAAGAGTTTGGCTTGATTCCTACTGGATTGGGTGCTAGAGATACCCTACGCCTGGAAATGGGTTATATGCTCTATGGAAATGATATCGATGATACCACCTCTCCACTGGAGGCTGGTTTGAGCTGGATCACCAAATTGAAGAAGGGACCTTTCAATGGCTCGGAAGCTATCTCTAAATTGAAAGCTGAGGGATTAAAGCGTAAGCTGGTTGCTTTTAAGATGACTGAAAGAGGTATCCCACGCAAGGATTACGAACTGGCCAAAGATGGAGAAATCATTGGAAAGGTAAGTTCTGGATCTATGAGTCCTGCCCTGAATATCGGTATTGGTATGGGCTATGTGCCGATAGAGCATAGCAAGGCGGGTACTGAGATAGAAGTGATGATCCGTAAGAAAGCGGTAAAGGCAGAAGTTGTACGACCTCCTTTTTTCAAGAGAGAGGAACTGGGCTAGGCTTGCTCGAAATCAAAGTTAGACATCCAAGATTTTTTTTATTGTGAGCCCTGATTTAGGGTGCGGCAATCCCCTTGATTCAAATTATAAATAAACGTTTTATTCGCAGATAACTTCCAATTTCCCTCCCTGGAGGATATCGGAAATCTTTATTTTCAGGTTTTCCAACTTCTTTCCATTGAAAGTAACTGAACTGACTCCTGCGGACCCCTCTGCGGGGCAATCACAGCTGAACTGAAATTCATTTGGCTTAGCTTTATTCAAAACCCAGGAAGTAAATACAGGCTTTTGCAGACCAAGATATTCTACATCAGTATCCAGGGCTTTTAATCCTAAATAACGCAAGACCTCGAGACTTGCTTTTTCTGCCAGATTCATATTTCCCCCACCAAAACCAGAGCTATCCAAATCAGAGGAAGGCCGAATCGCATCATGTTCCTTTGAAAAATGGATATCTTCTTTATTCTCAGGGAATAGCAGATGGAGGAATTTTTCCTGAGGGGAATTCCCATTCTCCCACATACTCAGGTCTCCATAAAAATTGCCGCTTTCCTTTCTTTCGGGAATTCTTTCACCTGAAAAAGAAGGATAAAGCCCATCTGTTCCACTAAAAGTTCGGGGAACTAAACTTGCCCAGAAGAGGCTTTGGTAAAAGTTTTGGATTTCTTGAGGAGAAATCTGGTCCTTTTGCTCAATGGATATCCTGCCTAATAGCTCCTCCCAACTTGCTCTACCTCTTTCTTTTACGCCCGCTATATCCCAATCCGGAATTTCTTTTTTGAGATGTAATCGTGCATCCTGTAGGTCCCAATAGGATCCTGCAATTTTGAATTGGAGACTTTCTGAGCTGTCTAGCGGAAATTCAATATAAAATCCTGCATCGGGATTTGTGCTGATCAATTGTGTCTCTTTGGGCTCTTTGAGTCGGGCTTGCCAGATCCCATAGCCTGTATATATATTATTTGTCTGGATCAGGTAATACATGTTTAAGCCGGGGAATAATGCAGGCATTGAATCCTGAACCCAAATTTCTCCAGAGGCAGGGTAAAAATTGATTTTTGTATAGCTACTGCTTGTATGTGGGCTAATGCCCAGGACCAGGGTGTCCTTTTTGAGGGAATTGAGTTGAAATAATGCGGATCTGCTACTAATGGCAAATTCCAATGTGCTATTTAACTCCGGTAGATTTCCCTGAAATGACACAGGCCCTCCAAAATCTTTATTAAGTGCCTGGGCTCGAAAAGGGAAAGATTTGTCTTTGCTTTGGTTTCCTAATCTTAGCTTAAATGTACCATAGTCTGCAAAGCAACGTTTGAGGTTCCAATGAGTAGGCCTGATCGAAAGGATGCTATCCATTGGGTAGCTAAAATCTCCGAGGCAATCTTTGTAGTCAGGGGAATTTTGGAAAGTCCAATGGGTTTGGCCAAAAGGAAGGCCAAGCAGAGGGATTTCGGGAGCAGGAACGCTTTCTTTTAATTCACGAATTGAATTTTCCCAGGCTAAAGATTGTTTCTCCATGAAGGGATCTACATACTCAATGGGAGCTTTATCTTTTTCACTCAATTCTCTTTCTGTGCAGCTCCCGAAAAAAAAGCAACAAGAGACGGCTATAAGACGGATTATCTGAGCGAAGTTTTGTATCTTATTCATGATAACGATCCTTTCCCTAAGACTAATTTATTTGATTTTATTGTATGAACCTGAGAGAGATTCACATTACCGATGCAGAAGCTTATATAGAGTTGCTTTCTCAACTCGAACGTGAATCTCCTTATGTGTTGTTGGAGGAAGGTGAACGTAAGACGGGGATATTTGAGCAAATGGATGAAATTCGGGAAATTGAAGCTTCCGATAATCAGATCATTTTTGTTGTTGAAGATCGGGACAAACTGGTTGCATGGTGTGGAGCTTTTGGCGAAAAGTACCGACGTGTCCGGCATACGGTTCTTATCGGAATAGGTGTTTTGGAGGCTTACCGAGCTCAGGGATGGGGAACCAAGCTTTTTGAAGCTTTGGAAGAATGGGCCTGGAAACAGGATGTCCGAAGATTGGAGCTCCTGGTTCAAACTGAAAATAAGGCCGGGATTGCGTTGTATAGAAAAATGGGTTTCCAAATCGAAGGGACCAAACGTGAATCCTATAAGATAAATGGAGGTTTTATGGATGAATACCTGATGTCCAAATTGTTGGTCGTTCCTGATCCTCCCCGCAAGAGTAAATTCCCTAAATGGTAAAGTTGTAAAAAGAAAGCGGTGACCGGGCGGCCACCGCTAAAAGTCAATACACGCTAGTTAAATACTCTTCGTGATTCAAGGTTGACAATAAATTAGCACACAATATACAAAGTTTTGTATTATCTTTTGATAATCAATTCTAATTCTTTAATCAATTCGGCTAATTTTTTTCTTTCTCCTTCCAGAAGTTTCGCCTGACTCTCCTGATCGTCCTGGTTTTTCAGGATTGCTTTTTTGGTCTCCTCTATCTGCTTTTCCAATTTTTCAATTTCTTTGACCATATCTTCTTCCTCCTTCTGGAGATCCTTTTCCTCCTTTTCTTCTTTCTCAATCAATTCTTTCTGAGCAAGGATTTTTTCCTGCACTTTGATAGTTGCTACTTCAACTTCAAGGGCATATAAAAATTGCTCGGCTCTTCGCATCTCATCCGGAAATTTTTCTGAACTCCAGAAGTTATTGTTTCCAGGGGAAAGGAATAGAGATACACTTGAAGAGTTATTTCCTGAAGACTCAACGCGATAATAATAATTTAAGGTCGCATCTGAGACTTCGGACAGGACTACGGCTTCATACATATACAAGCCTTTCTTCATGCTCTTGGGTTTCTTCTGGCCAATCTTCTCGAATTTGCTTCTCAGGGCTGCTTCAAGATATTGAGCCTCTTCCTGTATTTCTATGCTGATCCCATTTGCATTGGGAGCAATTCTTTTGTCGAAGTTGTACATACCTTCCTGGCCGAATAACAAAGAACTGCTAAAGAAGAAGGCAAGACTGATAATAGTAATAAGGCTGTTTCTCATTGTAAAGTATTAAATGTGGGCTTTTTCATTCTTATGACGAATCGTCTAATTTCAGGTCACAGTAACTTTTTTCCAAGCTTTTCTGTGTTAATAGAGCATAACCTGCTCATGTCAGAATAATGCTGCTAAAGCAACCAGCATTCCTACATACTCTCCAGACAACTGAATTCAGAACTTTGCATTCCTTTGCCTAAATATTTCTCTTCTTTTTTGGACCAATTTCACAAAGCCTAAAATCATAAATCCTTCAAGTGTCTGATTGCCTGTGAGTTAGAAGGTTTGTCTGGATAAGAGGGATGATGATTTTCTCCAATACGTTACTTCCTGTCGCTTTCTCTTCCTCTATCCATCATTACATAAGGTCCAAAGCCTCCGCAAACAAGGGAGGCCGATTACTTACATAGGGCTGCCAAGAATCACGGCTAATTGGTACTTTTGAAAGGATAAATTCCACCAATTGAAATAAGTAAAACCGAATAGGATAGACCAAATTTTACCTAATAAATCGGATATGAAAATAGTATTGAGAAATGCATTTGCTTCAGTGAAGACGATACTCCTGTTGGGGGTATTCTTTTCTATGGCAGGCATTCAACACAGCTATGCTCAAGTTAATGCTAATTTCTCCCTGTCAGCTACTTCTGGATGTAGTCCTTTATCAGTCACAGGTACAGATCTATCCACCGGCACGGTAAATAGCTGGTTATGGGCCTTTGGGAATGGAAATACCTCTCGGGTCAATTCGGGGGTTATTACTACTTACACCACTCCCGGGACTTATACCATTAGCCTAACGGTCAGAGATACATTGACCGGGGATATAGACACCCACACGGAAACCATTACAGTTTTTGGTGATCCCACGGCGGGTTTTACTGCTGATGTAACGAGCGGTTGTGCTCCGCTGGATGTCACCTTTACAGATGGCACTACTCCGGGAGATGGAACTTTGACCTCCTGGCTCTGGGATTTTGGTGATGGTAATTTAGGAAATACACAAAATCCGACGCATACCTATGCGTCTTCTGGTGATTATACAGTCACCCTGATTGTTCAGGATGTAAATGGTTGTCAGGATTCTCTGGTCAGGAATGATTATATAACGGTTACCGAACTGGCGACAGTAGATTTCAGTGCGCCTGTACAAACGGGCTGTGCACCTCCACTCCTGGTTGATTTTACGGCAAGTGTTACCCCTGCTGATCCAACCTATACTTATCTATGGGATTTTGGGGATGGTGCAACTTCAAATCAAATGAATCCTTCACACTTCTATTCTACGAATGGAAGTTTTACGGTTTCTCTGACTGTTACTGATCCGGGAGGCTGCCAGGAATTGGTTACAAAACCCAATTTTGTCATTATCGATCAACCGATCGCGAATTTTACAGCACTCAGTACCAGTGTTTGTGCAGGTTCCGTTGTCAGTTTTATCAATGGTTCAACAGGAGCTGATTCTTATACCTGGACCTTTGGGGATGGAAATAGCTCAACAGATGTCAACCCTAATCATACCTATGGCGTTCCGGGTACATATTCGGTGAGCTTATTGGCCAACAATTCAGCAGGTTGTAATGATGTAGTGGTACAGACGAATTTGATCACAGTGAATCCGGCTCCTTCGGCCGCTTTTTCCGCTACCAATAATATAGGATGTGAAATTCCTCTTACGGTCAATTTTACAGATAATTCCAGTACGGATGTGATTGCCTGGTCCTGGGATTTGGGGAATGGAGTCATTTCTCCTTCTCAGAATCCAATTACGACCTATTCAACACCTGGATTCTATGACATCAGTTTGACGGTAACGAATACGAATGGCTGTCAGTCAACAGCTACTATTCCAAACTATGTCCAATTGGGAGCTCCCGATGCAGAATTCATTGTGGGACCGACGGAAGGCTGTATGCCTTTGACGGTAAACTTCATAAATACGAGTACCTCTCCTTCCGATCCTATTGTATCCTATGCCTGGAATTTTGGTGATGGAACGATCTCTTCATTGGCCAGTCCTTCTCATGTCTATACCGCAGTTGGACTTTATACGGTTTCTCTGACAGTAACTACAGCCAGTGGTTGCCAGGATCAGGAGATTTTTGCTCCTATAGAAGTAGGGGAGAGACCCAATGCAGATTTTAGTGCAAGTCCTCGTACGGCTTGTGTAAATGAGCAAATCAATTTTACGGATCTCACTACCGGAAACGTGAGTGACTGGTATTGGGATTTTGGAGATGGAGCAGGTTCTAATCAACCAAATCCAACACATCAGTACCAGGATACCGGCCTTTTTGATGTTCGTTTGATTGTTGAATTAAACGGATGTAGAGATACTATAGAAAGACAGGATTACATTCAAATTCAGGGACCGGTTGCGGCCTTCCTGATGTCGCCAACTGCAGCCTGTGATCCACCAACGACAGTAAGTTTTTTCGACAACTCCATCAATGCGAGCACTTATCTCTGGGACTTTGGAGATGGGAATACTTCAACTCAGGCCAATCCAAGCCATACCTATAATACAGTCGGAACCTATACCATTACCCTGACAATTGTAGATAATGTCTCAGGTTGTACCGATCAGATACAGCAGGATCTTCCTGTTACCCGCCCGCAGGCTGCCTTTACCGGTGATTTGACAAAGGGTTGTGTAGATATGACCGTCAATTTTATCAATGGCAGTATAGATGCATCTGCTTATGTATGGGATTTTGGAGATGGAAATACCTCAACTGCAGCAAGTCCTACTCATACCTATACGAGTCCTGGAAATTATACGGTGATGTTGATTGCATCGGATGGCGCATGTTCTGATACCCTGATCCGAAATAACTACATAGAGGCAGTTGCTACCAATGTAGATTTCTCGGTTGATGTAAGCAGTGGATGTGCGCCATTGACGGTAGAGTTTACCGATCTTTCCACGCCTTATCCCGGAGCGAGCATCAACAATGTTACCTGGTTGTTTGGAGATGGAGGAACTGCTACAGGCAGTCCGGTTACCTATGTATATAATAGCGGAGGGAGTTTTGATGTAACGCTCAGGGTAGAGGATTCAGAAGGTTGTGTTACTGAACTTAGCCGATCAGGATTTGTCGCACCAACTTTACCAGAAGCAGAATTTACAACTACAGATACAGTTGCCTGTCCGGGCTCACGGGTAGACTTTACCAATCAGTCTCAGGGGAGCATAGTTAGCTATCAATGGGATTTTGGAGATGGAAGCCCTCTGGCCTCCACGCCCAACCCCAGTCACTTATATACAACGAATGGTTTTTATACCGTAACCCTCACCGTCACAGATGTAAATGGATGTACGGATACAGAGAGCAAAGTTAACTTTCTGAATATAGGCAGACCGACGGCAAGCTTTGTCGCGGATAATACAGTGGCGACCTGTCCACCCATGACAGTGAATTTTACTGATCAGTCCAGTCCGGATGTAGTTTCCTGGTTATGGGATTTTGGAGATGGAAGCACTTCTGTTTTAGCAAATCCCTCCAAGATTTACACCATACCCGGCGACTATGATGTAAGCCTGATGGTGACCAATGCACAAGGATGTACAGATACCCTCTTGATGGATGATCTCATTGATTTGAATGGTCCTACGGGTGCATTTACCTTTACCCCTAATGAAGGTTGTAGGCCCCATACGGTAAACTTTACGGCTACAAGTCCTACGCCCGGATGGACCTATACCTGGGATTTTGGAGATGGAACCGGAGGAAGTGGAACCACGATCAGCCATGAGTATCAAACGGATACGACCATCAACCCCCTCATGTTTGTCGAGGATGATCAGGGATGTAGCGTTTTGGTTACCAATCCCAATAGTGTCGTGATTCGACCCTTACCAGAGCCCAGTTTTATCAGCAATATTACAGAGGTTTGTTTGGGTCAATCTGTGATCTTTACCAATACTTCTACTTCAAAAAGATCCATTACAGATTTCTTGTGGGATTTTGGGGATGGAAATACTTCTACCTCTATCAATCCTACCCATGCTTATGCAGATACGGGAACCTATGATGTCTACCTTCGATTAACTACCGTTGATGGTTGTATCGATACAAGTAGTGTACCCCTTACTATTACTGTGACAAATCCTCCGGATGCGATCTTCACGGCTTCTCCCAATGTGGGATGTGAGCCTTATTTCGTAAGCTTCACCGAAAGTTCTACCGGAGACTATCCTTTGGTAGATTGGGCCTGGAGTTTTGGAGATGGAACTTTGGGAAGCGGGCAGGTTATTGCTCCTCATCAATATACGACTGCTGGCAATTATACAGCTACCTTAAGAGTTACGGATAATAGAGGATGTTCGAGTACCCTTACTCAGCCGATTACGGTTAATCCTCTGCCTCCTGTAGAGTTCTCTGCTTTTAGGTATGGATGTGCTCCGATTACTGTGGCCTTTACAGATGAGACCATTCATCCTTCAACATTGGTTTCCTGGCTTTGGGATTTCGGCGATGGAAATACCTCCACCGTTCAAAACCCTAATCATACGTATACGACGGATGGAACCTATACGGTAAGTCTTACAGCTACGGATATCAATGGCTGTACCTTTACTACGATCAAAACAGATTACATAAAACTGGAGCATCCGCAAGCCAATTTTGTCTCAAATGCGGGCGTAACTTGTCCTCCGCAGGTGGTGAACTTTGTTGATACTTCCGTTCCGGATACAACGATTAGCTGGCGCTGGGATTTCGGAGATGGATCTCCGGTTTCCAATGCTCAGAATCCGACACATACCTATTATTCCAGTCCGGATACCTTCGATGTAAGCCTCATTGTAACCAATATTTTTGGCTGCGCAGATACTATTGTGAAGCCACAGCATGTCATTACCTATGAGCCACCGAATGCGTCTTTTACCATTTCTGATACTTCTGCTTGTGTACCTCAAAATATAGTGGTTGCCAGCACCAGTACCTCCAATGCCAATGGAGTCGCCATTAACGGATATTTCTGGGATTTCGGTACAGGTAGTGGATTAAATTCGCCAACGGCCAGTTTCTTATACAGCACTGCAGGAACTTATTCTATTAGCCTGGAAGTTACGGATGCAAACGGATGTAAAGACACAGCAAGTAAAGTGGTTTACATTCACCCGAATCCGGAGATAGATTTTATTGCAGGTGATACGGTTGGTTGTGCTGTTACAGCTATCAGCTTTACCGGAGTATCTACAGGAGTAAATGCTCCAGTACTTTGGGAGTGGGATTTTGGAGATGGGAAAAGTGGAACAGGTCAGAATCCTACCAATACCTATTTCAATGATGGAACTTATAGTGTCAGTCTAAGGGCAACAGATGCAAATGGTTGTCGGGATTCAGTCACCAAGATAAACTATATTGAACTTGACCATCCAACTGCCGACTTTTCTGTAGATCAATTGCAGACCTGTCCGGGGACGGCAGTTACGTTTAGTGATCTTTCGACCGGAAATTTCCCTATGAGCAGTTGGATTTGGGACTTTGGGGACGGTAGTCCACTTTCATTCGCCCAAAACCCAACGCATACCTATACTGTAGGAGGGACCTATACGGTAAGTCTGGTAGTATCTGATGGAATAAATTGTCGGGATACCCTTACCAGAAATACCTATATACAAGTCTATGATCCTCCGGTAGCAGCATTCAATGTTACTCCGAGTCAGGATTGTATTCCGATGAATGTATCTTTCTCAGATGTTTCTACCAATGGAACAGCAAGTATCGTTTCCTGGGCCTGGGATTTTGGAGATGGAGGAACCTCTTTGGTGCCAAATCCAAATTATTCTTATGCTACAGCCGGAACCTATACGGTAAGCCTCACAGTAACCGATGGAAATGGTTGTCAATCGACGATTTCCAATACCGTAGAAGCTTTACAAACGCCCATTGTGGACTTCATGGCTGATCAACCTTTAGGTTGTGCTCCTCAGGGAATCACCTTCTCAGACCTGACCGTCAGTCCTTATGTGAAAACTTCATATTTCTGGGACTTCGGAGATGGGACAACTTCTACTTCACCTGGTCCCTTTCATCAATACAATAATGATGGAGTATATACGGTGAAATTGATCGTAGAGGATCAAAATGGATGTAGAGACTCGCTTACCAAAAATAATTATATCAGACTTTCGCATCCGGTATCCAATTTTACCTGGGATGCAACAGAAGTTTGTCCTAATGTACCCGTAGGTGTAAGCTTTACAGATGTCTCTATTCCTGATACGACCATAGTGGCCTATGTCTGGGATTTTGGAGATGGGACTACTTCCACTGAAATCAACCCTTCACATTCTTATAGCACTCCCGGAAATTATAGCGTTTCTCTGCGAGTCATCAATGTATTGGGATGTACAGATGATACAGTCCAATCGAACCTGATTGAGGTCCTGAATCCTCCAGCGACGGATTTTTCCATGACTGACTCCGCCAATTGTACCCCCTTAACTATCCAGTTTGGAGATCTTTCGGTACAGGGAGATACAGCCATTTCTTCCTGGAATTGGAACTTTGGAAACGGGGATTTCTCTTTGAGCCAAAATCCGGTTTATACCTGGAATACTTCAGGCGTTTATACGGTCAGTTTGACAACTCGAGACCTAAACGGCTGTGAAACTACAGATAGTGTGCAGGTGCACGCCTTCAATATGCCTGAAGCTAATTTTACTTCCTCTCAGGAAGTCGGCTGTGCACCTCAGAGTGTTTCATTCACCAATACTTCTACTGCACCTTATACCCTGACTTTTTTCAAATGGTATTTTGGCGACGGTGACAGTGCGGTGAATATTGAAAATCCGGTTCACGTATATCCTGTTGATGGCGATTATACAGTAACGCTCATCGTGGGAGATGTAAATGGTTGTACCGATACCTTAGAGAGAACCCATTTCATTCGACTCAGCCATCCAGTAGCTGACTTCAACTTTGATCAAAGTCTGGTTTGTCCAGGAATACCGGTGGGAGTAAGCTTTACTGACACTTCCGTACCGGATACAACCCTATCCACCTGGAGCTGGGATTTTGGAGATGGAACTACTTCCAATTTGCAAAATCCTACCCATTCCTATAGTGCAGGAGGGACCTTTACCGTCAGCCTGATCGTGGAGAATGTATTAGGATGTAGAGATACTTTGATTAGAAGTAGTGCGATTCGCGTACATGATGCTCCGCTTAGCTCATTTACTCTTTCCGATAGTACGGGTTGTGAGCCATTGAGCATAGATTTTACCAATACAACTACCACTGTAATTAATCCCGTTGTTTCCTGGGATTGGCAATTTGGAGATGGAAATAGTTCTTCGCTGAATTCGCCTTCTCATGAATTTGTCAATCATGGCAGCTATACTGTAAGTCTGACTGCAACGGATAATGAAGGCTGTACGGCGACTTATGCAAGGGATGTACTTGTATATGAAAATCCGGTAGCCAATTTTACGGCTAGCGATAGCCTCAGTTGTGCTCCTATCGATATTACATTCATCAGTAGTTCTACAGGAGCAGCAGCTTTGTCTGCCTGGCAATGGGACTTCGGTGATGGCAATACTTCCACTGCGCCCGTTCCGGTAAATACCTATGCAGCAGATGGAATATATGATGTGAGCCTGATTGTAACGGATATCAATGGCTGTACGGACACGCTTGATAAGCCTCAGTATATTAGGCTAAGTCACCCTCAAGCTGAATTTACGGCTGATCTGTTTGAAGTTTGTCCAGGCGAAACCATCCAGTTCACGGATACCTCAGTGCCAGATACAACATTAGCGACATGGAGCTGGAACTTCGGAGATGGAAGCACTTCTTCTGTGCAAAATCCTTCTTATAGTTATTCGACTCCGGGAACCTATACCGTTGAATTGACCATTGAGAATATATTGGGTTGTGGAGATACGGAGACGAAAACAGCCCTTATACGAGTACTCACTCCACCTACTGCAGACTTTATCGTTGCAGATACCATTGGATGTACGCCCTTCCTGGCGACATTCACCGACAACTCACAGGGAAATCCAGATCCGATCGTGAGTTGGCAATGGGATTTGGGAGATGGCAGCACTTCAAGTGCACAGAACCCATTTATCACCTATTCAACTCCTGGTATCTATACCGTGAATCTGACCATTACAGATAGTAAAGGATGTACGGCAACAACAACGAAAAATATGGAAGCAGCTACCTTACCAGTTGCTAACTTCCAGTCCAGTGATTCAGTGGGTTGTGCAGCTTTCATCACCTTTACCGATCAAAGCCTGACAGACTACGGCATTGCCAATTGGATATGGGATTTTGGAGATGGAAATACTTCCACTCAGCAGAGCCCAACGCATAGCTATTTTTCAACCGGTATCTATTCTGTTTCTCTGATGATTGAGGATATAAATGGTTGTAGAGATACCCTGAGTAAGCCGAATCATATCAACCTGACACGTCCGGTTGCGCTCTTTGGCCAAAGCCAGGAAACCATCTGTCCGGGCAGCCCGGTTGAATTCAGAGATGTGTCGATTCCAGACTTCCCATTGGTAGGATGGAATTGGGATTTTGGAGATGGAAATGTTTCGACCAATCGAAATCCTTCCCATGTCTTCACGACTCCGGGGGTTTATACCGTTACGCTGACCATTACCAATAGCAAAGGTTGTACAGATACGGAGACGAGTACAGTTACAGTCCTTACGCCACCTATGGCTGATTTTGGTATACCTGTAGTACAAGGTTGTGTGCCCGTAACCGTGAACTTTGCGGATAGCTCCATTTCAAATAGTGGACCTATATCTAGTTGGAGTTGGGACTTTGGAGATGGTAGTACCGGAAGTACGCCTAATATCACGCATGTATATAACAATCCCGGTACCTACCATGTGACTCTGACAGTTAGTGATGGAAATGGATGTACGGATGATACTGTAAGACAAGTTATTGTAGATCCCCTGCCAACAGTTGCATTCATTGCAGATCAGACGGTGGGCTGTGCTCCGGAAACGATAAACTTTACGAATCAATCCACAGGCGTAAATGCTTTGGTGAGCTTCTTATGGGACTTTGGAGACGGCAATACTTCGACAGCAACTTCTCCTTCTCATACTTATGCAAGCGATGGATTGTATACGGTGAAATTGGTTGTAACCGATATCAACGGTTGTCAGGATTCATTGATAAGAGTGGATTACATTCGCCTAAGACATCCACAGGCAGAATTTACTTATACGCCAGCAAGAGGATGTCCGGGAACAGAAGTTCAGTTTACCGATACTTCTCTTCCGGATACGACTTTGAATTCCTGGTTGTGGGACTTTGGTGATGGCAATACGTCCACACTTAGAAATCCTGCACATGTATACGCAAATGCGGGTATGTATACCGTGAGTTTGACAGTAGGCAATATACTGGGATGTGGGGATACGGAAACCAAAGTGGATATCATTGAGATTCTGCAGCAGCCTAATGTATCCTTTACGCCAGCAGATACGGCGCAGTGTACTCCCTTTGCGCTGCAGTTTATCAATACATCCACTCCTGCAACAGCACCCATCATTGGCTATCAGTGGGATTTTGGAGATGGATTCAGTTCTACCCTCCCAAATCCAGCGCACACCTTCAATACGGCCGGTGTGTATGATGTGCAATTGATCGCCGTTGATGCTAATGGTTGTTTGGATTCTGTGAGCAATCAAATCAATGCAAGGCCGCTGCCAATTCCGAATATCACGGCCAGCGATAGCCTGGGTTGTTCACCTAAGCAGATCAGTTTCTCTGATCAAACCGTACACAGTGCAGTTATCACTGCCTGGAACTGGGACTTTGGAGATGGAAATACCTCTGTGGTACCTTTCCCCGTCCATACCTATAATGCAGACGGAGTATATAGCGTGAGTCTGACCCTTACGGATGAGTTCGGTTGTGTAGGTTCAATCACCAAACCAGATTGGATCAATCTTTCTCATCCTGTAGCAGACTTCAATACCAATTCGGTGCAGGTATGTCCAGGTACGATTGTGAACTTCGGTGACCTTTCGACAGTAGATACGACAATCATTGGCTGGGCCTGGGACTTTGGAGATGGAAATACTTCCAATCAGCAAAACCCCATTCATACCTATACGACACAGGGAAATTATAATATTAGTCTGACGGTAACGGATGTATTTGGATGTAGCCATACTGAAACAAAGAATAGTTTCATACAGGTCTTGGATGCACCGACGGTCAGTTATGCCGTGAACCTGCCCGCAGCTTGTACACCTTTTGAGGTGACATTCACCAATCAGTCTACTCCCAACTCAAGCCCAATCGTAAGTTGGCAATGGGACTTCGGAGATGGAAATGTTGATAATATTGCGAATCCCGTACACAGCTATCAGACACCAGGAGTATATACTCCAGTATTGACAGCAACTGATGGAAATGGATGTTCGGCAAGTTTCTCTCGTCAAGTGGAAGCATGGAGCCTGCCAGAAGTGGCTTTCTTTAGCCCGGACACGCTCGGCTGTTCTCCATTGGATGTGGCCTTCTTTGACCAAACGACAAGCAGTAGTCTGATCACTTCCTGGCAATGGGACTTTGGAGATGGTACGACTTCTAATTCGACCAATCCGGTCCATACCTACAATGCAGATGGAATCTATGATGTTTCTCTGATTGTTCAGGACTTCAATGGATGTACTGATACGCTGGAAAAGGAGCGCTATATCAAGTTGACCAATCCAGTTGCGGAATTTAATTATACACCAAATATCGGTTGCCCCGGTACAGAGGTTCAGTTTACAGATGCTTCTATACCTGATACAACCATTGTCCAGTGGAGATGGGATTTCGGAGATGGTGCGACTTCTCTCCAGAGAAACCCGCTCCATACCTATCAGGTGCCCGGAATCTACTCTGTAAGTCTGACGATCACCAATGCGATCGGTTGTACCGATATTCATCAGAAAAATAATATCATAACGATAGTTGTTCCCCCGGAAGCTGACTTCCTCTTGCCAGATACCTTGAGCTGTACGCCTTTTGCGATGCAGTTGAGAGATCTGAGCCAAACCGTATCCGCTCCGATTGTGGATTGGAATTGGGACTTTGGAAATGGAGACGTTTCTAATGCGCAGGAGCCGAGTTACAGTTATTTGGTCCCCGGAAACTACACCATAGAGTTGACGGTAATCGATGCCAATGGTTGTAGAGATTCCGTGAGCAAAGAAGTGGTAGCAGCATCTGCTCCAATTGCAGAGTTCGGATCTCCGGATACGGTAGGTTGTGCTCCACAGCAGGTGAGATTTGAAGATCAATCCGGTGGTGCTTATCAATTGGTAAGTTGGGAATGGAACTTTGGCGATGGGAATACTTCCATCCAAAGGAATCCGGTACATACCTATACACAGGATGGCAATTATACCGTTAGCCTGATTGTAACAGACCTTAATGGTTGTTCAGATACCCTGATTCGTCAGGATTATATCAGACTCAGCCATCCTCAAGCAGAATTTGTGGCGGATCAATTGGCAGGATGTGAAAATACGCTGGTGAACTTTACCGATACCAGTATAGGTGATACGACTTTGGTTAGATGGAGATGGGACTTTGGAAATGGCATACAATCGGTATTACAAAATCCTTCGCATACTTACAGAAGCTTCGGTCAGTTTGATGTGAAACTGGTCGTCACCAATGTACTGGGATGTAGCGATAGCGTTACGCATGTCCGGGAGATCGATATATACGAGCCTCCGGTAGCAGCTTTCGTAGCAACAGACACGATTGGCTGTGTGCCGATTCAGATAGATTTTGAGGATCAAAGTAGCAGTCCATTTGGTATTGTGAGTTGGGAGTGGTTCCTGGATTCTACCCTTGTAGGACAAACACAGCAGATCTCTCAGTACTTCCCGAATGTTGGAGATTACGAATTGAAATTGCGAGTAGTGGATGCTAATGGTTGTGTGGACTCAACGATACAACTAATTCAGGTGAAACCTATTCCAGTGTCTAATTTTGTAGCATCCGATACACTAGGCTGTGCTGAGGAGACGATTGGATTTACAGATCTGAGTGTACACACGCCTTCACAATGGTTGTGGGAATTTGGAGATGGAAATACTTCTACGGAACAAAGTCCGGTACACACCTATATCAAAGACGGTGTTTACAATGTCAAACTGAGCATCACGGATCAATTTGGTTGTTCGGACGAGCGCGAAAAGATTCGATACATTGAGTTGGATCATCCTACGGCTGACTTCATCGCCACTTACGATCCGGGTTGTCCACCGCTGCCAGTGAAATTCCAGGCAACTGGTTCCGGATTGACAGGCATTGCAAATTGGAGATGGAACTTTGGAGATGGTAATGAAGGGAGCAGCAGAGCAGATACCATAGATTATGTATACCAAACGGCAGGCATTTATGATGTTACCCTGACAGCTACAGATTCGCTGGGTTGTTCAGTAAGCATCACCAAGCCTGAGCTGATCGATGTGATTGGTGATATCATTCCTGATCCGATAAGCGTCCACCGGGTGAGTACCATTGGCAATAATCAAATTCTCATTCAATGGGCCCCACATAATGATGATGACTTCCTGTCTTATACCATCTACCGAGATGATAGTACAGGGTTTGCACCGGTACATACGAGTTTCTCTCTGAATGATACCATGTTTATCGATAATACAGTAGCTGCCAATCTGAACAACTATTGTTACAAAGTGGCTGTTACCAATTATTGTGGATCAGAGTCTTCGCTCAATTTGACACAGGCTCATTGTACAGTAGAATTGACTGCTAATCCTACACCGAGCCAGATCATTCTGAGTTGGACTCCTTATCAGGGATGGCCAGTATCTCAATATGAGATTTACAAGGTTGATTCTTATGATCCGAACAATATGACCTTCCTGGGAGTAGTGCCGGGTGTTGTTACCCAATTCTCAGAGGCTTTGGAAGACTGTTTCAGTGATTTCTCCTATCGCATCAAAGCAATTGGAGGAGCCAGCCACCAGGTTTCATTTAGTGATACCAGCCAGGCAGTCAATTTCCTCGGAATTATCGGACAAGCTAATGAGGTCGTAACTGCTACGGTAGAAAATGATCTGAATGTGAAAGTGAGTTGGAAGCCCTTTACCGTAGAAGATGTGGCCCTGATTTATGTGGAGAAGGAAGATGAGACAGGTGTGCAGACGATTACTGCTACCCTTCCTCCAAGCAGTACAGAATTTGTCGATCAGGATGTGTATGTAGACGAACAATCTTATATCTATCGGGTATATGCTCAGGATAGTTGTGGAAACTCAACTCCGATCAGTAACCTCGGCAAAACGATACTTCTCAGCGTTGAGAAAGATTTGACAGGTGTTTCCCTTAACTGGAGTGCTTATGAGGATTGGAGATTTGGTCCGGATCGATATGAGATTCAGGTTAAGAATGATACAACAGGTGCCTGGGAACTGGTAGATGCCGTTCAGGGAACGCAGACCAGCTATCTGGATACCAAGACACGATTGGATCAACCTGAGTATTGCTACCGAATCCGAGCGATAGAGCGAGGGGGTAATGATGCCATCAGTGTGTCCAATGAAGATTGTATAAGTCTGGGAGATGATATTTACATCGGTAATGCTTTCACTCCGAATGGAGATGGAGTCAATGATGAGTTCAAAATTCTCGGCATACAGGTACAAAACTTCAACCTGAAGATTTTCAGTAGATGGGGAACTCTCCTCTTCGAAACCAATAGCATCGACGATGCCTGGGATGGAACCTATAAAGGGCAACCAGTCGATGAAGGAGCTTACACATTCGTAGCTACAGGAGTGAGTTATGACGGAAAACGATTCCAGTATACCGGAACGGTTACCGTATTGAGATAGTCAAGGTTTTTATATAAACCTGAGGGGGAGCCGATAGGCTTCCCCTTTTTGTTTGAGAATGGTTGATGGTGAGGCTTTGAAAGTTTTATCGAAAACATGCACCTGCATGATTTTAAATTAAGTTCAAGTTCAAGTTCAAGTTCAAGTGTCAAGTTCAAATATCAAGTTCAGGTATTAGCATGATTTGGGTTTGAACTTGACACTTGCATTTGATCTTATCTTCATTTCAATCAAAAGGATGAAGAATGAGCGCCGAGGAATCTTGTAGTTAACTTCTGGGAATACAGGGTTTCTCGGCGCTCAAACCTTCCCGCGACCCAGGCTCGAAATGACCATTGTCTGGTTTAGGATTCAAAAAGAAAGCCCCCACCAAAGGTGGAGGCTATTTTTATACTAAACGACTAGAAATTCTAGCGATCAATATTTCAAATCTCCCATATCCATCGGTCGCAATTTCCAGCGTTTACCAATCTTGTATTTATCCCGTCCGATATACCGAATGATCAGCCCACTGATGAGAATTCCGGTTGCAATCAGGATGCTACTGGCATCGGGTTCCTGATTTTCCAATAAGGTATTGGCAGAAGTAATCAAGATGAGAACTCCTCCTCCTACCATGGCAGTTCCAGAGTACATATTTCGGAAGTAATGCCAATAGGTTTTCTCTCCATTATAAATGGCTTTGATCTCTTTCAAGGGGACATAATCCCGAAAAACATTATTGGTTGCATCCCCTTCATTTTCCATTTTTACAATTTTAACCAGTACCACACTGGAATCATTTACGGATTCTATATAACCCGAATACCTTGCCTGGCTATCATTGCCTTCAATCCTGATAAAATCTCCGGCTTTGAAAAATAGTCGTTTGAACTTCTTGGCATTTTCCAGGGCAAGTACCTTTTGAGCACTTAACTGAGAACTGCACAGAAAAAGGGAAAGCAATAAAATGATCTTGTACATGAATTGAAGCGATTTAGGCCTTGAGCTTAAGATGTGGTTCCTTTATTAGAATAACAGCAATCTTACTGACATTCCCTCTTATATCCGAAAAAATCTTGCATAGAATTAGAAAAATTCTCCTATATTTGTCCTCGAATTTTGCGGATGTGGCGGAATTGGTAGACGCGCTAGATTCAGGTTCTAGTGCCCATTGCGGGCGTGAAGGTTCGAGTCCTTTCATCCGCACAAATGCCAGCCTTCAGGGCTGGCATTCGTGTTTTTACAACTGTCGCCTTGTTTCGATAATGAGGGATACTAATTCTCCCGAATCTTTCAGGGAATTGAAGGCGATCTTCCCATTTTCGTACTGGACATTCCGGGCTGATACCATCTCGCTTCCCAGAGCTTGCTGGACCCTCCGTGTAAGCGTCCCGGAGGCAGCTTCTATTTTTTCCTGAATGCTGGAAATGTTGAGAGGGTTCTTGGCAAAAATCACGCAAAGGTAATCCCGATCAGAATCACTTTCATCCAACTGAATATAATGTCGACTGTCCGGCACATTCATCGGAGCAGATGAACCATCGAGTAAGGCATTTCCTCCATTTTTTTGAGGAAAAAGCTGGACGGTTTTATAGCTGGCATCCGTTCCTAGTACATATACATAGGCGCCATTTGCAGTGGAAAGTTGTATGCGAAATTTTGTTCCTTTTGCATAGCGTTCTTTGGTTCTGTAAAGGTTGCCATATAGGCGGGCTTGCATCTCATCGCCATCAGACCTGATGAGTTTTACCTCACCTGCCAGACCAGATATAGAAGCACTGGCGGTTTTAGTATAGCTGTTTTGCGTTTGTTTTTGATAGGATTTTGGAGCAGACTTTTTAGGACCAGGCTTATTAGCTTGTGTAGCATTAGGTCTGCTTTTAGGAGAAGGATTCTCTTTGCTCGCGATTTGAGGGCGAGAACCCTGAGTCGGGGATCCTTGAGAGCCCATAGGAACATAGGCGTATTTGGCGAAGTGCACAAAATCATCATATTTCACCCAGATGAATCCGCCATTTCCCCAGCCTTGCCCCCAACTATTCATGATTTCAAAAGCGCCTCCAAATTTCTTATTGTCATAACTGACTACACACATCGCATGACCAAAGTATTGGGTGGTATTCAGTTCCTCCGCTCTGTTCCAAACTTCCATGCCATCGGAGCGCTCAAAAGAAGGCGTGCATTTCATCCCAATTATGACCGGACTCCCGTCAGCAATGGCTTTCTTGACAGACAGCAATTTGAGCTTTTGGGGATCTTTCAAAAAAAACAGGCGACTGTAATCATCTATGGTATATCTTTTTGCTACGGGATAAAGACTGGAAGGAATACTTCCCGAGCAGGCATAATCGAAATCTCTCTTGGGCACGACTCCACGCTCTTTCAAACTTCGCAGGGCTTTCTCTATGCTGGTCGGAGTGAAGCAGGATTGATCTGTGCTGATAAGTCTGTAGGTGAAAGCGGGCGAAAATGCATTTACATTGACCGCTCCCCCTTGCTTGATATTGCTGGCTTTATTGTAGAGAATCGTTCGTGCTGCATAGGCACTCGACCAACCTACACAATTGTTGTATTGTCCCTGATTTTGTGGTTTGGGGGCATAGGCTTTGAGAGAGGCTTTATTCGGTAGGCGGGCAGCTGTAGCATCCCTAACCAGAGGAACTGTAATGGCAGAACCTTCATAAGCCACATCATCAAATTCAAGTCCTCCGGCATATTTTTCCTGAGCCATCAGAGGTGATAGTAATATGCAGCAAAGCAGTAGCGAAAAGTAGCTTTTCATAAGGTGGAAGTTTTAAGGAGTAGTGCGGTGGTGTTTTAGTGTTGTAGTTGGCGTGAGGCTAGCTCTTGAACTTCAACCCTACAAAACTATAACACTGTCTCAGTTAACTTTAAAATAAAAATCCCCTTCGATAGAAGAATTTTCCCAGGGGATTTGGGCACCATTGGATTTTATTCGAACCTGAGTTCTGACTTTTTTAAAGACGTCTTCAATTTTAAGGCCGGGAACAGTCAGGGCATTGAGGAGTTCCTGGGTATATAGACCATTTGCTCCCATCCCATCAGCCGCGACAGAACCCGGAGCCGTTGCAAAAGCAATGAAGGTTCCGCTGGGAGCTGCTGTAATATTGAGCCCTTCGCCAGTACGACTTCTCAGCGCCCGGGTATAAGGATTGTTTCTGCAGGCATCCAGAATTACAATATTCATGCGATTGTCTGCATCTTCCATTTCACCCATCACCCGATAAAGTTCGACGGATTCTAATTCGACATCCAGTTCTCGTTCTATTTTGGCACCTACTGGAATAAGGTAATTATTCCCGTTTACCTGCATCCCATGTCCGGCAAAATAAAAGAGACCAATGCCTCCGTTTTGGCTAATGGCTTTCCCAAAATCCCGTATTGCAACTTTCATGTCGCGTTGACTGATGTCGGTATGTAGCATCACATCAAAGCCCAGAGCTTTGAGGGTTTGAGCCATAGATTCCGCATCATTAACCGGATTTCTTAAGGGACCATTATTATATCCACCATTTCCGATGATCAAGGCAGTCCTTTTTTCATCTGCTTTCGCAATGTTACTGAAATTGGCTTGTATACTTTTGCTACTGGAGGCACTCCTTCCGGCTGCATTACTCACAAAGACCTGGAGTTGATTTTTACCTGGTTTTAAGGAAATTTCTCTTCTCAGGCTAAAGTTGCAGGCTTCACTTGGAACAATCTTAAAACCTCGACTTCCCTGTTGCACCTCTCCATTAACATAAAATTCTACCTGCTCCACTTTGCTATCGCTCTGGATGCAAAGGGATACTTCCATTTTAGAATCATTAACCTGAACAGAAGCCTCAACAGGATTCATCCAATTGATGCTTGCTTTTTGGGGCCCCTGCTGCGCATCTATTGGATCAGCATTAGCGGGAGCGGCCTGGGTAAATTGACCGTTTTGCCACTGACCACTTCTCTTTTTTCCAGAAGATGCGATAAAGGTTCCAAAGCCATTTCGCTGATCGTTTACCCAATCTCCTACATAGCTTGATCCATCCTTCCAATAGTAAGTGCCGGTTCCCTGGCGTTTTCCATTCATAAATCCGCCAATGTATCGATCCCCACTTTTATATTCCTTACTTCCTGTTCCCGTCATGCGATTGTTTACAAAAGAACCTCTGTAAACATTGCCATTGGGCCAGGTGTAGGTTCCTCTTCCATGTTTGGAATCTTTCTGCCATTGACCATTGTAATATGCGCCACTGTCATATTGGAGTTTTCCTTTCCCATGCTTCATTCCCTCTCTCCACTCACCGCTATATTGAGAACCATCTCGATAGACATAGGTTCCCTGACCGTTTTCACAGTTTCCACTTACACAGGCACTATTTTGGGCAGAAATAAAAGAAAATGAAAGAATGAGCAAGCAAAAGCTAAGGGACTTTCGCATAGATGTATGCATTTGATATGAGCATGGAGCCGGATTTTTTTAAAAAATACCCTGTTTGCGAGCTATGATAGCTCAACCTTTTCCCTGTCCGACCCCTAAATATAAGAACTGAATAAACAGATTATCACGTATTCAAAAATATTCGAATTTCGTCATAGTCGCAAATCCTTAAGAAAGCACTTATGGCCATTCACGAAGGAATCTAATCAACTCAGGAGATTGAAAATCAGGATGCCTACAAAATTCCCGATTGCGAGATTGATAACTCCGAGGGTCATTCCTGAAAGAACAATCTCTCGATTCTTCATGGCCGTGGCAATAGGTCCGATAAAAGGAGGACCAAAAATTCCGGCAGAATGGGTAATCAAAACGGTGTCGGCATCTATCTTGAAAAGCCAGGCAAAAAAGCTATGAAAGCAAACCGTTCCAAAGGCAATGGTCCCCATAAAGGCAAGGGTTACCGGCACGGCCTGTAGTACCTGAACAAGGTCTACCCTTGAGCCAACAGCGACACAAAAAATCAGGAAAATGTATTCACCGGTATGATAACTCATAGGGAGCTTCTGTATACGGGGGAAAGTGGAAGCGGCAATTCCCAAAACAGCCAAAGCGATAACCACAAAAGTCTCCTCCAGTTTGCCGAAGAACAGGAAACTCATCCCGATGCTTAGGCCCACAACCAGAATGGCCCATCCGAGAGAAGTCAGAATACTTGGGAGGGACCAGGATTTTTTTTCTGCTGTTTCTATTTCGGCCTCTTCTGTTAAGTCTTCATTTTTTTGGGGGAAAGCCGGGAGAAATTTGAGTAAAAGTTTTTGTGCGGCCGTTAATACAAAAATGAGGTAAAGTCCACTAAAACTCAGGTCGCTCAAATTCATCGTATCAAAGAGTTGTGAGGGAGCCTTGATCGCAAATTGAACGGCCGACATATTGGCGGTGCCTCCGGTATAAACGCTGGATGCCATTGCAGCCATAGCTTTGGGGAGCTCGAAGAAGTCCTGCCAGATAAAAGAAGCTGCAACTGCCATGATGGCCACACAGATTACCCAAATGATAAAAGATAAAAGGGTTTTGCCTGCCAACCTTGCCCAATCCTTGAGTTCGCTGGGAAAGAGCAGCAAAGGAATCGCGAGGGCCACAGCAGCTGTTTGCGTTAGCTCACTCATGTGGAGATCGAGAGGAAGTATGTTGCCGAAAAAAATACCCAGGGCATAGCACCAGAAAGCCGGACTTAGCCAGGAAATCAATCTTATCCTTGATTCCGCTCGAATCAAGATCCCAGGTAACAATACAAAAATCAGAAGGGAGAGAACTGACATTTACTTTTTACTAAATGAAGCGAGTACACGGCTATCCGGATCAATTTCTACTGAGTCAGGAGCCTTTTTCATCGGAATTCGAAAGCTGTGCATTTTCTCAGTTAGCGGAAAAGAGTGCCTGCTAGCCTTATCTCCCGTTTTTACTTCAAATTCTATATCCAGATTGAAAACATCTCCTGTTTGCTCTTGCGTGCAGCTAAGGAGCAATTCTTTCTTGGCATCATCATAGGACCATGTCCAACTGAGTGCTGGATTGTAAGCTCTGTATAGCCATTGCTTGAAAAAATTGTCTAAATCTTGTCCACTAATCTTTTCCGCGATCTCCTGAAAATCAGAACTACTGGCATTGCTACCGGCATAGGTTTTATAATAGGATCGGATGATTCTCCAGAAAATCGCATCTCCAACTTCCTCCCTTAGCATATGAAGTACCCAGCCTCCTTTTTGATATGAATTGGCATTGAGGAGAGCCATAAGATTGTCGGCTTGCTTAGGGACAACTCCACTGGGAGGAGCCTGGCTAAGTACCGTCTCTCTATTTTCATTCATGCTCTTTTGTAAGGCCTCAAATCCATATTTATTTTCCAGGAATAATGCCGTGAAATAGGTGGCAAATCCCTCACTAAGCCAGATATGTTGCCAATCTGACTCAGAAGCTGAGTTTCCAAACCACTGATGAGCTACTTCATGGGCGATCAATCCTTCCGAACTTCTTTTTCCATCCACAGAAGCCTCCATGTAAAAGATATTACTGGCATTTTCCATGCCTCCAAATCTGGTTTTCGATTGGACGTTGGCCAGTTTTTCGAAAGGGTAGGGGCCTACGTTTTCGATCATGAAATCCAGGACTTCTTCTGCCAGGGCATAATCAAAAAAACCTGCTTCGCGATCTTGTGGGTATACCCAGGAAGAGAGGGGAATTCCTTCTTGAGTTGAAAGATACTGCACCGCAAATTCGGCTATCCCGATCACCATGACTTTGGTGGCAATCTGAGCCTCGCTTTCCCAATGGTAGAACCTTCTGTTTTTATCCAGATCACTTTCTTCCTTTAATCGACCTGTACCTACGACCTGATATTTTTCCGGAACGATCACTTTGAATGCAACCGTAGCCTTGTCTGAAGGATGATCCACTACGGGAAGCCAATTGCGAGCCCTGTTTGGCCAATTATCTCCGAAAAACGTACGATCCCCATGCTTGTTTTTGCTAATGATCATGCCATCGGCAGGGACGCCTTCGTACTCGATCTCTATAGGATTTGCTGAATCGAAATTTTCTGGCAGATCTACCTTAATGACATCATTTTCATAGGTATAGGTCAGGGGACTGGATAAATAAGTTACAGCCTTTAGCTGCATGCCAGTTGTACCATTGGTTTTCTTTATGAGGTCCAGTTTCAGCGTGCCAATTGTGGGTTCTCGTTCCAAAAATATTTGGGCCTTTCCAAAGAGAGCATCTGCTTCGTCAAAAAACTCCAGTGAGAAACTGTAGTGCTGGATATCGATGCCAGGATCAGGCAACCATTTAGTTTGTGCTTTTGCTGAATTGAGCAGGCAAAAACTAAGAATAATGAGAGAAATAAGCCGAAAAGAAGTCCAATTCATAAAGAGGAAATTAGCTAAAATTCGAAAAATTCTGGGATTGCGATACACCAAACCTAAAGATATTTGTGGGAAACCCAACCTTTTTTGTTAATTAGAGTTTAAAGGAATAGACAAGAGTTCGTGTTTTCCCCCATAAAAGACAAATCGAACTCTGCGATCATTGACAAGCACTGTACTTGAGACACAATATCTACCCACACCAGAACATGCGTCTGTTCTTTATTGGTTACTAAGAGCCTGCAAAACTATCAACGAAATTTAAAATTTTACTCGGTTTCGATCCGTCGATTCTGAGTGCATAAATCATGGTTGACCTCTGTGTACTCACCTGTACATACGTCAACGCGTTCTTGTTAAAGTAAGCAGTTACCCGGATACTTTGGTGTCCGGGTTTTTTTGTAGGTGAGTTTTTTGCTTTTAAAAAGAAAGCTCAGATAAAAGTTCAATTGCAAGGTTCAAGTTCAAGCTCAAATCCCTTCTCTGAACTTGCATTTGACTCTTGAACTTATTTTTAGTTTACCTAATCCTAGGCATCCAGACAATCCAGTATGCTTTTCAGGTGTACAATGGCTGGCAGGAGATTTTTCTCCTCAATCATTTCATTTTCAAGATAGGCCGTTTGTAGGGCTGTAACGATAAAGGCCAATACATGAGATTGGTTGTGGGCTTCGATTATTTCCAGCAAAACATCACCGGATTCATGAACATCCTGAGTTGTATCTATGATTCTTTCATTGTCAAATTGC
The DNA here is from genome assembly GCA_033391075.1 of Bacteroidia bacterium. Taxonomy (NCBI): domain Bacteria; kingdom Pseudomonadati; phylum Bacteroidota; class Bacteroidia; species Bacteroidia bacterium. The sequence goes on from JAWPMV010000001.1 coordinate 7,442,485, forward strand.
TTGCTCAGCAATTGACTTTGGGTAATAATGGGAAGCTTTTCTGCATTTTCCGACCTCCTCAGCATCACATAAGCCATCGTAATAATCATTAGATAAGTGGAGGTCTCCAGGCTATTCCATTTATAGGCTTCAACTAGTCCCCGAATGTATTGATTGATCTCTGGTTGCTGCTTGTCGAAGTTTTGCAGCATTTTTCCGATCTTCTTTTCTGAATAATTATCGAAAGTTTTTATCGTAAGATTTACGAGCTCTATGGGAACGCTTTGCATATTCTGTATATTTGCACGGCAAGTTAACGATATTTGCCTGACACTAGCTCAAATCTTATGAAGCACGTCTTCTTTTGCCTCATCCTAAGTGTTTTCTCTTTACATGCCATAGCCCAGTTTGGGACACTGAGTGGTAGTGTAAAAGATGCTGAAACCGGCGATCCCATGGTCGGTGCAACTGTAACGGTTGTTGGAACCTATAAAGGGGCCTTCACAGACAATGCCGGTAACTTCCGGATTTCTGGTATAAAGGCCGGAGATTATACGGTGAAATTTACCTTTGTCGGTTATTCAGAGAAGCAATACAATGGGATTACGATTCCTGCTGGAGGTACAAAAAACCTGAAGGTAGAGCTGAAATCGACCGTAACGACTTTAGGTGAAGTAGAGATTGTCGGAGAAAGAGGCCTGTTGGATCTGGAATCTGGCCAATCCAGTACCAAAATATCTGCGGCAGAACTGGGCGAAATGAGTGTTAACAATGTGCAGGATGTAGTAGCTATGCAGGTAGGAGTCCAGGAAAATCCTGATGGAATTCAGATTAGAGGAGGCCGTGTATATGAAACAGAATATGTGGTGGATGGAGTAAATGCCCAGGATCCCCTGGCAGGAACAGGTTTTGGAGTCGAAGTAAATGCGAAGGCTGTTCAGCAGGTAGAAGTTATTACCGGAGGGGCAGATGCCGAATATGGAGAGGGAAGTTCTGGTGTAATCATAACCAAGATAAAAGAAGGAGGAAAGGTTTTCTCTATCGGAGGAAGCTACAGAAGAGATAATTTGGGTTTCGATCCGAATGGAGGCATGAGTTGGAATACAGATGAAGGCGATTTCTCAATGGGAGGACCTTTAATTCGAAATAAACTCAGCTTCTTTTTCTCGGGAAGTGTGCACCTGAGTGATACCTATTTTGGTTCTCAGGCTCGTCAATTGCATTCCTCTTTGTTTGCAAATGATTCGCTTTGGGCGCCGCGTCAGGACAATCGCTGGTCCAATACTTTGAAATTGGCGTATACGATTCGTCCGGGTTTGAAACTTACCCTGACCAATCAGCATAGTTTAAATATCAATCAAAGTACCCGATCTCTCCAGATTGTGGGGAATGATGCAGTTGTGACACCGGGTTTTCAGTTTCCCTTTAGCCTCAACCTCGACAATGCAAATACCTATACCCACCACTCTAATTTGAGTGTGCTCAATTTGCGGGGGATCATCAATAAACAATGGTCTTTTGATGTAACAGCTGGTCGCCTATTCACCAATTTACGGGCGGATGCAAATGGTCGACTTTTTAGAACAGAAACCGTAGATCAGATACTTGATCCCAGATCTATTGTTACCGACCCAATTTCTGTATTCAATCCTGATGCGCCGGTTGTTTATGTATTCCCGGGTCCGGGCCTGATCAACAATGGAGGGATTGCTACCCTTTGGCACGACCACTACGCAAAAGAACATACCTTCAAAACCAAGTTTACTTTCGTCTCCCAAAACAAGGTGCACTACCTGAGTTTGGGACAAGAACATAAAGAGCAGGAATATCAATGGATAGATGTAACGCAGCCCTGGGTAGGTGCTCCCATTCGAATCAATGATACCCTGACTACTCCTTCAACCCGCCTGGGAAGAAGTAGCGATTTCTGGCGAGTGAATCCTTCTCGCGGAGGAATCTATGTTTCTGATGAAATTCGTTACAAAGGAATCATCGCTGTGATCGGAGCTCGGATCAATTACTGGGCGCCGGGAAAATTTGTGGATGAAAGTGTTGAAAATCCTGCTGCTCCTATTTTGGATGCCATACGGGAGGACTATCGGGAGGAAACGTTTGGACTGCTGGGAAGAAGATGGAAAGCCCGCTTGCTTCCACGTTTGAGAGTATCTTTCCCTGTTACCGACAATAACTCTCTCTACTTTAACTATAGTCATGCGATGCGCCTGCCGCATCCCCGCTTTGTATATGCAGGATTGGATCCCGTGTACCAGGATCGTTCCTTCCTTTCCAATCTGGGTAATCCCAACATCAATCCGGAAGTTTCGGTTTCCTATGAAGTGGGACTCAAATCTCAGCTTTCCAAAGATGTGGCTTTGACCATCACAGCTTTCAATAGTGATCGCTTTGATTACATCGTCAGTAGAAGGGTAGAAGTACGAGATGCAACCGGTCGTTTCGTAGAAAAAACCTTCTTCATCAACCAGGATTTTGCCAGAATCAGAGGATTGGAAGTCGCCTTTACCCAAAGGGTCGGTAAGTGGTTCAGAGGAACCATCAGTGGATCCTATCAGATCGCTACCGGAAAATCCAATACAGCTGCAGAGTCTGCCTTACAAGTTCGTCAACAAGGCTTTGTCAATACCACCAAGGAGCAATTTCTTGCCTGGGATAGACCTTACGATTTGAAATTACTCGTGGTTTTGACACCAGATTCTACCAACAGACTGGGTAATTTCCCTTTGAGAGGATTTAGGGTTACAGCTAGTTCGACCCTGAAGTCAGGTCTTCGTTATACGCCCTTCAGACTATTGCGCATCAATGAGCAATCTGGTCGTCCCGAATATGAGCGTATAGATGATCAGCCTTTCTCCAAAATCGGATCTCCCTGGTTCTGGACAGATATCAAAATCAGCCGCGACATATTTATCGGAAAAAGAGCAAGAGCTTCTCTGAGCTTCGAGTTAAAGAATGCCACCAATTATCGCTCTGCTGCCATTGTAAATGGAGTTACAGGCCGGGCTTATGAATTTGGTGATCCATTGCCGTTGAACTTCCGTGACCCGCTCTATCCAAATCCCCAGGACAGAGGTTTGCCCCCTGATAATCCAGCCAGATTTCTGGCGCCTCGTCAGAGTTTGTTTGGATTGGAATTCAGGTTCTAGTAAACCCAATCTCTTAAAGAAGGACCATTTCCTTTTCCGAATCGGTCTTTTGTGTACTTCTTTCGGATAACAGAAAGAGGTTCATGCATGCATCTGTATAGAGAAAGTCTTTTGATTGAGACTTTACTTTGGCCTTTTTTGTATTCCTGATAAAGGTATTTCCATAAGCCGGGTAGTAAGAGGGCTGAGGAAAGGAAAAGGATACAACTTGCTTTCCTGCTGCCATTCCCCAATAAATAAGCCTGCATCCCCAATTCTTCTTCTGTGCTCATTCCATATCCCAGGATCAGGTGTTTCAAGTCATGTTCTTCAAATTTGGGGATCAGTTCTAACTGATGCTGGTCGAGCATATGGGCCAATTCGAATCCGATAGTATGCACTGGCAAGTCTCGCATATCGGCCAATTTTTGTTGATAATATGTTCCTCCCAGCAAAAACTGCAAGGGTTTTATGACTCCATATAGTTTGCAGTTGTCAATGAAACTTTCTGCAAGCAGGCGGAGGATATTTTTATTCTGAGAGAGGGATAGATTTAGCATATTTCCTACCATTTTTTCAACTCATTGTTGCGCAAGAGTCGATATAAGTGAAAATGAAATTTCAGGCTATAGTAGGCGCGGAAAACACGGTCGAGGAATGAGAAGAGTAAACGTAACAGCATGGGAATTTTCATGATTGTAAATGCAAAGTCTTGGCAGAGTTAATTTTTGAAGGAGTATCAGGTCTTTCTTTTTGGTAATTGACCTTGCTGAGGATGCTTTCCAATACCGGCAACATTTTATTGAGTGCTCCAGAGTTGATCAGCACATTCCACATCGGTTCCAGTTTTTTCCATCCTCCCGAATAGGCGAGATGTTTGATTTTGTGTTTGAGGTTTTCATGGGCAAATGAAGCTTTGAATATGTTTTTCCATGTGTAAAACTCCTTATAAGCCCACCAGTATCCATCTTCCAGTTCTTTAGCTGAAAGCCTGCGTGTTTCGTAGACTACATGTCGAGTATCATAGAGGTCCCAGTCTCGGGTGAGGATGCGATCCTGGGCTTCCATTTCTTCAAATAATGCAGTTCCCGGATAAGGAGTAAGCACATGATAAGTTGCAGTGGTCAGGGAATTTTTTACGCCCCAATCAACCGTTCTTTTAAACACATCCGGGCCATCATCATCGAGACCGAAAACAAAGCTCCCATTGATCATGATTCCGAGACTATGCAAGCGGGCGACTGCTGCTTCATAATCCTTTTTCAGGTTCTGTTTTTTGTTGCTTTGTTTAAGGTTTTCGGGAGAAAAGGTCTCAAATCCTACGAAAAGACTTCGCAATCCAGCTTCAGCCGCTTTTTCGATCAGATTTCCTCGTAAAATAGAATCCACAGTTGCAGCCCCCTGAAAGACTCGATCCATGCCTTTCATCCCTTCAAATAATTCGGCCGCAAACTTTCCATTCCCCAGCAGATGATCATCCAGAAAATACAGATGCTTACCGGGCAATCGATCTATTTCGGCCAGAGCTTTATCCACTTCCTGCACATAAAAACCCTTTCCTCCTTCGAAAAAAGCATCCTTGTAGCAAAAGCTGCAATGATGTGGACAACCCCGAGTCACTACGATGGAATTGGGCACCAGGTATTTGTGGCGCTTGATCAAATCCCGACGAATGGGCGGAACTCCGGTAAGAGTTCTTTTGGCTGAAAAATAGGTCTTTTGCGGCTGACCTTTTTTGTAGTCCTGCAGGAATTGGGGGAAAGTCTCCTCTCCCGGACCGATGAAGATGCTGTCAGCATAGGGCTCGGCTTCTTCAGGCAGAGAACTCACATGCAAACCTCCCAGGCAGATGTAAGCGCCTTTGGCTTTGTAATGCTCGGCCAGTTTGTAGGCCCTGGATGCATTGGTGATGTAGACCTGAATAATTACCAGATCGGGCTCATCATCCAGATTGATATGCTCGACATGTTGATCTTCGAGGATGACGTCCCAGTCATCCTCAACATAGGCGGCCAGGGTGGCGAGTCCCAATGGAGGGAACAAAGAATATTTGATGGGCCTCCAAAGGGGACTCCTGGCTTCAGCTAAAGCGGGTAGAATGAATTTGATGGTCATGATTGTGCTGTAGTTATTAGGTGTATTGGTATTTGTTTGCTTTCAATTCTCTCAGGGCAAAGGCCAGGTAGGCCACTACCAGAAAGGCACCGAAGGCGAGGGTAAATCCGAGGGTATGTTTGTCGGGATGAAGAATGAGCTCTACGATGTTTTGTAAAAGGGCATCAGGACGCGTCATCAGGTCCCAGGAGTTCCAGCGTTCGAACCTGCCGAGGTAAACGCCAAAGCTACATAGGAAGAGCAGGGCAAGGGTTCCGAGCCAGGAAACGGCTTTTCCCATTCGGTGGAACATATATTCCTGCATTTGCTGTAAAGAAGCCAATCCCAGCAAGAGTCCGGTCCATGCAAAAGAGCTAATCAGGGTCAAATCCAGCCAGAAAGGGGCTGCAGAACGAGGCTTAAGGTGAAAATAGTCGGTAATGATGTAAGGGGAATTTGGCAAGAACAAAAGCCAGAGACAAAAGGCCGCCCACATGATCCATCTTTTTTGGACGTTGAAAATGACGACTGCGGTGGAAATGACATAGGGAATCCAGGCCAGGAATAAGTTCCAGATCAGGAAGGCGAAATAAAATTGATTCGCATGCTCAACACGTACCAAATAGATGCCGATACTGAGCAAAGTTGCGAGTATAAGGACCAGGCCCTGCGATTTGTAGGGATATTCTTTTAGCATAATTTTTGTTTACAATTGAAAGGAAGAGGGGAGTGGAGAGGGTTCGGTACTTAAAAAAACTCCATCTCCCCTTCCAAACATCCTTAAATTTTTATGTTGCTTGTTTTTCAGTTTTCGATTCAGAAAATGGATCGTAAGAATGGCGAATGGGTTTTTCTCCACTCAAATCGACATAGTGATAGCTTAGTTGATCCTTGAGGTCAAACTTTCCATCCTTATTGCTATCGGCCAGTGTTTTGAAATATATTCTTTCCGGGCCGGGCAGAAATTTCCAGGAAAGAATTTCTTCCTGCTCATTGCTCAGTTTCATAAAACCCGAACCATCACCTCTGCTTAGATATAGACTTGATACATCTTCTCCATTCCAAAGTTGGTTTTGATTGCTGTCCTGATCAATGAGTTCGTATAGGATATAGTCTTTGCCATTTTTTTCATACAGGCTTTCCAGGAAATTGATATCAAAGATTTTCACTTTCTCCCTTGTCAATGGCTGAAGATGATCTGAGTCAGAATCCTGAAAAACCAAAGCATCTATTTCTCCGCTTATCTTATTCCCAAATCCGTGAGACACATTAAAATCAGCTTCTGATGAACCGGATGAAAATCCTTCAAACTTTTTATAGCTTTCGTTGTAGTGAACTTCTCCCAGGATATGGATCAATTTCCCTCCCGGATGAAATTGAATAGGTAGGTCAGCGATCTGTTTACGCTTCTCGTCCTTATTTACAACCTCCTGAATAGTAGAAGGGGCCTCAGCATAAACAATACTTTTTGATTCTTCTTTGACACAGCCGCTCAGGAAAACCAGGAGCAAACAGGCGAAAATTATTTCTTTCATTTTCTTTTTCTTAGGATGTTCTTTCCCATGCCTCCCCTAAGGGAGGCATAAGAGTATGTTATTTCTTGTTTTATGAGAAGTTTTCTATTCTTCCCCTATAGCCATTTCTTCTAATTCTTCTTCCTCTTTCTTCCCCAATCCATACCAGTCAATTTTGCTGGAGAGCGCCATGACCAGAGCCAGGATGATAAAGAGACAGAGGCTACCTACTAGCAGGGCATAATTTTCCAACTGCAAGAGGACATAATTGACTCCGTAGAGGATGATAAGCAAACCCGCCAGCAGAGGTACAAGCCCTTTATCCTTGATAATGGATTTCGCATAGCCACTAATCAATCCCACAATTGCTGTTGCGCTAATCAGGAAGGCCCAGTTGAAACCAATATGTTCTGATAAGGAAAGCAAGAGTCCATAAAAGAGAACCAGTGCCAATCCGACCAAAATATACTGAATGGGGTGAATGCGTTGTGCATTTTTGATCTCGATAAAGAAGAAGATCAAAAAGGTCAAAGAAATACAAAGGATGGCATATTTAGCCGAACGCATTGACTTTGCATACTCATCTACTGGAATCATGAGGTGTACTCCGAATGCAGATTGAGAAGGGGTATGACTATTACCGATCCATGCTTGTGGGAAGTTGCGGTTGAGGTCGAAGATTTTCCAGTTGGCTTGAAAATGCTCTTCTGAGATGTCGTGCGAATCCGGAATAAAGGCTCCCTTAAAACTGGGGTCTTTCCAGTCCGCATGCATATTTACTTCGGTTTCCTTTCCTAATGGGACGAAATAAAGACTTTGACTTCCATTTAGCTTAAGGTCCATTTCAAAATAAGGAGCCTTACTTCCATCCAGTTTCGCCCATTCAATGTCGGTATTGATGCCACTTCGAGCAAGATCAATCCTTTTTAAGCCTGCTTCAAATTCATATGCTGTTCCCTGCAGATCGATGACCACTTTGTCCTGAATCCCGCGCATATCACTGATCCCTACTTCGATATAGGCTTCATCCCAAAGTACATGAGAAGGATCAATATCAAATTTGGCGAAATCAGGCCACTCAAATTCTCCATCTATGGAGATATGTGATTCATAAACGACTACTTCATAGATTCCTCTTTTTCGATTTTCGGGACTTACTTTGGCATCCATGGAGAGTTTTTTCGGAAGAAAGTGAGCGACTGCTGTATGCTCTCTGGAAATTCCTTTTTCGTCTACTACATAATAGACATAAGGAATATTCAGGTAAGGCCCATTGATTTCCTGGGCATTGGACCAGGATTGAGAAACTTCCTGGACGGCTGTGTCGCGGGCATAGGATCTTTCACGGATCAAATCCTGCACCATAGCAGTAGGGATCAGCAGGATGAGTACCAAAAATCCAATGGTAAAAATGCGTAAAGAGATAGAGCTACGAGCCCATGTTCTGGCCCGGCTGATAGGAGATTGATGTGTATCAGGCATGGTTTTATGGTTTATAATGAAACCTAAAATTCGTTGTTTTAATCAATACCTTGCTTCGCTTTTGAGTAAGCGTAAGGATCTGTTGTTTATTCGCAGCTACTCGCTAATTCCTTTGATAATGTCCTCTAAAGCAGTGAGATGCTCTTCAAAGGCCTTCTTGCCTTTATCCGTCGCTTTGTAGCTGGTCAGGGGTTTATTTTTGATGAATTCTTTTTTGTCAATAATAAATTCTTCTTCCTTTAATTTCTTAACATGACTCGCCAGGTTTCCGTCAGAAACCGCTTTCTCTTTGGTGCTAAGCGCCTCTTTCAAACGGGCATAACTCACCCATTCCTCCACCATCAGCAAGGACATAATCCCTAGCCGAAGCTTACTCTCAAAGAGTTTATTAAATTTCCTAAGTGCCTCCTTCACCTTTCATATTTATAGAACATTATGGCCCCGTACAGGATATGGAGAAAGCCAAATCCTATGGCCCAAAATATAATTCCATATCCGGGCATCATCCCCGCTAATAATCCGAGTCCAATTTCGCTAATTCCCAGATAACGTACCTCCCTTAAGGTATATTTTCCCGCATTCATCAGAGCCATTCCATAAAAAAGCAGGGTCGCTGGTGCTACATGCCCCGGATGGCCGTACCAGGCAAGTTGGACACAAAAGACGGCTCCTGCAACCAAAGGGATGATCAGGTTGAGCAACAATCGTTGTGTAGGTTTGCTCCAGATTTGTTTGCCTACTCTTTTGGTTCGTCTAATTGTGAAAAAAGATGAAACTGCAACGGCTGCCAATAGAATGACCATGGCTATGGCGATCAATTCGAAAAGCTGTTCACGTGTGGCATTGCCGTAAACACGAGCCCCCCATTGATAGATGTTTTGCGAACTCAGGTAATTGTAAGTATAAGCAGCACCAATCAGGGCGACCACTCCGGCTCCTATGCCCGAGAGACCACTCAAAGACACAAAGCGTGTGGAGTCTTCCATCATGCTTCGGATCTGTTTTATGTCTTCTAATTGCTTTTCGTATTCGTGCATAACAAAGTACTTTGTGATACAAAGTTAACAAACGGATTTGATTTTACAAGGTTTCAGGGCGAATAGTTTTTTTTTCTGTTTTAGCTGTAAGGATGATGGAATAATTGAATCTCAGTCGTTTGGGGAGAAAGCTCATTCATAATAGATCAAACACAGAACGCACATGAAAAAATCGAGATTCTTTATTCATCTCATTCTTCTGATCTTTCTGGGATTCTCAACGACTTCCTGCAAGATTGTAAAGAATGTAGAAGATATTACAGAAAACGCCAATGAGATCCTGGAGCAATTGGCGAGTTTAAGCCGAACCATTACCTCCAAAGTAGAAACCGGTGAATTGGAAGAAAGCCTGGGAAACCTGGTGGACGACCGCATTCAAAATCTTTCCAAAACGATAGAGGACCTTCTCATCAATGGAGGAGGATTTCTTTTTGATGAGGTAAATGGTACCCTCAACAATACCTTTGACAATCTTGGGGGCCTGGTCGATGATATAAAAACAGGCATTCTGGACGAATCCGTTCCTGCTATCATCACTCAGCTATCCGGTGAACTCATGGTTCACAGCAATGCCCTGAGAACACATGCCGAGGATTTGATCAATCTCACCTTCGGCAACACCTCTATCATTATCTCTCAGGCTACCGATGCCCTTTTAACAACGATTGCCTGGGTAATAATGGGAGTAGGACTTTTATTGATCATCGTTTTCCTCATTATTTTCGGATCAAAAATGTCCAAAGGCATTCAGACCCTGGTGATCGTATTGATCTCCATTTTTCTGGCTGCACCTCTTTCCTTTTTATTTATTCCGCCGGTGAAAGGCTTTGTACTAAAGTCATTGAATGTCGGGGAACAATTTGAAGCCAGAGGGATCACTCCCAAATTGATTGCCGCGAGTCCGACGGAATATGAGATAGGCACAAATGATAAGCTGACCGTATTCGGGATTCATTTGGAACAGCTCAATATAGACAGCATAGAAGTAGGGCTCTATCAATCTGGCAGCCGCAAGGTGAACTTCAGTAAATCTTCCATTAAAGTGATTACAGCCAATAAGATTATTCTGAGTGATTTTGATAAGTCCAACCTCAATTGGAAGCCCATTAGCTTCAAGGAATTTAATAGCTCCTATCAGAATATGACGCGGACAGCCTTACCGACAGTGAAGTACAATAATTACATCAAAAACATTTATACAGATCGGATTAAGCACAAAATCGAGATTTTCAATAGACCTGTGGGCAATCTGACTCCCATTTCCAGTCCTGTAAACAGACCAGTTCTTTCGCCAGCCACAACAGCAACTTTATCTAATCCCCTGAAAGTAAATACAGATCGCCTGATGCTGGATCGATTCAAGATTAAGGAAGGAGATTATGAATTGCGGATTAGCCGAAAGGGGAGTGGAGAGATTGTTCAGGCAGTACAGCATGTGCGTATTTCCTATCCACCGCCACCACCTCCCAAGCCGGATGTTTATCCCATTCAGATCAGTTGGGAGAATGGTAAGCCGACCAAAGGAGAACGGGCAAAAATCCGAGTGAGATTGGGCGTACTGGAAGGACAGGAAGCAAAGAAAAACATCACCCTCAATTTGAGTTCCAATCCAGCTATCGGAGGATTAGGCAATATCAATGTCAATCGTACAGCCCTTAACAATGTCGGTAATGGCATCCTGACGCTTACTTCTCGTCAACTGACCGTCAATCGCGCAGGGAACCACAATATTCGTTTGAGAGCGGATTCCCAAAACCGAATAGCTGAATCCAATGAAGGCAATAATGAAAAGAACCAGAATCTGCGAGTTGGAGACTATAAGTTTACGGCTACCGTTCGCTTCAGCACCTTTACCTCTCATCAAAATATGGACGATCCTTTTATTGGATCGGATACGGACGAATACCGAATTGACCTCAATACTTCGGTAACGGGTAAAAGCGAATGGAAGATCAATTATAACAAAGATGGGGAGCCGGGAAATAACTATTCCATCAACCAAAGCAGAACCTTCAATTCGCTAAATGAAGGAGACAAGATCAGAATTTATGTAAGCGGGAGAGAAGCGGATAGTGGCTTTAATGGAGGAGATGATCAAATGGGAAATGCAAGTACTACGGTAACGATTCGGAACGATGAAAGCCGAACTGTTCCCATTCTCTTAAAGGCAGACAAATTCACGATACGTGGGGAAGTTGTGTATAGCAAAGTCAGGATAAATTAATTATCAGCCAAAATCCTTGACCAGCGGCCGTGCGAAAGTACGGCCGCATTTTGTATACATAGTTTTTCTTGAGATTAAGCCCTAATTTTGCAGGCGAAAGATTTGGCATTGGCAAAAATCAAAAACATACGAAGTCTGAGTCTGGATCAAATCCAGGAAATTCTCAAAGAATGGGGCGAAGCAAAATTTCGCGCCAGGCAAATCTATGAGTGGCTGTGGAAGAAAGGGGCAGGAAGCTTTGAAGAAATGAGCAACCTCAGCAAAAGCCTGCGTGAGAAGCTGAGCCAGGAGTTTGTCATTGATAAGATTCAAATCGAGGACAGGCAAAGGAGCAATGATGGAACCATAAAATATGCCTTTCGCCTCTCCAATGGGAGTCAGGTAGAAGGGGTTTTGATTCCTACTCCGAAACGAGTTACGGCCTGCGTTTCTTCTCAGGCTGGTTGTAGTCTTGCCTGCAAATTCTGCGCAACGGGTTTTCTCGACCTCAAGCACAATCTACATCATTACGAAATCTTCGACCAGGTTCAGATGCTTCGGGAAGAAGCTGAAAGGGAATATGGTCGCTCTTTGAGCAATATTGTCTATATGGGTATGGGGGAGCCTTTGTTGAATTATCGCAATGTGCTCGGTTCAATCGATAAGATAACCTCAGAAGAAGGTTTGGGGATGTCTCCGAAACGTATTACGGTTTCCACTGCTGGTGTGGCCAAGATGATCAAGCGTTTGGCAGATGATGACATCAAATTTGAATTTGCCTTGAGTCTACATGCTGCAGATGATGAGACGCGCAGCAAAGTTATGCCCATCAATGAGAGCAATTCATTAGAAGCACTCAAAGAAGCCCTGATCTATTTCTACGAGAAAACGAAAACAAGAGTAACCTACGAATATTGTATCTTCAAGGACATCAACGATAGCCTGGAGCATGCAAAGCGCCTGGCAGAATTCAGCCGCATCATCCCTTCCAAGGTAAATGTCATCGAATACAATACCGTGGCTGAAGCCGGCTTTGTCAATACCACCCGCAAACGTATGGATGCCTTCATCAAATACCTCGAAGATGATGGAGTCATCGTCAATGTCCGACGTAGCCGAGGCAAAGATGTAGACGGAGCCTGCGGCCAACTGGCCTTAAAGAATTGGTAGCTTTAAACAATTTTTATTTACTGAGTTTAATGGTAAGGTATGGCGTTTACATTATAATAGTGTAGCGGCCACAAAAATTCGAAGAAAGACTTAGTAATTCTTATCTATTCAAAAGACCTAATGGAAATCTTTCCTCAATTCATCCCCAATCTAAAACAGCGACTACAGGAACCCTTGCCGGGCCTGGAAGTTCAGATGCGTATGGTTCCTGATGAGCGAGGAAGAAAGATTACAATTCCGGATAATGCGCGTAAAGCAGCTGTCATGCTTCTGCTTTATCCGCACGAAAACAAATTTCATATTCCCTTTATCCAAAGAGCCGAAGATGGTCGCGTACATGGAGGACAGATCAGTTTTCCTGGCGGTTCCCATGATAAGACCGATCCTGATTTCGAATTCACTGCTTTGCGAGAGGTGGAGGAAGAGATTGGCGTCCAAAGAGACCGGATCGAAGTGCTTGGTCCTATTTCTCCTATTTACATTCCTCCCAGCAACTTTATTGTTGAGACTTTTGTGGGGGTGGCTAAAGAAAGACCCACCTTTAAACCAGATCCTGTAGAAGTGGCTAGAGTAGTAGAGATTGAAGTTGAAGAATTTCTCAAGCCAGAAAATATTGGCATTCATCGAGTTGACGTATTTGCCGGAAATTTTATTGATGCTCCGGGCTATACTCCTTATGGCAGCAATTTGATTTGGGGCGGAACTTCCATGATCATTGCAGAATTTATGGAGCTTGTGGAGCAAGTGAAGTCTTTATCTCGATAAGGCTTTCGACAAATTTGTCATTTTCCTCATAAACGGGAAGATGCCCGGAGTTTTCAAACCAATAAAAAGCTTTTTGAGGGGCCTCCAAATGATTCAGGTATTCTTCTGCCAGAATAGAGGGCACATGGAAATCATGTCGTCCACCAAATAAAAATACCGGAAGCTCAACTTTAGGTATGTTCCTGAAAAAATCCAGTTCCAGCAATTGAGGGAAGACTTTTTGATCCATTTCCCTTCCTTTGGATGTATAGGTCAGAATTTCTAAAATGCTCATCTCAGGAGAATGAAGGACACATTGCTTTAGTTCATCTCGTATTCCCTCCTTATAGCTACTGCCTTTGTATTTCTGTAAAAGCTCTCTTTGCTGGGCCAACAACTCTCTGGAGCTGCTGTAAAGATTTGCATTCATTCCTCCTAAAACTTCCAAGGCATCCTTGTCATTAGCTTCCTTTGCTTTCTGCAGGCAATACGCATAGGAAATGCTATCAGCTTTTTGTTGATGAACAATCTGCCCCATACCGATATAAGCCTTGTATTTTTCCGGACTTTGCTGCATAGCTTTGAGTCCCAAAACAGTTCCCCAGGAATGACCGAGTAAATAGACATCCACATGTGGGATATTGGCTTTCAGGGCATCCGTCAGGGCAAGTAAATCTTGAGTGAAGTTATCTATAGTAAGTTGAGCGTCCTTTAGCTTACTTGACCTACTTTTTCCTACGCCCCGCTGATCATAGCGAACCACCGTAAACTCATCCAGCAAGCCTTCATCATAACATCTGCCCAACATCATATCCGAATAGCCAGGACCTCCATGTATCATGAGTAAAATGGGATTGGAAAGATCATTTCCTCTGGCTAGTACTCCCGTTTTCTGCCCTCTGATATCCAGATAAAAAAGCCGATCTATGCCACTGGAAGATTGAATGCGTGTCTTGCTGAGTTGACGGTATTGGTAGAAGTTTCTAAGTAAAAAGCTCATGGCCACGAGGACCATGAGCGTAATAAATACATAGAGAATTCTTTTCATATAGCTTCTGATCAAATCTATAGATGATTATCTATTTTCGAGGTCTTTTTGGGACTTTAGAAAATCTCCCGCCTTGACCATATGAACTTTGTTTGCGTCCAGGTACTTTCGCATGGCCTGGTTTACTTTGGAGGAATTAAGTTTAGAAATATTATCAGCTAATTTTTTATCCCAAAAAAGATCGCGTTCATATCCTAAATATTGATTTAAATGTCGTGAAATAAAGTCATCCTGGTTTAGTTGATTTACATCCCTCATTTGCTTCCATGCTGTTTTAGCTTCTTCTACTTCTTCTTCACTGAATCCTTCTGAGGTTACTTTTTCAATTTCTTCTTTAAACGCTTTTTCCAATTTCTCCACATTTTCGGGTGCGTATATCGCAAAAGAAGCGAATGTGCCAATTTTACTGCTAGGAGAAGAACTGAAGTTCCCTCCAACCCCATAACTTAATCCTTCCTTCTCCCTGATCCGTTTGACAAGGCGAGATTGAAAACCTGTACCAAGCATAAAGAAGCCAAGCTCTAAAGCGGGATTATCTTTACTCTCTGGATCGAAGTCAAATTGTTGAATACCAAAAAAGAAAGCATTCGCCTTGTCGGGGGTTTGGATATTTTGGTTGAAAATAGGAAGCTCACTCAGTTCATTTTGGATTTCTTCATAAGCAAGCGGACTCTCCCAATTTCCAAAAAGTTTTTCTAAAAGCTTCTGTGTCTCAGCCAAATCGAAATCACCCACCATACTCAAACGAGCATGTGAGGCACCGTAGAAGTCTTTGTGGAACTTTTTAACTTCATCGAGTTCAACCTCTGTTATCCATTGGATTTCCTCATCAAAATTCGGAACATATCTGGGATCGTCTTTTGGATAAGGGGTCAAATAAGCCTGGATGGATTTTATGGCCTTAAATTGAGGTTCTGTCTTTTGTGATTCAATTATTGAAATTCTTTCCCGCTTAAGCTTGTCAAATTCATGAGCAGGAAATGCAGGGGTTTTCAGGATTTCTGCGACAAGTTCCAGGGTTGAGTTAAGGTTTGGACGACTGCATTGGATGCTGACGGAAAGCAGTTGATTTGAGCCAGATATAGAAACCGATGCTTTTAAATTATCCAATGTATCTTTTAAATCTTCCCTGTTCATCTTGCTTGTTCCTTTATCCAGCATTCCTGCAGTAAGGGAACTAATCGTAGATTTTCCTTTAAGATCATCCAGTCTGCCATTTAGGAGGTTCAGATTGATGTGAATGTTTTGGCCACGAGTCTTTTTAGTTAGAAGGGCAAGTTTCATCCCATTGCCGAGAACATTCCTGCTTGTATTTGCCTCTATATTTTCGATCGTCGGTGCAAAGGCTTCCCCCTGAGCAATATTCTCCTTGCCTTTGTAGTTTTTTACAAGCTCCTCAATTTCAGGAGCTTCAGGTATCTCTACACGATCGGGATTTTCGGTTGGAATAAAGACTCCTACCGTTCGGTTATCTTCTTTGAAATAAGTCCTTGCAACTTCTTGTACTTCTGCATAGCTAATGTTTTCTATTCTATCCCGGTTCAGGAAGAAAAGCCGCCAGTCTCCCATTCCTATCCAATTACTCAATTGAATGCATATATCTTCAGAGGAATTCAGGCTTTGTTCTATATTTTTTAACAAGCTTGTTTTTGCACGTTTTACCTCTGCTTCTGTAGGAGGCTGATCTACTAAATTATCAATGGAGAGTAAGAGTTGCTCCTTAAGTGAATCGATATTTGCATCTTCCAGGCCCAATACAAAATAGCCTGATAAGCCCGGTTCGGCCATTTGCAAATTTAATCCCCCAATTTGTGTGGCAATTTTAGTCTCTACAAGGGCTTTGTACAGGCGACCTGAGGGTTGATTGGTTAATATGCGGGAAACTATGTCTATCCCCGCATAGTCTTGATGATAACCTGCTGGAACATGATAGGCCACCATAGATACTTTGATTGCCCCGGTCCGCTTTAGCTTCACAAACCTTTCTCCGTCCTTCGTAGGATCTTTCGTGTATATTTCAGGTAATACGCGTTCAGGTTTAGGGATAGGAGAGAAATGTTTTTCTACAAGTGCAAGGGCTTCTTTTTCCTCAATTTTGCCGGTTACAATTAAAACTGCATTATCAGGCTGGTAGTATTTTTTATAAAAGGCTTGCAGTCTTTCAATGGGAACATTCTCGATATCTGAGCGACTACCTATGGTAGATTTTCCATAGTTATGCCAGTCATATGCAGTGGAAATAACACGTTTTAAAAGGACTCCTACCGGGTTGTTTTCGCCCATTTCAAATTCATTTCGAACCACTGTCATTTCCGTTTCCAGTTCTTCCGCAGAAATATTTGAATTGACCATCCTGTCTGCTTCCATTTCCAGGATTGCATCAAGGTTATCCTCTGTTGCAGGGAAGGTCTCAAAATAATTGGTTCGGTCAAGCCAGGTAGTTCCATTCCAGCGGTTCCCACGTTTTGAAATCTCTTCTTTGATATCCGCATATTTTTTGGTGCTTTTGAAAAGCATATGTTCCAGCAAATGTGCCATGCCCGTTTCGCCATAGTTCTCATGTTTCGAGCCAACGAGATAGGTGACATTCACGGTTATGGTTTGCTTAGTAGGGTCAGGGAAAAGCAGTACTTTTAGCCCATTGTCAAGCCGATACTCTGTGATGCCTTCGACCGTGGCAATCTTTTTAGGTTCACCTTCATCATGAAGAGAAGGTGATGCCCATGTCCCTATGGCAAATAGAAGTAGAACTGTTAACAGTTTTAGTATTTTCATTTTAGGTGGTATTGGGGGTTGTTTCTTAGATAGTATCTCAGTAAAAAATAATTCATTTTTTATGATTTAAGAAATTTGGCAACAGAATTCCGTGATTTTGTGTTTGTCTCAGTGACTTCCTGGAGGATTTTATCCTTTCCTTTCTCCCCTGATTCATTTTTTTTAATTTATGAATCCAAAAATTACTACTATGCCGGCCCTCAAACTTTCCGGATTTACTAGCTACCTGATTGGAACATCTGTCCTAATCCTTGGCATAGGCCTTTCTGCATGCAATTCCGGCCCCAAAATAGATTACAGCACCCAGGTAAAACCCATCCTGAACAAGAATTGCATCCACTGCCATGGCGGAGTAAAACAAAACGGAGGCTTTAGTCTATTGAACCGGGAATTGGCTATGGCTCCAACGGAATCCGAGCATCCAGCCATCATCCCTTTTGATGCGGATAATAGTGAGTTGATCAAACGACTTACTCATTCCAATCCCGAAAAACGCATGCCTTTTGAGAAGGATGCTTTGGCAGAAAATGAGGTAGAGATTTTGAGGCAATGGATAGAGGAAGGGGCAGAATGGGGTACACATTGGGCCTATGTTCCGCTAAAGGAGGTAGAGGTGCCGAAGGAAACCTTACGAGCTGATATAAATGGAAGTGAAAATTGGGGGGCTAATAGCATCGATGCCTTCATTGCTCAAAAAATGGAGGAAAAGGGACTGAGTCCTAATCCGGAAGCGCAGAAAGAAGTGCTGCTAAGGCGACTGAGTTTTGACCTGACGGGATTGCCAGCTTCGGATGAATTGAGGGAAGCTTTTCTACGAGAAGAAGATCCCATTTCCTACGAGGTAGTAATTGATAGTCTTCTGGCTTCACAAAGCTATGGAGAAAGATGGGCCGCGATGTGGATGGACCTGGCACGCTATGCAGATAGCAAAGGCTTTGAACGTGATTTTTCCCGTACGATTTGGGAGTACCGCGATTATGTCATTCGGTCTTTCAATCAGGACCTGCCCTATGACCAATTCATTATCGAACAAATGGCAGGCGATCTTCTTCCTACTCCCACAGATGCTCAATACATCGCCACAGGCTTTCACCGAAATACCACCACCAATGACGAAGGGGGAACCAATAATGAAGAATTCCGCACCTATGCCATCATCAATCGGGTGAACACGACCTGGGAAGCCCTCATGGGAACTACCTTCAGTTGCACCCAATGCCACGGCCATCCCTACGATCCTATTCCCCATGAGGAGTACTATGAATTCATGGCTTTTCTCAATAATACCCGCGACAATGATACCCATCCTGACTATCCCTGGTTGCGCATGTTTTCAGAAGTAGAAAAGGGAGAATTGGCTTCCCTCAAGAAATGGGTGGGAGCACAAAGTTCGGAGGAGAAAGCAAGTAAGATAGAAGGCTTCCTCAAAACCTGGCAGCCGGTTAGCTATTCTTTGGAAACAGACTCCATGGTCAATGCGGCTTTGTACGACACCAAATATTTGGGCTTTCGATACAAAGGCATGGCTCGTTTTAGACATCTTGACCTAAGTGGAAAGGATGCTTTCTTGATGCGGGTTCTCAGGAATGGAGATGGGGGCAAAATTCGGATTCATATCGATGCTCCCGCTGGAAAGAAAATTTTGGATGCCAAACTGGATAAGTCAAAAGCCATTGCTGATTTCTACCAATTTCCCATTGAAAAAACGACTGGAACACATGACCTATATATCTTCTATGACAATCCTCGTATGGCAAGCAATCCTGATGCGATGGGCTTCCAATTTGATTGGTTCACATTTGTAGAGGATTTGCCGGGTAAAGGGACGGCTTCCTATGCTGAAAATGAAAAGCGCTTTTGGGAACTTATGCAAAGCAAGGCGGATCATAGCCTGATCATGCGAGAGAATCCGGAAGATCGCAGGCGTAAAACCCATGTTTTTGATCGAGGCAATTGGCTGGTAGCTGAACAGGAAGTTCAGCCCGATGTGCCCGGTATTTTGCCTGACTTCCCAGCCGATGCTCCGCGAAATCGTCTGGGACTGGCTCAATGGATCGTCAGTACGGAAAATCCCCTGACTGCCCGAACCATAGTCAATCGACTTTGGGAACAAATTTTTGGACAAGGATTGGCAGAAACGCTTGAAGATCTGGGTAGCCAGGGCATTCCTCCCAGCCATCCGGAACTTCTCGATTATCTGGCCTGGAACTTTATGCATACCCACAATTGGAGCATAAAAGGACTATTAAAAGAAATCCTGCTCTCAGATACCTATCGACAATCCAGTGTGGTGGATGCCCAAAAACGGGACGCTGACCCTTACAATAAATACTATGCCCGAGGAGCTCGTGTCAGACTTTCTGCTGAGCAAATCAGAGATCAGGCTCTGGCCGTAAGTGATTTGTTGAGTGAAAAAATGTACGGCCCGCCCGTCATGCCATATCAACCGGAGGGAGTGTGGGCCGCACCCTATAATTCTCAAGCCTGGAAGATAAGTGAAGGAGAGGATCGTTTCCGTAGAGCGCTTTATACCTTTGTCAAAAGAGGATCCCCCTATCCGGCCATGGAGACTTTCGATGTAGCCAATCGGGAAGTTTGCAGTTCGAGAAGGATTCGGACGAATACGCCTTTGCAAGCCCTGCTAACCCTCAATGATCCGGTTTATGTGGAAGCTGCACAAAACTTTGCAAAATGGATAGAGAAACAAGGCAATTCATCACTGGAAGAAAAGATAAGCATAGCTTATATGCGAGCGGTAGGAAGAGCCATACCAGCAGATAAATTGAAAGTCTTTGGGGATTTATATGAGGCTTCAAAAGAAAATTATGAGCAGGATGAAGAGGAAGCAAAAGAGCTCTTGGGCGAATGGGAAAATGAGGAAGTAGCCCATGCTGCTGCTATGGTCATGCTGGCCAATGCCATGTTTAACCTTGACGAATTTCTTACCAAATAGCCATGAGCAAGAAAAATCATCAATTACCCAAGGAAGCCCTTCATAGAAAGTTGGAGCTGGAAAGCCGGAGGGTGTTCCTCAAGAAAAGCGGTTGGGGACTCGGAGCCCTGGCTTTTTCGGCTATGTTTGGAGGATGTGGATTAAAGATGGAGGAAAATATCCCCACAGCCTTCGATCCGGGCAATCCTTTGGCCTCAAAATTTCCTCCTTTCAATTCCCGGGCGAAATCAGTCATATACATTCATATGGCGGGAGCTCCTTCCCAGTTGGAGCTTTTTGATTACAAGCCTACGCTCGCCAAACTGCATGGACAAGCTTGCCCCGAATCTTTATTGGCCGGCAAGCAGTTTGCTTTTATTCGTGGTGTGCCGAGCATGCTAGGCCCTCAGGCGAAATTCAAGCAAAGAGGAGAATCCGGAGCCTGGATTTCGGAACGTATGCCTTTTTTAGCAGAAATGGCCGATGACATCAGTTTTTTGAAAGCTGTCCATACCGACCAATTCAATCACGCACCCGCACAATTGCTCATGCATACAGGAAGTGCACAAATCGGGCGACCGAGTATAGGTAGCTGGGTTACTTATGGACTGGGTACAGATAATCAGGATTTGCCGGGATTTGTGGTTCTGACTTCCGGGGGAAATAATCCGGATGCCGGTAAGCAAATTTGGGGCAGTGGATTCCTGCCATCTGTCTACCAGGGCGTTCAATGCCGAAGTAAAGGCGAACCCGTCCTTTACCTCAATGATCCTAAAGGCGTAAATAGAGACATTCGAAAAGCTTCTATCGATGCCATCAATGAGGTCAATAAAATGACCCATGAAGAATTTGGTGATCCAGAAACCCTTTCCCGTATTTCTCAATACGAACTGGCCTTTCGTATGCAAACGGCAGTTCCGGGTGTGATGGATATCAATACAGAACCAGATTATATCCATGAAATGTATGGAACGGAACCCGGCAAAGTTTCCTTCGCCAATAATGCATTGCTCGCCCGCAAACTGGTCGAAAATGGGGTTCGTTTTATTCAGCTTTTTGATTGGGGTTGGGATACACATGGAACGGGTCCGGGTGGAGCCTTAAACATTGGCTTTGTTGATAAATGCAATCAAACGGACAGACCTGTAGCTGCCCTCCTGAAAGACCTCAAGCAGAGAGGTTTGTTGGAAGAAACCCTGGTCGTCTGGGGCGGAGAATTTGGGCGTACCCCCATGCAGGAAAACCGAAATGGAGTAGGGCAGAAGTGGGCCGGACGCGATCATCATCCAGATGCCTTTACCATGTGGATGGCCGGTGGTGGCATCAAAGGCGGCATCAGCCATGGCGAAACCGACGAACTCGGCTATAGCGGCATCGCAGGTCAGCAATCGGTTTACGATATCCAAGCAACCATCCTCCATCAATTGGGATTTGATCACGAAAAGTTCACCTATGATTTTCAAGGTAGACCCTTTCGTTTGACCGATGTTGAGGGGGAGGTGATAAGAGAGATAATTTAACGACGTATTAGCGTTATAGGGTGTTAGAGTATTAGTGTGGGAATTTATCCTCACATAAACGCTAATACCCAAACACCCTAACACACAAACACTGCATTATGAGCAACACCCGCAGAAACTTCCTCAAATCTTCCCTCGGCGCAGGAGCATCATTTGCTCTGGGCGCAAGCTCCCTTTTCGAAGAAAACAAAGCTCCCTTTCCCATATCCCGGGACTTTACACTCAAAATCTACGCGACAAACTGGGGCTTTGAAGGCGATACTATGGCCTTTTGTAAAAAAGCCAAGGAGTCTGGTTACGATGGGGTAGAAGTTTGGGCTCCGCGGGGAGAGAAAAAAGTGAAGGATTTTATGGAAGCGGTTGAAAAGCATGGCTTGTCCTACGGTTTCCTTGCAGGGAATTGGGGCAAGACCTATGAGGAAAATCTCAAGGCCTTTCAGGATTATGTGGACTATGCGCTTGAGATGAAACCGGATTTTCTCAATTGTCATTCAGGCAAAGACTATTTTAGTTTTGAGCAGAACCAGGCTTTCATTGAGCATACCACTAAGCGCCATAAGGAAAGCGGTATTCCTATCAGTCATGAGACTCATCGAGGGCGTATTCTTTTTAATGCTCCTTTGGCCCGGAAATTTATCAAAGCCATGCCGGAACTGCGATTGACCCTGGATATCTCTCATTGGACGGTGGTGCATGAGTCATTACTGGAGGATCAGCAGGAAGCAGTTGATTTGGCCTTGGAACGAACAGACCATGTACATTCGCGTGTAGGTTTTCAGGAGGGGCCGCAAGTTCCGGAACCTCGAGCACCGGAATATAAATCAGCCCTGGATGCGCATTTTGCCTGGTGGGACAAAGTCGTGGAACATAAATCCAAAGCAGGTGAAACCCTGACCATGACTACCGAATTTGGCCCTCCCGGATATATGTGGGCCTTGCCTTATACGAAACAGCCTTTGGCAAATTTATGGGAGGTCAATGCGCACATGAAGGATTTGTGGCGGGAGAGGTATGGGTAGTGCGAAACCATATGAAAACTGATTCTTTTGAGAATCAATTAGAAACCTCCAAATACGGAATCCCCCAATCCTGTCCATCAAAGGAGGGGAGATGCATATTCAGTTGGTGAAGGTATTTTTGGAAGCGAGGATTCCCTCGTAAATCATGCCAGAAAGGATCAAATCTGATATACCTTAAGGAAGCAAAATCCTGAGATTGAATGGCTTCTTCCAAATGTTCGAATACTTTATCCGTTTCGCCCAAACTCTTGTAGATGATTGCAAATGCATAGGGAGAGGCCGACCAGCTGGCATCATGTTGAAATTCTAACAGCTTTTTTCTAGCACTGACAGAATCTACTTTTGCCAAAAACTGGAGGTAATGCATATAGTATTGTGTTGACTTTATGGATTTGATAATAGGAAGAAGAGGCTCATATTTTTTTAACGCATGTTCATAGTCTCCCATGCGGAAACTTATAAGTGCAGAACACCAAATAGCCAAAGGGTCTCTTGGAAACAATGATTCAAGTTCGATCAGAATTTTTTGAGAGGAGAGGGTATCTTCTGAATAAAAATAGTACAGACCAAGTTGAATATGTGCCATTGCATTTAGGGGATCAAGATCGAGATTCTTTTGGCAATACATTAGTGCTGAATCTGTAGAAGAACCCTGGAACAAAGAATTGAAGAATAGTCGATAGTATAGAGAGCTCGAAGATGGATTAAGTTCTAATGCCTTCCGTAATAATTTTTCTGCTTTTTGGTAATCATTATCGAAGTCATGATAAACAAAGGTCATCGCTTCAAAAGCTTGATCAAGGGTGCTATCTAGTTCCAATGCTTTTTCAGCAAGCTTCCGAACCTCGGCTGCAAGCTCATGGTCTAAAACTCTGGCAACAGGTTGGTATAACCTGAATTTTGCCATACTCAATTGAGCATATGCTGCTGCAAAAGTTGAATCGAGAAGTATTGCATTTTCAAATTGTTCAATTGCTTGTGGGAAATAGGCCAAATTGGAATAGTGAAGTCCTCTTAGGTATAGGTCATGAGCTTCTTTATCATCCGTAGGCGGTTTGACAAGCTGAAGATTCTCAGAGAAGTTAAATCTTAACTCTAATTGTCCGACAATTGCCTGGGCAATTTCATCTTGAATAAGGAATATATCTTCCAATCGCTTATCGAAACGATCTGACCAAATCTGGGATTCGTTTTCAATATCTATTAGCCTGACATGTATGCGTAAACGATTCCCGCTTTTTTGGACACTCCCTTCCAGGACATTTTTTACCCCCAATTTCTCTCCGACTTCTGTTAAATCTACTTCATCACCTCTAAATTGGAATGAGGAAGTTCTGGCGGATACTTTAAGACCTTTAAGTTGGGTCAAGGCATTAAGTACTTCTTCTGCCATACCATCGCTGAAATATACTTGAGAAGAATCTTCGCTGAGATTTCGAAAAGGGAGTACAGCAATAGATTTTTGTTTTGGGTTAATTTCATCCTCACTCGTATTGCTTGTGGAATTGAAGGCATGAGGCCCAAAATTCCAGCTTAAGATTCCCAAAAAGGCAATAACTGTTGCAATGATCCAGCTTTGCTTCAATAAAGAGAACTTTTTGTGCTTTAATTTCCCCTTCATTTCTCCTCTTCTGGGCACCACAAAGCCTTCATTACTTAAAGCAAAAACCTCCAGGGCTTCTTGTACATTTTTGAATTCGAACCTTCCCAGGGACTGTGTCAGAAATCCCGTTTTATTTTTCAACTGATTCTGAATAGATTTCGACATTAAAACCGCACCGGGTACACCTAGTGATTCTATTCTCGATGCAACATTGACCCCATCTCCAAATATATTTCCTGCCTTATATACGACATCTCCTAAATGAATCCCTATGCGGACGGGAACAAAAGGCTCTGCTTGAAATGCAGATTGCATAGCCATAGCACATGTTACCGCACTGGCAGCGCTTTCAAAGGTTAGTAGGGCTCCATCCCCAAAGTATTGGACAACCTGCCCTTTAGCTTGTACGGTTTCTGCTTCTAAAACCAATTTAAACCGGTTCATCACATTGAGGGCAGTTTCTTCATTCTGCTGCATCATGGCTGTATAGCCTTCGATATCGGCAAAAAGAATGACTGCTAATTTGTGATCGGCGGACATGGGGCATTAGTGAAATCGGGTTAACTCTAAGATAGGCATTTTATTCAGGATTGAAACTTGTTACATTTCTGCTACGGCCTAGTATGCTCATTCATTCTTAAAGGGTTCTGCACCTCTTGAGGCGCCTATTCCATCACAATGTTAGTGCAATCCTTTTACCCTTTGTCAGCTTTTCCTTAAATTCTATTACCTAACATTCGCCTTCCCTCAAATCCTAAGAAACACTCCAATGAAAAGATTACATCTTGCGATCTATCTATTGTCCCTATCCTGTTTTTCAGCCTTGAGCCAGAATCATCCCCTTGATCCGCTTAGCTGGCAGGAATACTGGACCGTCCTGGAAGTTCTCCGAGCTGAGGGACACTTGACCGATGGCACCGGCTTTTCCATGATTAATTTACGAGAACCCGATAAGCAAGCGGTTTGGAAATGGAAAGCAGGCGAGCCTTTCGAAAGAGGGGCCTATGCTACTGTACACGAAGGCAAGACCGCTTATCATGCTGAAATCAACCTGAAAGAAAAGAAACTGGATATCTGGCGGGAATTGGAAGATGCTCAGCCTACCTGGCTGGGACAAGAGTTTGGAAGCATGGTGGATACCATCAAAAAGCATCCCGAAGTAATTGCCGCCATGAAAAAAAGAGGCTACGATGATTTACAATTCATTGATCTTTTTGTATCACCTCCCGGATATTACGGTACGGAAGAGCAGAAAGGCCGGCGCATAGGGCATGCGGGATTTATTGATGTGCAAGGTGTCCGAAACAGCTGGAGTAGAGGAATTGAAGGTCTGGTTGTAGTAGTTGATCTTCGCGAGCAAAAGATCTTGCGCGTAGTAGATGAAGGAGTCGTGCCTCTACCTGAAGAAAATATAGATTATGACCCGGCTTCTATCGGAAAAACCCGTGAAGTTCCCGGACCCATTCATATCTCCCAACCGATGGGAAAAGGATTCAGCCTCGACGGACACATAGTCGAATGGCAAAAGTGGCGATTTCACATCAAAGCGGACCATCGTGTGGGCATGATCATTTCTACGGTAACTTATGGCGAAGGGGAAGATCGTCGCCCCATTCTCTATAAAGGGAATTTGTCAGAAATATTTGTGCCCTATATGGATCCCGCTTTTGACTGGTACCACCGCAATTTCCTGGATGCTGGAGAATATACCCAGGGAGGACTCTGCAAGCCTTTACTCAAAGGCCTGGATGCACCGGATTATGCACACTATATGAATGCACTGGTTTGTGGGGATGACGGTAGACCTGTCCCGGTTCCGCAGATCATTGCCATTTTTGAACGCGAAAGCGGCGATCCCAGTTGGAGACATTATTCTTTTGACATGGAACCGGAAAGTCGTAAGAAACGCGATCTGGTCGTTCGCTCTGCAGCCGTTCTAGGTAATTATGACTATGTATTCGACTGGATTTTTCAACAGGATGGTTCCATACGGGTTCAATTGGGAGCAACAGGTATTGCAGAAGCCAAGCCTGCGATTCAGAAAGACGCCAATGATCCCAATAGAAAAGACGATGATCTCTACGGGCGCTTTGTCGATCCTCATATCGTAGCGGTAAATCACGACCATTATTTCAGCTACCGCATCGATCTGGATGTGGATGGAAGCACCAATAATCTGGTTATGGATCGCCTACGCCAGCGGATGCTCCCAGAAGAACATCCTCGTCGAAGTGTATGGGTACGAGATCCTATGTTTCCCAAGCGAGAAGGGGATGTCAAAGTGAATATTGATCTTCACAAACCTGCCCTTTGGCGGGTGTTAAGTACCAGTCGGAAAAATCACGTGGGCTATCCTACCAGCTATCAACTGATGCCGGGAAAAACCACCAATACCTTGCTGAGTGCGGATGATTTTCCTCGTCGTAGAGCGGGCTTTATCAATCACCACCTTTGGGCAACTCCTTATGATGTCTCAGAGCAATTTGCAGCCGGAGATTATCCGACCCTTTCCCTTCCGGATCAGGGCTTACCCAGTTGGGTAAAAGCCAATCGGTCTATTGAAAATACGGATATCGTACTTTGGTATACTATGGCAATGCACCATATGGTACGGGCGGAAGATTGGCCAGTCATGCCGGTGCTTTGGCACTCATTCGAAATAAGGCCCTTCGATTTTTTCAATGGAAATCCGGCTATGGATTTACCGAGAAATTAATCCTGGAGTATTAGAATCAAGCTAAAAATTCTAAGGAAACTTCTTGCATGTTTATGCCATGCGAGAAGTTTTCTATTTCCCAAAAATCATCAAATGCTGTCGCGGCAACATATCTTTATTTTCAAGTAAGCTTAATCCCACCACTTTCATCTCCTTTACTGCCTGAGCTTCCGTCATTTTATGTCTGGGCTTAATGGGAACTTCAGGATCTTCTCCTCGATATTCGACCAAGGCCAGTTTTCCGTCTGGCTTCAGGGCTTTTACGATACTCTCCATCATTTCTTTGGGGAATGAGAATTCATGATACACATCAACGATCAATACCCAGTCTACAGAATTGGCAGCCAACTTGGAGTCCTTTTCCCCGCCTAATACATACTCCACATTTTCAATTCCATTTTTCTCTTGTTTTGCCCGCATGATCTGAATCATTTCCGGCTGAATGTCCTGAGCGATTACTTTCCCTTCAGAAACCATAAGCGCCATCTGAAAAGCGAAGTATCCCGAGCCTGCTCCAATATCCGCCACTACATCTGTGGGCTTTAATCCCAAAGCCTTGATCATCACACTTCCTTTTTCTTCTGCTTCTCGTTCCGGTCTTTCCAGCCAGGGAGCACCCAGATGCCCCATGACCTGAGAGATTTCTCGCCCCTGGTAGTATTTACCGGTTCCGTCATAACTGGCGGGACCTCGGGTGTACCATTTGGTTTTTGTTGCTTTAGTTGCACTGTCTTCTGAAGCGGGAGCTTGCTGGCTGACCTGAGAGGATTGATTGCAGGCAAAGAATCCTGCGAGAAGAAGGATATAAAGAGGAGCTTTCATATTCATATAAAGCAAGATTTATCCATGATTGTTTCCCGGATTCGATCAGGAATTTCAAAATAAAGATATGCTGTGGCAAATCGTCTGCAAGCCAATTGTCGAGATTGAAAAAAATATCCTATTTGTTAGTATGCATCTCTTGTCTCTCAGGAATCTTTTCCTGCTCCTTTTATTTTCCTTTTTAACTGCTCAAATAAGTTTGGGACAAAGCCTTTCGCCCAAAAATATCCAGGCTTACAAGATTCAGGAAAGTGAGGCTTTGTTTTTGGATGGCCGATTGGAAGAAGATTTTTGGAAGCAAATAGAACCTGCCTTTGACTTCCTTATGCAAGTTCCGGTCGAAGGAGGTGCACCTTCTGAAAGATCAGAAGTACGGATCGCTTATGACAAAAACAACCTCTATATAGCTATCTATTTTTTTGATTCGGAGCCGGATCAGATTAAAGCTTTTCAGAAGAAAAGGGACGCCTCTTTGAGTACAGACGACCGCTTTATGTGGATTCTGGATACCTTTTCAGATGGTCGAAATGCCTATTACTTTGCGATAAATCCGGCAGGAGCGATGCAGGATGGTTTGCTTACGATCGGGCAAGGGAGTAGCCTGAATCTGAACTGGGATGGGATTTGGAGGGCCTGGACCCAAAAAAGGGCGGATGGCTGGTCAGCCGAAATCCGAATTCCCTTTCGGACCCTCAACTTTGATCCCAATGCAGATCGCTGGGGCATCAATTTTCAACGTACGATTAGGCGAAAAAATGAAGAGATTTTGTGGAGCGGGCATTTGAGAAGCCAGGGACTAAACCGACCGCAAAATGCAGGCACTTTATCTGGCCTTTCAGAGATTTCTCAAGGCATTGGTTTGGAATTTGTTCCCTATGCTGCTGGAAGAAGAAACCAGACCATTAGACAAGGGGAACTCCAAACAGAATATTCAAGTGATTTGGGCTTTGACGTCAATTACAATTTGACTCCTCAGCTAAAAGCCTCGATTACCTACAATACAGACTTTGCAGAAACAGAAGTAGATAATCGTCAGATAAACCTCACGCGATTTCCCCTGGTTTTTCCAGAGAAGAGAGATTTTTTTCTTGAAGGCTCCAGTACTTATTCCTTTGCCGCAGCAAGTGGTGTTAGGCCATATTTCAGTAGGACCATCGGTTTATCTGGAGGGCAAACGATTCCAATTATTGGGGGAGTGCGACTGCTGGGTAATGTGGGAAAGAATAATATTGCGGTTCAACATGTGAGGGTCGGAATAAAAGAGCAACTATTCCATGAAGACTTTAGCGTGGCCCGGATTCGAAGGAATATAGGGAAAGAAAGTCGTATAGGATTGGTGTATACACGCAGAACAACCGAAGATGGTCTTGCGAATCAAATCCCATATACAGTTCGGCAAACCATAGGAGCAGACATGGAATTGAATACCTCAACTTTCATGGGGGATAAAAACCTTCAGTTCCAGGGCTTTTTCGTCTACCACAATCCCAAGACAATTGCAGATACCAATAGCCAATTTTTTGACCGAACTTCTCGAGGATTCCGAATCAATTTTCCCAATCGACCCTGGTTCGCTCATGCTTCCTATCGGGAATTCGGGACAGCTTTTGAACCTGCATTGGGTTTTCATCCAAGAGTGGGGTTTCGCCGCTTCCAGCCTTCAGTTGGTTTTAATCCTCTTATAGAAAAAAGTGAGCTCATCAGAGACATCAGCTATGGACTCCGCTTCGAACATTTGATGGATATGAATTGGCAACTCCTAACGCAGGAGATTCGCTTCGAATTTTTTGATTTGACTTTCGAAACGGCAGATCGCATATCTTTTAGCCTGAGTCGGGAATTTGAACGCCTTACTTCCGATTTTGATATCCTTCGAAATCAATCGATCATTATACCTTTGGATGATTATGTAAACTGGGTAGTTAATCTAGAATTGCAGAGTGCTTCCTATAGACGACTTTCTGCCAGGATTGATCTGGATGCCGGAGAATTTTGGTCAGGGACAAGAAGGCAGGCAGCTTTGGCAATCACAGGAAGGCCTACGCCAGGAATCAATGTTACGGCCACTTACATTCTGACGGATGTTTCTTTGGAACAGGGAGATTTCCAAACCAGCTTGTTTCGTTTGAATAGTAGCTTTGATTTTACTCCCTTCATCTCCTTTGCATCCTTCATACAATGGGACAACCTGAGCAAAAGACTAGGCATGAACAATCGTTTTCAATGGATACTTTCTCCTGGCAATGAGTTTTTCATCGTCTATACCCATAATTGGCAAGAACTGCTCGAGCGATATACAACAGAAAATAGCACAGCAACTATGAAACTGGTATTAACGCACAGGTTTTAAGGAAAAAGGCCTCAAATCGCCTCCAGGAGCTCCAGGGCCTTGTTCTTGTAAGTTCTGCTCTCTGTTGTAAGCATTCCCAATATCTCTTTTGCTTGCTCTGTATTTCCTTGTTTCAGATAAGCCAGGGCAAGCTTCCACTGGGCTTGAAGATAAAAGCTGCTATCTTCTCCGATCTGCTGTAAAACATCCATGGCAGCTTCGTCATTTCCGTTTTTGAGTTGAGCAATGCCCAGATGCAAACGGGCGTAGGGCTTTCGGTCAAAATTTTCCTCTTCTAACAATCCCTCTAAAATTGGGATAGCTGCTTCATACTGTTCCTCATTGTACAGACCATTAGCAATCAGGAAAAGAGAATCGCTATCGCTATTTCCTCTTTCCAAAGAAAGGGGATCAAACTGCTCATAGGAAGCATATAATTCTGAAGGATTGAGGGAGGGAGCTTTATCTTGAAACAAAAAGAAGATTAGCAGAAGAGTGATCACGGCTGCAGCCACTAGATAGGCCCTTTTCCAGAGAGGTTTTAGCTTTTTGGGGTTTGATTGATATTGCTGACGAAAGGATGCTTTCAGTTCCTGTTGTCCGAGGGCTTCAATGGCATCCTGAGCCGTTTGAAAAAGTTCCACTTGCTCTGCAAAAGCAGGATCACTTTTGTAGAGCGCCAGAAATTCTTCAAGCTCTTTGCCTGAAAGGCTGCCGGCATGGTATGCCTCAATTCGTGCTAATTCTTCCTGACTCAAATCTTTTTGCCTTTAAGTAACTTCATCAATTTCTCCATGCATCGATAGCGCAAACTTCCAGCAGTATTGGCATTCTTAACCCCTGCTCTTTCTGCAATTTCCTTCATATCCTCATAGCCCCAGAAATAGCGATCCATCAATATTTGCTTGCAGGGTTCTCCCAATTGATCAATATAAGCGATCAAGGCATCAAAGCGTTCTCCGGTGATCAGACTTTGCTCAATACTAGGCGCTTTATCTGATAAATCGGGCAGTTTCTCTGCAGCAATTACTCTATTAGTCGATTTTTTTCGGATACAATCAATGCACCGACGGCTAAAAATGGAATGAAGGTAGGTGGAAAGCTTGCTATCGCCTCTAAATCTGTCCAGTAAAACCTGTTTCCGTAAAGCCAAAATAGCATCCGAAAAAGCATCAAGCGCCTCATCCTCAGAAAGTTGATGCTTGAGCATGGCCCCACGCACCCAGCCCTGATGTCTGGAAAACAACAGATGTAGACTTTTTTCTTGCCTTGAGCCTCCGCTACGGATTGACTGGATGATTTCCCCGTCTGTCATAAGTCTTGAATTTACACAGGGTGCACTATTTTTAAAATTTTTTCTTTTGGCTGTTGATTGAGCTGAGGATGCAGACGACTCAACATTATAGAAACGATTAGCTCCCCCTTATTCCACCGTTCAACCATTTTAATCTGTAAAACAATGCTTAGAATTATTACCGTTCTCGCCTTGCTCTTTAATCTTGCCTGGGGAAATAACATCCAGATCGAAAATGTCAGTCTGGTAGACCAGAATATGAGTGATGATTATTACTTTGTAGAATTTGACCTGAGTTGGGAAAATTCCTGGCGCACTTCAACCTTCGAAAGCAACTATGATGCAGCCTGGGTGTTTGTGAAGTTTACCCCTAAGAATCAGCAATTATGGGAGCACGCGACCTTACATTATGTCAATGGGACCAATGATGGACATCTGGCTCCTTCCGGTGCGACTATCAATACGACTTCAGATGGCGTAGGAATATTTATTTACCGCGATAGTGATGGGATCGGAAATGTAAATTATCAGAATGTTCGCCTTCGCTGGGATTATGGAGCCGATGGGGTAGCTGATGATGAGGTTTTGGAAATATCAGTGTTTGCAGTAGAAATGGTCTATGTTCCACAAGGAGCCTTTTATGCTGGAGACGGTCAGCAGGACTTTGGACAATTGGAGGCAGGAAATAGTGGACAACCTTTCCTTATTACCTCAGAAGCAGCTTTAACCCTTGGAGGTACCAATGTGAATAATTTGAGCAATAACAATACGATCAATATGCTCAATGATGATGATTTTGATTATTCCACTACCCGGACCTTGCCTGCAGATTTCCCCAAAGGATATGACGCTTTCTACTGCATGAAATATGAAGGCTCCCAACAGCAATACGCGGACTTTTTGGCCCATATTACCACTGATCAAAGAAATACTAATGACGGCCCCCTCTACGTAAATGCGGTAAATGTATTTCCGATAGAGGATGGGAATCACTATGCAATCGCCGAACATCCCTGGAGAGCCATGGATTACCTTAGTTGGGCAAATATTGCTGCTTTTCTCGATTGGTCAGGTTTGAGGCCTTTGAGTGAATTGGAATATGAAAAAGCCTGTCGGGGTCCAGAAAATCCGGTAAACAATGAGCTAGCCTGGGGAGATGATTCCTGGTATATAGAAGGCTTGTACACTTTGCAAAACGCTGGTACTGCAAATGAGACGATTGTGGGTCTTGGGGAAAATGTAGGGAATGCAAATACCCTTTCCATTTATTCTGGTGCAGATGCACCTATGCGTTGTGGAATCTTTGCCGCAAGTGCGATCAATAAAACCCGCAAAGAAACCGGAGCGACTTATTGGGGGATCATGGAAATGAGTGGAAACTGCTATGAAGCAGTTATTTCTGTCGGGAATTCTCAAACCCGTGACTTCTCCGGGAGGCATGGAGATGGCAATATCACATCGACGGGAAATGCAAGTTTTGTCCTGCTTACAGACTGGGCATTTGTCAATACCGTAGGGGTAGGATTCAGAACCTCTGAAATCAGTACACGCTACCAGGCCAATTACAATGATCCCGATCGAGCAAAATGGATAGGTATCCGTGGGGTAAGAACAGCTGAATGATAATCGGGATGAAATACAGGTGGATAAAGATCTGGCTATTGGGCAGCCTGATGGCCGGATCAACTCTCCTGGGACAAAACAATCCTATTTTTAATGGGGGAGATTCCCAGGGATACGACCAGGCCCGAATTAGTCAGAACAATAATAATCTGATTTTTGCGGGAGGAGAAGAAGATGGTTTTGCTCGGATGCGCTTTGCTCAGGCATCCAATAATCGAATATTTGCAGGAGGTTTGGGGCAAGGCTATGTAAGCCATTATTACTTGCAGGCAAGCAATAACCAAATCTTTAGTGGAGGCGAAGATGATGGAGTGGCTAGTCTTCGCTTAGCGATGAATAGCAATAATTCCATTTTTACCGGAGGAAGTGGGCAAGGATATATTTGGGAGGGATTTACACAAAGTAGTAACAACAGCATTTTCGGAGGAGGAAATGAAGACGGTTATAGCCACGTCCGGATCGAAGGGCTTCCTGCCGCTTTGAATCCCATTTTCCCGATAGAGTTACTTAGTTTTGATGCATGGGCAGAAGGAGACTACGTCCAAATTGAATGGCAGACTGCATCTGAAGTCAACCATGATTATTTTCAAATAGAACGAAGCCAGGATTTGGTGCTGGCGGAAAGTATTGGCCTTGTGCCCGGTAAAGGAGGACCGCAGGAGATTAGTTCCTACGAACTAAAAGATCCTGAGCCTTTGTTTGGCTCATCTTTCTATCGTCTGCAAAGCGTGGATAAAAATGGAGAGTTTGAATTTTCTGCCTGGGTAGAGGTTTATTTTGAACGAACAGAAAATATGTTGGTCAGCCTTTTTCCCAACCCAACTCGCTACCAATTGAACATTTCGATTAGTCAAATGCAAGAGGGGAAATATGAATGGGCTGTGTTTGATCTCATGGGAAGACCTATGGGAATAAAGAAAAAATTTGAAGCCATAGATGGAGAGTTTCGGAGCAGTTTATCCCTGGGAGAACTACCTTCTGCCATCTATGTATTGAGATTGCTGGATATAGCTTCTGGAAAAAGCTATGCGTTCCGCATAAAAGTCATGCGATAAAGCTGTAAATTCTAAGGGCTGGTTCGTTTTGATCTATATATGGGAAATATGTCTGAGCTCTCGAGAACTTTTATCCTGTTTTACTTGCTCTTCTTTTCTTCTCTTTTTATTGGGGGAATATATGCTCAATCAGCAGATACCACCCTTGCCCGGAATTATCAACGTAAGGGACAAGAATTTGCGCGTCTGGCAAATTATGATAGCTCCCTTTTTTATATAGAGAAAGCACACAGACTCTTCAAGGAAGCTGGGCGGACATCCGTTTACCTGTATTTACAAGTCTATCAGGCGGAGGTTCTGAATAGTGCAGGCGAAAGAGATAAATCCTTGCAGTTGCTCCTGGAGACACTGAAAACTTGTGAAAAAGAGCTGCCTGCAGATGCATATCCGATCAGTGAGGTTCATAATCAACTTTCCATTCTTTACTATACTCAGGGAGATCGGGAGAAATGTTACTTCCACATCGAAAAAGCCTATGAGATAGAAGGGGGAAAGGAAAAACCGGCCAAGCCTTTGATAAATATACTCGTCAATAAGGCTAACTATGATTTTAAGTACGGTTATTTCAAAGCTTCCATCCCTCTATATGAAGAAGCCTTAAGATTGTATGAGAAATTGGAGCTGGATGATCTGGGTATGCTGACGAGAATTTATGGCAATTTGGGAAATGTGTATGAGCGCATAGGGGAACAAAAACGAGCAGAAGCCCTTTTACTCAAGGGCCTGGAGATCAAGGAATCCGTTCTGCCGCCCGGCCATCCTTCCATTGCGATTAGCCTCATGAATCTCGCCAATACCCAAAGAGGTATGGGGGATTTGCAAAAGGGATTGGAAACGCAACAAAGAGCTCGAAAAATCATGTTGGACTATCCCAAGGCTCAACAAAGAAACCTGGCCTTTCTGGATGCTAATATGGCCATGAGCTATGCGTCTTTAGGCAAGTTCGATCAGGCAGAATCTCTGGCTCAGGAAGCAATAGAAATAGCAGAATCTTTATATCCTTCAACTCATCCGATGATCACCCAAATATCCATGCGCATGGCTCATATTTTTGGCTACCGCAGTAAGGAAAAGGAATTTGAGATGTATCAAACGGTACTTGCCAGGATCGATGAGAAAACGGCTCCTTTTATTAAGATTCGGGCCCTGGAAAATATCGGAACCAATCTCTATCAGCAAAAGCAATATACAGCTGCTTTGAAATACCTCGACCAGGCCGAAGCTTTACTGTATCAGGAGAAAGGGGTTGAGGAAGCAGGAAGAGAAGCTTTTAACAAGATAGATGATAAGGAACAGCTTTTTTGGATCCTCTGGGGAAAGGCTTTTTCTTTTAGAGCCTTAGCCCGGGAAGGGGAAGAGAAAGAAGCAAATCTGAAAAAGGCACAGCAATACTATAATCAGGTCATTGAAATGCTGAACCTCACTTATGAGGACCTTCGATACGAAGCATCACGCAAAGCCTTTTTATCCGGATATATCAAAGAAGTAATTGAAGAAGCAATTTGGGTGGAGGCTGAACTTCATACCCTCAATCCCGCTTTAGGTTCATTGGAACATAGCTTTTCCCTGGCAGAAAATCGGAAATCTACCTATTTGCTGGAGTCCATTCGTAATACCGACCCGGAAAGATTTGCCGGCATACCCGCTGCGATTCTGGAAAGAGAAAAACAAATCCTCTCGGATCTGGAAAAGTTGGGAGGGGAAATTCAGGCTACCTTAGCTTCCGGGGATAGTAGTAAAAGGCAAAATTTACTGGCAGAGGAAAGGCAGTTGACGGGTTCTTATGATTCTCTGGTTCGACTAATTGAAACAGAGTATGCAGATTATTACCGCATCAAGTACAAACAGGAAAGTATTTCTCTCAAAAGCTTGCAAAATAATCTCAAGGAAGGGAGCCTTTTGTTGGAATATTATGAAGGGGCGGAGCATCTCTTCCTCATTGCAATCGATAAGCAGAGCTTTAATTTTTACTCACTGGAAAGAAGTTCGGAAACGGATTCTCTGCTTGATGTATTTCTGACCTTAAATAGCAATAGGGAAAAGATAGAAGCTTTGGGTTCAGGAGAGGATGCGATCAAATCATATGTATCTCAGGCCAAAAAACTCTATAATCTTTTGCTGAAAGAGGCTCTGGAGGGGAAAGAATACCAGGAGCTTATTATCGTTCCGGATGGTAAGTTATCTTATTTGTCTTTTGATCTGCTTTTGTCCGAGGAAATGGAGGCGAAAAACTGGAGAGACCTGGATTATTTATATCATAGCTATCGGATTCAATATGCATATTCGGCCACTGTACGCTATATGAGATCAAAATCAACGAATAGGGCAAATGACCTATTTGCAGGTTTCGCTCCAAAATACGGCTCAGAATTATTTTCTGAGGCTCGGGATTTAAAACGGATGTACCAGGATCGGGTAGTGGGGGAGCTGAGGTTTAGCCAGGATGAAGTAGCGAGTATTGCAGATTATTATGGGGGAAACACCTTTCTGGGAAATGCGGCAACCGAAGGGGCATTTAAACGAAGGGCCAAAGACTACCAGGTACTTCATCTGGCTATGCATGCATTTGTCAATGATGAGGAAGCCATGTACAGTGGGCTTTTATTTGCACCTCCCGGGGACCAGGATAGTTTGGAAGACGGATTCCTCCATGCTTTTGAGATTTACAACCTTGACCTGGATGCAGAACTAGTGATTCTATCCGCCTGTAATACAGGACAAGGACAATATCAGCAAGGAGAAGGAGTCGTGAGCCTTGCACGAGCTTTTGCATATTCAGGTTGCCCAAATATCCTGATGTCTCTTTGGCAGGCAGATGATGCTGCTACCCGACAACTTATGCAAGCCTATCATAAGGAATTAGCGGCAGGCAAAGGTAAAGTTGAAGCTTTACAAATTGCTCGGGATTTCTATCTGGAAAACTCGGATTTGACCCATCCTTATTATTGGGGTGCTTTTGCATTGATCGGGGATGATACCCCTTTGGAAAAAGGAGTTTTTCCCTGGGGATGGGTATTATTGGGAGTTGTGATAATTGGGGGTGGTTTATTTTGGAGAAGGCAAAAGATGTTAGCTTAAAGTAGACGCAAAAAATCCTGTGTCTTCCCGAGTCCCGTCGAAGAATCTAAGCTTTACCCAAGCGCCTATCCTATATCTTTTCAGGGATGAGGAAAGGAGATAGGGGGAGAATGAGGCCCTTAGTTCCGCTCAGGATGACAGGATTCCTTTAGATGATATGTTGTGTATTAATATCCCTTGGTTCTGGCATCAGGCCTGCGAGGGTCTGATGCGCCATATAGCAAGCCATCCTTGATCATGATCGACTGCGTACTTCCCATAGCATTGCGTTCGGTCATCTTATGTCCCAAAGCTTCGAGAATCGCGCGCGTATCTGCATTTAGATTTTTTTCTATATACAGGATATCCGGAAACCATTGAT
Source organism: Bacteroidia bacterium (assembly GCA_033391075.1). Taxonomy (NCBI): domain Bacteria; kingdom Pseudomonadati; phylum Bacteroidota; class Bacteroidia; species Bacteroidia bacterium. The sequence continues at coordinate 7,480,023 of JAWPMV010000001.1, forward strand.
GATGGATACGGGGAGCATGTGTAGCCTCCGCAACGTTCATCTCATGCACGAGGCTATTGAGGATGACCTGTAATACGGTCGTGATAATACGGCTTCCCCCAGGGCTTCCTGTAACCAAAAAGGGCTTTCCATCCCTGAATACAATGCTAGGTGTCATAGAACTCAAGGGTCTTTTCCCCGGCTCTACTTTATTTGATTCTCCCCCGATCAAACCAAAGGCATCTGGTGAACCGGGCTTGGCAGCAAAATCACTCATTTCATTATTCAGCAAAATGCCAGTTCCTTTAGCCACCGCTCCATTTCCAAAACTAAAATTGAGGGTATAGGTATTGCTGACCACATTGCCATATTTATCTACGACAGAAAAATGCGTAGTCTCCTCGCTTTCATAATCCGTAGGATTCCCAGGCATAATCTCAGTCGAAGGACGGGCTCTTTCCGGATCAATACCTGTTCGCAGATGATCCGCATAGGACTTGTCCAGCAGTTCCGCGACAGGTACATTCCAAAATAAGGGATCACCCAGGTGCTTGCTTCTATCGGCATAGGCGAGCTTCATCGCTTCTGTCATCATATGGATACTCGCTGCAGAATTGTGCCCTGATTCTTTGAGGGGATATTTTTCGAGTATGTTGAGGATTTGTAGGAGGTGAACGCCTCCGGAACTCGGAGGAGGCATAGAGGCGACTTGGTAGCCGTGAAATTCTCCCCAAATCACATCCATGAATTGAGGGCTGTAATCGGCCATGTCTTCCATGCTGATCAAGCCTCCATTAGCCTGCATATCAGCTACGATCAATTCTGCAATTGGACCTTCGTAAAAAGCTTTGGCTCCCTGTTTGGCAATCAACTTGAGACTTTTCGCCAAATCTGCCTGCACCAACAAATCTCCCGATTCATAATATCCTTGCTTTCCTCTATAGAAAATCTTTTCTGATTCCGGCCATTTTCTGATTCTGCCTTCCAGTGCCTTTAATACCCGTTCCAGATCATAGGTTACTGCAAAGCCTTTTTTCGCCAATCGGATAGCAGGCGCTAATACTTCTTTGGGACTCATCGTACCATATTTCTCCAATGCGAAGAGAAGACCTGATACGGTTCCCGGTACTCCGCTTGACTGATAGCTGGAGTTGATGAGGGCTCGATCTATTTCTCCATCTTTCCCCAAATACATATCTCGACTGGCTTTTCCCGGAGCTCTTTCCCGATAATTGATGGCTTTGGTTTCTCCACTATTCGCTTCATGCACCAGCATAAAACCACCACCACCCAAATTTCCTGCTCTGGGAAGAACAACTGCGAGCGCAAATCCCACCCCTACAGCCGCATCTACGGCATTTCCTCCCTGCTCCAGAATCTCTATACCTACTTGTGTAGCAAGAGGATGCTGACTGGCTACCATGCCATTTTTTGCAACAATGGGATGATGTAGGGCTTTAGAGGAAAAGATGGGAGACTGAGCCCTGAGAGAAAAATTCAGGACAAGTGTTACGATAAGAAGGATCCGCAGCATAGTAGTTTTTTAGGCTAAATGATTAAGTACAGAAAGATACCGATAGAATTTCAATCGGGACAAATAGTGGGTGAAAATTGATTGCAAAACCTACTAACTAGCAGAAATTTCCTCTGAGCAGTCTTATTCTTTCTACCAAAGTAGCCAGCGGCCCCTTTTCATACTTTGCATGAGAAATAGGCGTATTTGCAGGCATAAAATCAACCTCCGCGAAATATTTTTTGTGATCCTTTTCCCTCGAATAAAATTGGATGCAAGGAAACTGAAACACTTCCCTGGTCAAGCAAGAAGCATGCGTTTTCAGAACTGATAAGAAGGCAGGCATTCAATCACACAATTTACCCTCACTCTTATGTCAAATACAGATTCAACAAACAATTCGACAAGTGATTCAAGCGTAGTCCGTTATTGGATTCCCGGTTTGGATGTATTGGGAAAAGGCTATGACGTTTTTGGTCGTTATGCACATCCGTCAGCTGTGTACAATGCACAGATTTTCTCAAATTTCACCCAATTAGCTGGGACTCCTTATCCGGCAGAGGTATCCGGGAACAACTATGATGTACCCGAGCAAATTATGATTTTAGAAGAACATACTTCGGAAGAAAGCTATACGGAGGGAGCTTCTATTTCAGAATTTCAATCGGCCCTGGACCTGAAAGTGAAAATGGAAGGCAAATACAAGTACTACTCGGGAGAAGCAAAATTTGGCTTTCACCAAAGCAAACAGGTCAGTAAAGAATACTACTATACCAGTTTTTCAGCTTTGGCCAGGGCCTATAGACTTTCTCTTCCTGTAAATTCTGAATTGCGGAGCATGCTTGATCCCGATTTTGCACATGAATTAAATAAAGGAGGCAATGACGCAGTTTCTATAGATGCCTTTTTTGCTAAGTATGGAACCCATTTTCTTGCCGAAGTAGTCCTGGGAGGGAAGAATACCTATTATGCTACGGTAGATAAATCTTCCATAAATTCCAGTTTGAGCGTAGAGGCTTCTGTCAAAGCCAGTTACAATAACATAGTTTCAAGCGCAAAGGTATCGGTAGATAGTTCGTACTACAGCGATTCCAGTGTTGCTTCGACGCATTCTGAGACAGGTATAGAAACCATTGGTGGAGATGAAACAAAAGCGCCCCTCATGCTGACGGATACCGATGCCTATGAGGAATGGTTGGAAACCATAGCAGATGATCCCGCCCTGGTGGATTTTACTAAAAATTCTCTTCGGACGGTTTGGGACCTTATCGATCTGAGTCAGGATGATGCGGAGGGGACTTTGGCCGAAAGAAAAGCAAAATTAGAACAGCGGTTTAATGAAATTTCAGGGAAAAGCAATGCTACTCTGACTCGAGGAACCGTTAAGCATGGAGAGGCTATCTATCCTCCATTTGGAGAGCTTGAAAATTGGAACCTTTTCATTTCTCCTGCGATTATTGGGATGAGTGAAGGAAGTAATGAAAGCGATGCTGATAATGCCTTACTTGAATTTGACTATGGGGTAGACAGAAGCTATCCGGATCATTGGCAGGTGAAAGCAAAATACCGATACCGCACGGCAAAAGGAGATAAAAATAAGATCAAATGGTATTATGATGGCGTAGCGAATTATATCCTGGTTCCCAAATCGATCTATGAACACCTGAGTCTGACCTATAATACATACGATTCTGCATCAGGCATCCTTTCCTGGACAGAAACCACTGAAGATGATGAAACCATTATCACCGACAAATATCAGTTTAGTGAGGATAATCACACAATTACGGGAATTGAAAATGAGGAAGAGTTCTATGAAAATGTATACCTGAGTGGGGATGTATTCTACCAATACAAGAAAGTCTCCCAATTGGTGGAAGTTGAGCAGGACGAAAGCCCTTACTTGAACCCTCCAGATACCCTAAACGAATGGAATCGAATCTTTGCCCCCGTGAAATTCAGGTTTACAGAGGGGGGCGATAAAGACGAAGATAATGCATTGATAAAATGGGATTTTTATGAATTCACAATCCCCGGAAGTTTACAGATCTTTCAACAAGTAAACAGCAATTGTACCTACAGAAGAAGTAATAGTGCAGACAAGGTAGAAACGAAGAAAGTCGCCTATCAAATTCTTTGGGTCCTTGCGGATTATTCCTACTGGACAGGTGCTTATGGAAACCAGGATTTGCAATTGCCTCCCAGTGACCAGAAAATCGATGATTGGGAATTGATAGTCAGTCCGATAAGCATGGGGAATCAGGATGAAAAAGAGGATGATGAACTCAAAAACTCTTCACTCCTTCAAACCCAATGCGTCATCACGCAGGGAGAATCTTACTGGAATGTCGATGGTTCGTACTTATGGGTCGATAAGCAAGGAGATGCGTCTACGATAAGTCGAGAAAGTTCCCAAATGGAGTGCATGTTTATTCACAGCAGTATACTGGAAAACATTGAGCTGCCGGAAGAAATTGTGGTCGCTCAAGAGGAAGTCGAAAGTGAAACCGAAGAAGCGGTTGTTGCATAGAATGCTCCTTCAAAAGCTGGAATTCAGCATGTTTCGCTTGTGTCAATATCTGTGTGCAAGAAAAGAAAGGTGCTGAATTCCACTTTTTATACTAAGCCTGAAAAATAAACAGCTCTGCCTGCTTAAAGCTGAGATCAAATTTATTTGAACATTTATAGAAGAAATGGATGGATTCGTGCTATTAAATCTGCCCTTCGCGAACTTTGTTTTGTATTTCGTAGGATGCAGGGCTTTTTGACAAAGGCATTGATATGTTTGAGTACCAGAATCTGTGAAAATAATATTCCCTAAAATGAAAAATTTAATCTTATTACTAGTTGGGGTCTTGTGCTATTCCTACAGTTTTCCTCAATCGAAGGAAATCGTACTAGGAAAAGTTGAGTCCTTGAATTCTACAATATTGGACGAAGAAAGAAAGCTCTGGATCTATGTTCCTGAGGGAAATGACCAAAGTGTTTTTACCAAAGAAAGGTATCCAGTAGTCTACTTATTGGATGGCGATGGACACTTTTTCTCAGTAGCAGGAATGCTTAGACAGCTAAGTACTACCAATGGAAATACCGTTTTGCCTAAAATGATTGTAGTAGGCATCCCCAATACCAATCGGACGAGAGATTTAACTCCCACTAAACCTGAGCCTGGAGATGACCCCTTTATGAATCCAGCCATGCTGGCACATGCAGGGGGAGGAGGAAAATTCCTGTCTTTTCTGGAGCAAGAATTAATTCCCTACATCGATGAAAATTATCCTACTGAGCCGTACAAAATACTCATAGGGCATTCATTTGGTGGACTGGCAGTCATGAATATCCTGCAAAATTCTCCAGAACTATTTAATGCCTATGTATCTATAGATCCTTCTATGTCCTGGCATAAGCAAAAACTGCTTCAGGAAATAAAGCAAAATGATTTTGGGGATGCTTATAGAAATCGGAGTTTGTTCATGGGCTTTGCAAATACCATGACTGATGGCATGGATACAGCGACTGTGAAAGATGATAAATCTCCCATGACCTATCATATCCGTTCCATACTCGAACTCAATTCATATCTCAATGCAAATAAGAGGCAGCTGGATTACAAAGGAGTATACTATGCCGATGATGACCATGGTTCTGTACCGCTGATTACCGAGTACGAAGCCTTCCGCTATATTTTCAAGGGGCATGGTCTGACACTGAAGCCTCAGGATGTTATGGATCCCAATAGCGATTTGGCAGGAAAGTTCAAGAATCACTATAGCAAACTCAGTGACAAGTTTGGCTACGAGAAAAAGCCTGGAGAAGCTTACCTCAATATGATGGGATATCAACTCATGAGCATGAAAATGTACGATAAATCAGAGGCGCTTTTTAAGTTGAATATTCATTATTACCCCAATAGTTTCAATGTCTACGATTCATTAGGGGACTTATATGTTGCTAAAGGAGAAAAGGGAAAAGCCATAGAAAATTTTAAAAAGGCTCTTTCGATCAATAGTGAATCCAAAGCTTCTCAGGAAAAGTTGGAAAAACTTGAGAGCGAGTAAAATGGATTTTTAAAAAATCGAAGAAAGATATTTTTGGTAAACGTTACGGGAGGTCGGCTGTCAAAGGCTTGCTTCCCGTTTATCATTCAGCCAACATTATTACTTTTTAGCTGTTCTAAAGCAGCTGCAAATGATTTCACCGATCGATCTACATCCTCTTCCGTAGTTGCCCAGGAACAAACACTGATGCGGATGATTCTCTTTCCATTCCAGCTTGATCCTCCTACCCAGCATTCCCTCATTTCCTGAACCTTAGCGATAACGGCATCTGTCATTGCATCATTTTCGCAAGCAATCATTACTTGATTAAATACCACTTCATTCAAGACCTCAAAGCCCTCGATCTGACTAAGTCCTTCGGCAAATTGCTGGGCTCTTTCGTACATACCGTACACCATTTCATCTATACCTGCTTTCCCCAGGTACCTCATCACTGCCCAAAGTTCTATAATCCTTGCTCGCCGAGACATTTCCGGCGTATAGAACATCCCATCTCTTTCCTCACTCAAAATGATATAGCCTGCCGTCATGTGCAAAGCAGAAACCAGGGCTTCTTTATCCGCGCAAATAACAATTCCACTATCATAAGGCGTATTCAGGGTTTTGTGCCCATCTACAGCCCAGGAAGTGGCCAGATTCATGCCCTGGGTCAAATGACCTAGCTTTTCCACAGCAACTGCCCACAAACCAAAAGCACCATCTATATGTACCCAGGCATCCGCCGATTGTGCTTTTTTACAGGCAGCTTCCAAAGGATCAAAGGAACCGCTATTCACATTGCCGGCTTGTAGAATGAGGATTGTATGCGCATCCAGTTCCGGCATTTTTTCTGCTATCATTCTTCCCTGTTCATCAACTTCTACCCATTCGATGTTTTGCTTGCCTAATCCCAAAATAGAAATGGCTTTCAAAACAGTCGAGTGAGCATGCTTGCCCGTTACGATTCGTATGGGAGGAGCGCTGTGCAAGCCTTGTTCATTGATGTCCCAGCCTTGTTTTTGCAGGATACGATAACGAGCGGCTGCCAGCCCACAGAGGTTTGCCATAGAAGTTCCACTGACAAAGCCAGCCACGGTATTTTGGGGAAGATTAAAAAGTTCCTTCAACCATCCTTCTACCACAGCTTCAAGTTTGGATACAATAGGCGAAATGACGTGCATGGCCGTATTCTGATCCCAAAAGGTGCCAAGCATTTTGGCTGCCTGACCTACAGGAACCGAACTCCCATTAACAAAGCCATGATAACGTCCGCCAATTTGTGCCATAGTAGCGGGCGCTCCATACGTATGGAGTTGCTTCAAAACTTCTGAAGCATTTCCAGATTTCTGAGGAAGGCTTTCTTCAAAATGAGTGAGATCTGCTAGGGCTTCTTCACTGGGATAGATATTTCTATCATAAACCTCATCGATGTATTGAAAGGCATATTGAAGGGCTTCTTCGAATATCTTTTTCTCCTGCATTTCGGAGAACATATTGGCTTGCGTTTGATTCATTTGTTGATGAATTATTTCTTAGGTCAAATGTACTGAGCGCTTTCGAGAATCTTTTCAGTTTTTTAGTCAGCATTTCAAGCCGGTCGATCCGCATTCCAGCATTTTTAACTCTTATAGAAGAATACTTCTTTTCAGATTTGGAGCATCGAATTTGTAATCACAATCAATTATCCAAACATGAAAGCTATCTTCTTATCCATTGTTGTGTACCTGTCTGGGGTTTTCTGTTTTGCACAGACTGGCAGCATTCAGGGTACGGTTACAGACCAACAATCAGAAGGACCCCTCTTTGGCGCAGTAGTCGAGGTTTTGGGAGTAGAACCTGTTTTGGGAGCTGTAACTAATGAAGAAGGATATTTCTCATTGAAAGGAGTACCCCTGGGAAGAAATGCAATTCGGGTGAAATTTTTAGGGTACGAAAGCCTCACCCTTCCCAACATTGAGGTAAGCTCGGGAAAAGATGTAATCCTCAAGCTCAGTCTCAAAGAAAGCCTGGTCCAGTTGGATGAAGTCCTCATTGTTGACGAGACCATCAAGGACAAGGCCCAGAATGAAATGGTGAGTATTTCAGCTCGCCAATTCAGTTTAGAAGAGGTTAACCGTTATGCAGGGGGGCGTAGTGATGTGGCTCGTCTGGCTGCCAACTTTGCCGGGGTTTCTGCTCCGGATGATTCCAGAAATGATATCGTGATTCGGGGAAATTCGCCTACAGGCATCCTCTGGCGTGTCGAAGGTATACCCGTACCCAATCCCAATCACTTTTCTACCTTTGGAACTACCGGAGGACCTGTAAGTGCCCTCAATCCTAATGTGCTGCGAAATTCTGACTTTCTCACTTCTGCCTTCCCTGCCGAGTACGGAAACGCCAATGCCGGGGTATTTGATATTGGTTTCCGCAATGGCAACAGAGACAGACATGAAAGAACCATACAAGTAGGCGCATTCAGTGGACTGGAAGCTATGTTCGAAGGTCCTGTCAATAAAAATGGAGGTTCTTATCTGGTCGCAGGCCGATATTCTTTTGTCGGTTTGATCGGGGCGGGAGCTACTTCTGCCGTTCCCAATTATCAGGATATATCCTTTAAACTGGATTTTGGAAATAGTCCTGCCGGTAGATTTACCTTCTTTGGGATAGGAGGAAGGTCAGACATTGACTTCCTGGGATCTGAAATTGATTCTACGGATCTCTTTGCAGCAGAGGATGAAGATGCTTTTTACACAGGAAGCTTTGGGGTAGTTGGATTAAAGCATAATCTGCTATTAGGAAACAAGACCTATTTGCGGACGGTCATAGGAGCTTCAAACAGAGGCAACAGCTTTGAGCAGGATCGTTATTTCAATTTGGGAGAGGCAGATGAGTTTAAATTGCGGATCACAAATGCAGAAAATGATGAGACGCGTTACACAGTGAGCTCGTTCCTCAATACCAAACTCAATGCAAGACAAACCCTGAGAGTGGGAGTCCTCTACGAGAATTTTCAAAGCAATTCATTTTTAGAGGATAGAGTAAATGCTCCGGATTTGGATGGAGATGGCGAACCGGATTGGTTTACAGTTTATGACATTGATGGCTCCTTTAGCCTCATTCAACCCTACGTCCAGACACAATACAGAATCACGGAAGATTTGACCTTCAATGCGGGTGTTCACGGACAGTATTCCAATCTCAATGATCAATTCGTAGTAGAACCGCGAGCTTCTTTAAGCTATGACATCAATGAGAAAAATAAACTGACCCTGGGCTATGGAATGCACAATCAAAGCGGCCCTTTACCCATCCTTTTCCTGAATGAAGAAATCAATGGAGAACTTCTAAGGACTAATATCGATCTGGATTTCATCCGATCTCAGCATTATGTGCTGGCTTATGATGCAAAATTGAGTTCGGATTGGCGAATTAAAACAGAAGTATATTACCAGGACATTGATCGTGCACCCATAGAAAGGACGCCTACTTCTTATTCAGTTCTAACTGAGGGAGCAGATTTTGTTTTCTCGGATGATAAAACGTCCCTAATAAGTGAAGGAACAGGTTTTAATCGAGGGCTGGAGATAACCGTCGAAAAATTCTACAGCAAAGGATATCATATGCTCTTTACGACTTCTATATTCGAAAGTAAGTATACGGGGAGTGATGGTGTAGAGCGAAATACCCCTTTCAACAATGGCTATGTCATCAATCTTTTGGGAGGAAGAGAGCTTAAAGTTGGAAAACGAAATGCCGTGGTAATTGATTCTCGCTTAACTACTTCCGGAGGAAACTGGTATACGCCGGTAAATCTTGAAGCCTCTCGTGAACAAGGCCGGGAAATTCGTGAAGATGGAAGAGCTTTTAGTGAGCAATACGATGCCTATTTTCGCTGGGACCTGAGAATGGGATTCAAGCTCAATAGTGCGACCAAAAAACTTTCGCACCAATTCTATATCGACTTCCAAAACCTGACAGACCGAGACAATATTTTCGTTCGTCGCTACAATCGCCTTACCAACGAACTCAATCAGGTCAATCAGGTAGGACTCTTTGTGGACTTTTTATATCGGGTGCAGTTTTAGAAGAGTGCGGGAGTGTTGTAGTTCTTAAGTGTTAAAGTTTTCTACAAATCACTTTACAGAACTACAACACTAAAACACTCCCGCATTTTTTAAATGACGTACAGTTTCAACGCAGAGACACAGAATCATTTCGCCTGCTGTCTCCGCGCTTTTTCTCAAAATGTTATATTGATGGGATTCTTTTTAGGAAATGCTTAAAGCGAATATAAAATACCTGGCCTTTGATGATCGAAAGTTTACCCTTTGGGGTATTCCTACGATTACGGTCCTCATACCCTGGATCTTTTTTGCGATTCCCCTGGAGGACTATCCTGAGGTAGCACATCAAAAGTTGCCGGAAAGTTTTGTGTATTGTGCTTTCTTCTGGCTGACCAACCGCTATTTACTGATCAAGCTAAGGGAAAGGTATTCAAGTCTGGATCAGGCCGTAAAGCGTATACTCATTCAATTCGGATTTATCCTTTTGATTACGCCTTTGGTCGATGTAGTATTTGGACTAGTCATCAAAAGTTTTTACGGTCTTTTTGGAATAGAAGAGCTTTGCAAGACGACTTTTTTTCAAGGGGCTGTTGCCACCATTTTTGTGAGCATAACGGTTCTCGCTTTGTATGAAGCGATATACTTTTTCTACAAATACAAAGCGGCAATCATTGAAAAGGAGCAATTGCAGCAGGCGCATATCCAGAGTCAACTGGATAATTTAAGAAATCAGATCAATCCACATTTCCTTTTCAATAGCCTGAATACCCTGATGAATCTGATTCCCACGGATTCAGATCGCGCGATGAACTACCTGAGCAAATTGTCGCGATTTTACCGCTATGCTGTAGGGAATCGGGAGCAGGCGAGTGTTCCGATTCAAACCGAACTGGAAAATCTGGAACTCTATTCAGACCTGTTACGAGAGCGTTTTGGGCCGAGTATCGAGATCACACTTCCGGAACAAATACAAATGTCTGGCTATTTGCCTCCTTTGAGTCTTCAGATGCTGCTGGAGAATGCCGTCAAGCACAATATCGTGTCGAGGAGCAAGCCCCTGAGAATCGAAGTTGTATTCGATGAGACCAGTCATTATATCTGGGTAAAAAACAATGTGCAGATGAAAATTCAGGCCATAGAATCCACCGGCATGGGGCTTAATAATATTCGAAAACGTCTGGCCTTTTTTACCAATCAGCCGCTACAGCTTCTGGAGACGAAGTCGAGTTTTGAGGTTGGCCTACCTATAATTGAGGCGCCACAAAAAGTATCCGAATCAATCCCTCCTTTAGCCTAAAAATTCAGGAGTAGAATGAAAGTAATTCTCATAGAAGACGAAATAAATGCTTATGAGTACCTAAGAAGCATTTTGCCTAAAACAGGCATGGATATAGAAATAATTGCACATCTGGATAGTGTTCAGGATTCGGTCAATTGGTTAGATCAGCATGAAGCTCCAGACCTCATCTTCCTGGATATTCAATTGGCTGATGGCTTGAGCTTTGAGATCTTCAATCATGTGGAAGTCAAGGCGCCCATTATTTTTACGACAGCCTATGATCAGTATGCCATTGATGCCTTCAAGTTCAACAGTGTTGATTATCTCCTTAAGCCGATTCATGTCGATGATTTGAAAAAGGCCCTGAAAAAGTATACTGATCACTATCGGGAAGACAGCCAGGAACTCCGCCATCAATTGCAGGCCTTAATGGGCAATTTTAATCAACAAAAGAAAAATCGTTGTTTGGTAAGAAGAGGAGATCATTTTGAGTTTGTGGATGTATCGGAAATTGCATTTGTCAATTCAGAAGAGAGCATTACTTTTCTTCATACCCGGGATTCCCGCAGACATATATATAACCACAGCCTGGAAGGCTTGATGGCCTCTCTGGATGGGCAGAAGTTTTTCCAAATCAATCGCCACCAGATCGTTAATATCGATAGCATCCAAAAGATTTACCCCTATTTCAACCAGCGCTTGAAACTGGAACTGAATACTTCGGTAGGGAATTTGGAATTTGTGGTGAGCCGTTCGAAGCTAAACCAGTTCAAAAGCTGGGTGGATTCATGAAAACCCAGATTGCTGAATAAAGGGTATATTAAGCACAAATCATTCTTTGTTCGTTTCTGCTAAATCTTCTTTAGTGTAAACCAGCCGAGTGTGGGATCACTGAATACCCTAATACTATGGAGCAGAAACGATATGAGGTCGAATCCTCGACCCTTTTTTCCAAAAGTAAAATCTGGCAACTCAATCGAGATTACTATGATAAGGAGGGTTTAAAAGCCTGGCAGACAGGAGAAGTGCCGCATTATCTGACAAGTAATGCGATGGTAGGGAATACCTATGCAGAGTTGATTTTTGGTATCCTCAAAGATTTGGGGCGCATGGGCAAGGTTCAGGAGAAGGTGTATATCCTGGAAATGGGGGCTGGACATGGAAGGCTATGTTTTCATATTCTCCTGCAGCTGGAAAGACTCTTACGGACTGCTTTGATTCCTTTACCGGCTTATTGTTACATCTTGAGTGATATTGCTGAGGATAATTTGCTCTTTTTGGAAGAGCATCCTCAATTCTCCGAATTTTTGGAAAATGGGCGTATAGATGTGGCCTTTTTCGACAGTAGCCAGAGTTCAGAGATTGTGCTCCGTAAAAGCGGGATAAACATACAGGCTCAGAGCCTGAAGCAACCCATAATTGCGGTGGCCAACTATTTATTTGACTCACTTCCCGTTGATCTTTACCAGATCAAAGAGGATGAATTGCTTTCTTGTTCTGTCTCTTTGAGCTCGGATCGAAATCCAGCAGATTTGACAGAAGCAGGCTTGCTGAAGGAGTTGGAAATCAGTTTTCAAAAAGAAGGACTTGAGCCAAGCTCAATCGTCTATGAGGATCCGATTTTGAATGAAATTCTTCATGAATATCGGGAAATGCTTCAGGATAGCCACCTCTTTTTTCCAGAAAAAGGGCTTTCCTGTTTGAAGAAGCTAAAAGCTTTGTCTCAAAATGGACTCATTTTGATCTCAATGGATAAAGGCTTCCATAATTTGCATGATTTGGAGGGCAATAAAGAGCCTCGGATGGCTACTCATGGGAGTATGTCCTTTTGGGTAAATTATCATGCTTTTGCCACTTACTGTCAAAAAATGGGAGGCAAGGCATTATTACCTACAGGTTCAAGCTTTCGATTGGAACTTCCTCTCCTGCTCTTTGTAGAAGAGGGGGATTCATTTGTAGAAACTCAATTGGCCTATCAGCGATTTGTCAATGATTTTGGACCGGATGACTTCAATAGCCTGAGACGCTATGCGCTAAAAGGTCTGGAGAAAGCGAATATCTCAGAGCTATTGGCATTGATGCGATTTGGGGTATACGATGCGACCCTTTTCAAAAATATCCTTCCGACCTTAAAGATTCTGAGTGGGAGAGTTACTTTCAATGAACGGGCGCATTTGGCCAGGACTATGCATAAAGTTTGGGAAAATTATTTTGAGATTCATGAACCCCAGGACCTGGCATTTGAAATGGCCAGTATCTTTTATAGTCTGGGATTTTATAAAGATTCCCTGGTATTTTTCAAGCGCTCCATCCAGGAATTTGGCTATACCGCAGACACCTACTTCAATAGTGCTCTCTGTTATTATCAATTGAGAGAAGACCAACTATTTCTAAAAACTGTGAAGGAGGCAAAACTTGCCTATCCGGATTTTGCGAAATTTGCGGAATTGGACAGGCTGGACCTCAGTGCCTGATTTGTTAGGGAGATTTTGTTCGAAAGGAAATTTCATAGGGTTTCAGTTGAACTCCATTTGCCAGCCTAAAGCCCATACCAACCATAAATTGGTATTCTTTGCCCGCTTCCAATTTTACTTCATAGATAGCTCCTTTATTATCCTCTGTAAATCGAACTCCCTCTATTTGTGGTAGATAATCCCGACCTTTTTCTCCATATCCTGTTGAATAATAGCCCGGCTGCATTTCATGGGAAAAAGCAATTCTGATTTCGGAGATATTGGGATCGACTTCCTGACTTCCATTCTCAAAATTTATCAATTTAGTGACGGTTGGCCTTCGGGATTCATAGTCCGCTTCATATTCTGCAAGTGGCTTTTCGAAATAATGGGTTCCATCCACAAAGTTCCATACGCTTTCTTTATCCTTAAAATCTAGTTCGATCAGCGTTTTGATAGCTGCTTGTTTATCTTCTGCTGCCTCATAATATTTCTCAGCAATTGCATAGCCCATATAGTAACCGAGGTCGCGCATCTTGAATTCATTTTCAAAATTATTCCAAAGCCATCTGTCGTAATAGTAAGAGAACATCTCTTGACTAAAAACCGTTTTTACCCAATCATCATTCCGCTTACCGAACTCAATTGCTGGTGTCGGGGAAGCTTTCGCTGAAGCTTTTACGGCCATGAATTCAGCAAAGCCTTCATACAAAGAGAAGGTGAGTAAGTCATACCCATAGTCAAAGACTTGTTGGGTATGTACATATTCGTGGATGTTGAGAAATACGATTTCTTTGATCGGCTCAGAGTCAAAATAATTACGGAGATAATCGAATCTTGGCTCAAATTCATGGCTAAGGGTATTTTTATTGGTCATGGCCAATTCACTTCCAATCAAGACCAGACTGTCGAGGGTAGTTCCGGGTGTGCGAAAGGCTCCTACGGTAAAATAGATTTGTGCGGGTTTAAGATGAGGATATATCTTTTTCAATCCCTCCAATCCTTTGGAAATTTCCTCTGCATAGTCTATTGCTTTTAGGGTATTGGGGCGAATGGACTCCCAAAAGAGCGGATGATTATTGATGGCGTCGATGTAGTCTTTATCTGAATATCGCCTTGCCTGCCGGATTGCCGTCAAACCCGGACTGCCTTTGTCGAAATAGAGTTCTTGTAATAGCTGGTATTGTTTCGCGCTATCCTGGGTTGCGATGATTTGGTCATAAGCTTCCCAAAAATGATAGACATCCGAGCTGTAAATTTTCTGTGTGTTTTCCTGGGCCCATACTTTAGAAGCCAGCAACAATAGAACAATAAGACTAAAGTGAAATTTCATGCGATCTTTTTTAATTAAAGGGACGGATGCGTAAGTTCCCCACCCAAAAATGAAATAACCAGAAACTCTTTTTGGGGTATATAGGGTAAGACCTTTTGGAAAATACATATGTTGCAGCAGCCCGATAGATTTTTTCAAGAACTTTCATCTGCTCTGGCCGGGCCTTTACCCGGATGGGAAGCACAGATTGGAATGGCTTCGAAATACGGCAAAGCCAGTCGAGTTCAAGTACCTAATAATCCCCGTGAAGGAGGCGTCCTGGCCTTACTGTATCCCAAGGAATCTGACCTTCATATGTGCTTTATGGAGCGCTCACGAGATGGGGGAGTACATAGTGGACAGGTAAGTTTTCCTGGAGGAAAGCGAGAAGTATATGATCGAGATTTGGCTGCTACCGCACTCCGAGAGGCTGAAGAAGAACTTGGCATACCTGCTCATCAGGTAGAGCTACTCGGTCAATTTTCTCAGCTATATATCCCTGCTAGCAATTTTATGGTTTCTCCCTTCGTGGGCAGTTTGGGATTCCGGCCCGACTTTGATTTGGATGAACGGGAAGTAGCCAACTTGATTGAAGTCCCTCTCCAGAGATTATTGGAAGAAGAAAGTCAGGAAATTGAAATTAAGATTCGGGAAGACTTTAGCGTAGAAGCTCCTGCCTGGCTCATCAACGATCAGATCATTTGGGGTGCAACTGCCATGATGCTCAACGAACTCCTCGTCATCATCCGTAGTCTTAAAAAGTAACTCTAACACAGACCAACCCTAACACGCTAACACCTCCTACAGCATTTCCCGTTCAATTTTCATCAAAGGAGGCTGCGCAACTATAGACTTAAACGTATAGCCTTCCTGAGAAAAGTGCTCTAGAACTTTCGGAAGTGCCAACTGTAATCGGGGCCAGGCTTTTTCATAGTCATGAAAAAGAACAATGGATCCGGGCTGGGCATGTTTCAGTACTTTTTTTGTGCAACTTTCCGGGCTCTTTCGAGTATCAAAATCTCCACTTATTACATCCATCATGATGATTCGATGGGTTTGTAGAATTTTCTCCGCCTGAATATTGGTGATGGAACCATAAGGGGGACGAAAGAGGTCGGTCCGATAACCGCTGTATTCGGTGATGGTCTTTTGAGCTTTGAGAAAGTTTTTGAGGTATCGTTTCGTCTCAGTTTTCCTCCCTTTTAAATGGTTTTGTGTATGATTCCCCAGACTATGTCCCGCATCGATGATCTTATGAACGATCTCCGGATGCTTCCTAACTTTATCCCCAATCAGGAAAAAGCTTGCTTTTGCATCATATTTCGCCAACTGCTCCAGCACCCATTCGGTAATATCGGGGGTTGGGCCATCATCAAAACTGAGGTATAGTTCCTTTTTCTTTGTATCAAATCGCCAGATATAGCGATTGTATATCTGCTGAACAAAAGGAGGTATTTTGTTCCAATACATCAGACCTGAGGAAGAAATATTTGAGGTACGAGATTGCCGGCTTCAGCCAGAACGTCCATATCCAATCCGCTTTCTATTTCCTGTGTCTGGCAATAGGCAATCAGGCTTTCGGTAGCGATATTTCCAACCAACTCATCTTCGGCAAATGGACAACCCCCATAGCCTTGTAGAGCTACATCAAATCTTTTGCAACCTGCCTTCCATGCCGCATCAATTTTTTCGATTCTCGTTGTAGGGTGAGAATGAAAATGAGCTCCTAATTCTGCTTCGGGGAAGGTGTTCATAAGCTTTGAAAACATCTCTCTGATAAGGCCAGAATCTGCAATTCCGATCGTATCGGACATATTGATAATTCGGATACCCAAATCCTGCATTTCGCCCACCCATTTTTCGGCAACTTCCGGACTCCACTCATCTCCAAAAGGATTGCCAAAGGCCATAGAGATGTAAATGATCAGCTCCTTATCAGATTTGACACAGAGTTCCTGGATCTCTTTTACGAGTTCCAGTGAATCCGTGATACTGCGACGGGTATTCTTTTGTTGGAAAGTTTCTGAAATAGAAAATGGATAGCCCAGATAATCAATTTCCGGATATTTGCAGGCATCCACAGCCCCTCTTAGATTGGCTACAATAGCCGAAAGTTTTGTCGGACCTGAAGTATCCAATTGCGCAAGAACTTCTGCTGTATCTGCTAGTTGTGGTACAGCTTTAGGTGAAACAAAACTTCCAAAATCCAGGCTGTCGAAACCTGCTTTTAGCAAAAGATTCAGGTAACGGGCCTTGAGCTCGGTGGGGATGGGATGCTCGATGCCCTGCATGGCATCCCGGGGACATTCTATGATCTTTAATTCCTTCAATACAGTGTTTTGTTGCGTCCACAAAGGTAGGGAAAATCAGGCATAGCTTAATAATTATGTCTGGAATGTTGACATGAGTATGGGAATTGGGGTCTTAGAATATACAGAAGCGCTAGAATGGAGATTTTATCTGTTAATCATTTTACCCCCAGAATTCGTATCTTTAGGTATGGCAGTGGAACTGAAAAAAAGGAAGATTTCCCGTGAAGCCTATCATGTGATGATAGACGCAGGAATCTTTGGGCCTGAGGATAAGATCGAATTGCTCAATGGAGAGATCATCGATATGAGTCCAATAGCTAGCCCTCACATGTCAGCAGTCAACAGATTGACACATTTATTTTCTCTGGCATTATCAGGTAGTGCAATTGTAAGCGTTCAAAATCCGCTTAATCTTGGAGAGTTTTCTGAGCCAGAGCCTGATCTAGCTATATTTAAATTCCAGGAGGATTTCTACGAAAATGCAATTCCTACGGCAAATGATGTTTTACTTCTGATTGAAGTTGCAGATACTACCTTAAAAAAAGATAGGGAAATAAAGCTCCCGCTTTATGCAGCCGCAGGGATACCTTTTCTTTGGATAGTTGATCTTGAAAATCGACAAATCGAAGAATACAGCCATCCCGTAAATGGTATTTACCAAAATCGACTTATTTGTAGGAAAGGCGATGTCTTGATTCTTGAAGAATTAGATATCGAAATTATGTTTGATGACATTTTGCCTTAATTCTCAATGCTCATCCCCTTGATAAATCCATAAAGGTTCTGTTTTTCCTGCCCGTACAAATCCGCACTTTTTATAAAAATCTACAGCTTTTCCATCAGCTACCAGGGTTTGCTGATGAAAGTCGCCATACTTCTCCTGCATCTTTTGAACGATCATGCGTCCGATCCCCTTCCCCTGATACTCCGGATGTACCAAAAGATGCGCATAATAGACCACCAAATAGCCATCAGAAATGGCATTTCCCATACCGATCAAACGTTCTCCTTCCCAGGCACTGATCAGACTGTCCGAATTCATCAGGGCCTTATAAAGCTTATCTGGTTTCTTAGCAGAAGACCATTCCAGGGCATGATAGAGCTCCAGAATCAAATCCTGATCAATTTCTTTGTCTTCTCTGAGTTTAATGGCCATAATTTCTCACTTATTAAGGCTTGAAGATAGAAAAAATCAATGCGCAGAGGACTTTATCTTCAAAATTCCGGTATAAGTTCAGCAGTCCGTATATTTACTAACCTAAGCCAAACTCATAGCGAGCAATGTCTGAAACTCAAGTAAGCCTTTCCACTACAGAAAAACTCGGTCTTCTTCCCGAAGAATTTGAACGTATCAAAGAACTTTTGGGCCGGACTCCTAATTTCATTGAACTCAGTGTATTCTCAGTGATGTGGAGTGAGCATTATTCTCATAAGAATTCCCTGCTCCAGCTCAGAACCTTAGCCATAGCAGGCGAAGAAGGTGTTGGTTTGATAGATCTGGGAAATGGATATGCCCTTACGATCAAAATGGAATCTCATAATCAGACTTCCGGAGCAGGCGTAGCAGGGATTCATAGAGGCATTATTAGGAAAGGAGGCAGACCTATTGCCACACTTAACTCCCTTCGTTTTGGAGACATTGACCTTCCTGACACCCAGAACTCACTTAAAGAAGTGGTAAAAGGGATCGGAGCATGTGGGAATTCTATAGGAGTACCGACGGTAGGAGGAGATCTTTATTTTGATCCTTGTTACAACGCTAACCCATTAGTAAATACCCTATCTATAGGCATAATGAAGAAAGGACATTCGTCGAATGCTCCGGCAATAGGAATTGGGAATCCTGTTTTCATGGTGGGAGCAGCAACAGGAAGAGAAAGGAAATTTGGGCTGTCAAGCAATTTAGGAGAAGCCAAAGAAGGATCAGAGGAAAAATCTTCTTCCGCTCAGGCCGAAGCTCCTTTCAATGAAAAACTTCTCTTAGAAGCTACTTTGGAGGCCTTAGAGACAGGGTCCATAGTAGGGGTTCGGGATATGGGGGCTGCAGGAATTTGTACCGCAACTTCTGAGCTGGCTGCAAAAGGGAAAGTAGGCATGGATGTGTGGCTGGAAAAAATTCCTCTTCAACAGCATGATATGCTTCCGGTAGAAATCTTATTGTCTGATTCTTCTGGACGTATGTTGTTTGTAGTCGAAACAGGGAAAGAGCAACTATTTCTTGATGTTTGTGAAAAATGGGACCTCAATTGTACTCAAATCGGAGAAGTGACGGACAGTGGAAAACTTCGGTACCAAATGAATGCTGAGCTACTAGGAGAAATCCCGGCTGAAGTTTTGGTACAGGGAAGTGGGGCCCCTGTTTATGAGCGCGCGCAAAAAGAACCTGCATACATGGCAGAAGTTCGTGCTTTTGATCCCCAATCAATTATCGAACCGATTGAACATGACAGAGTAATACGGCATTTGTTGGAACAAGTGAGCATCGCTTCTAAAGGCTGGGTGGTTGAACAATATGACTCCCAGTTGGAAGACAGTAAAATTCCCAGCCATATACCTGCTGATGCTGCGATTCTCAAAATGCAGGGGATGAAGACGAAAATCGTAGTGAGTGCTGACTGCAATGCTCGCTATGTGCATGCCGATCCGGAAAAAGGAGCTATGCTAGCGGTTTCGGAAGCTGCAAGAAATATCGCTTGCACAGGAGGGAGACCTTTGGGCGTTAGCAATTGTCTCAATTTCGGCGATCCTTATAATCCGGAAGTTTATTTCCAGTTTGCTCAGGCAATCAAAGGTGTGGGAGCTGCCTGTAGAAAATTTGACACCTCCATTACTGATGCAAATGTCAGTTTGTATAATGAGTCTGAAAATGGGCCTATATTCCCAACCCCTATGATTGGCATGTTAGGAGTCATAGAAGACACGCATGAAGGCGGGATGAGTATGGATTTCAAAGCCAAAGGAGACCAGGTTTATTTGTTGGGAAAAGTTGTTGAGGATTTAGGCTCTTCAGAATATGTATATAGTTATCACCAAAGAAAATTGAGCCCGGCCCCTTATGTCAACCTGGATGAAGAACATCTGCTTCAGCAAATACTTCTCAAACTGATTGCTGAAAAAGCGATTTCTTCTGCCCATGATATTTCTGATGGAGGTTTGATTGTAAGTATGCTTGAATCAGCTTTTGTAAATGAAATGGGATTTAACTTAAAGTGCCCGGAAGGTATCCGGAAGGACGCCTTTCTGTATGGAGAAAGCGGGGGACGTGCAATAGTGAGTGTAGCTACTGCTCAACTGGCAAAGTTTGTTAGCATCACTGCAGCTGCGGGTATAGATGCCACGCATTTAGGGACAGTTACCGGAGAGCATATCGTGATTGATGGACAAAAAATGGCTGAAATCCATGAGTATAAAAGACTTTACAATCGAGCATTGCCAAAGAAACTCGAGCCTTAGACTTCATTTCCTTCTCCTAAAAAAGCCCGATTGTATAGCCTTTGACAGTATCATTGAAGCGGCTTTGCTAGCTTAGTACTCATTCTGAGTCGTGGTGGCTGTATTGCTTCCTTTTTTCGATTCCACGAATAATTCATATTTTGGAGTCTATTTCTATTACACTACACAATAGCCCTTAATTTTAAGATTATGAAGCTCTATACAAAGATCCTGATCGGTATGGCCCTGGGGATCCTGGCAGGTTATATCTATAATGTTGCCGGATGGCAGGATTTTACCATTTATACTGATTGGATCGGAACCATCTTTATCAACCTGGTAAAAATGGTAGTTATTCCCTTGGTTGTTGTATCCCTGATTTTGGGAGCGGCAAGTTTGGGCGATATCAAGACTGTAGGGAAAATGGGAGCCAAAGCCTTTGGGTTTTTCATGTTTACTACTGCAGTTGCTGTATGTATAGGCTTGATTGTGGGGAATGTAATGCGTCCGGGAGATGGCTTGCCTGAAGATAAGAAAGAGGTACTGATGGCTAAATATCAGGACGAGGCAGCCGAAAAAACCCAAACAGATGGGGCCAAAGAGTTTCAGAATAAAAGCTCGGCAGAAAAATTATTTGACCTTTTGGTCAGTTTCGTACCAACGAATCCCCTAAAAGCCATGACAGATGGCCAAATGCTGGGAGTAATATTCTTCTCCCTGTTTCTGGGAATATGTATGACCCTCATTGACCCGGCTAAAGCAGCTCCCTTGATAAAGGCTTTTGATGGCCTCAATGATGCGGTGATCAAAATGGTAACCCTGGCTATGGAAACAGCTCCGTATGGGGTTTTTGCCTTAATGCTGGGAGTTGTCGCGAATCTTGGCCTGGATATTATGGGGCCACTGATTTTGTATGGATTGGCAGTATTGATTGCTTTGATCCTGCATATAGCGATCACGCATGGTAGTTTCATCTTCTTCTATCTCAAAAAGAGTCCGGTTCTTTTTATACGTGCAATTAAGGAAGCCATCGTATTTGGATTCAGTACGAGTTCAAGTAGTGCGACCCTTCCAATCAGTATGAACCTGGCCGAGAATAACCTGGGAGCCTCCAAGCAGGTAAGTTCCTTCGTATTACCCCTGGGAGCAACGATCAATATGGATGGGACAGCAGCCTATCAGGCAGTAGCTGCACTTTTCATTGCTCAGGTATTTGGCTTTGATCTTGACATGACGGCTCAGCTTACGATTATCCTTACCGCTACGCTCGCCTCTGTAGGTGCAGCAGGTGTTCCAGGCGCGGGCATGATTACCCTGGCCCTGGTATTATCTACTCTGGGTATTCCTGAGGCAGGTATTGCATTGATCTTCGGACTGGACAGACTACTGGATATGTGTCGTACAGTTGTAAATATCATCGGCGATTTGACCCTGACAGGAGTTATGGCCAAATCTGAAGGTGAGGAGTTGAATATACGCCTGGATCGCGATGTGATCCCAGGATAAACTATATTTCTTTTTCCGAAATACTTAGTTTTTGGAAAATTTATTACTTGTGTAAGGAGCATACAGTAATGCGGTAGCTTCAGGAAGAATATGGGTCTTTATTGAGACTTCGATTTAAGACCATGAAGTTCTTTTTAGTTTCTATCGCATTCCTTGTATGTTCTTTTACTTTTCCTAAATACATAATAGCCCAACAAGGACCTGCACAGAATCTACCGGATTCTGAGGTAGAGGAATTGCTGGAAACAGAACTCGCGTACCAGCCTGAAATGCAAGATTTTGGGCAGGCTAAAGCTGTTTTTGTTGACTTTTTGCGAAATTCTGACACCCTCTCTCTAGAATTGAAAGAGCTAACTCGCATGTACCAACAACTGGAACTGTCGGGAAGGTTGGTGATTGCCTTTGCAGACCCTCAAAAAGCAGACCTTATCAGTCTGGAAAGTCAGTGGATTGATTTCCGGAGTCAGGTGCAGTCTTCCTTCGATCGCTCCTGGGATCAAAGTGAGGGAAGAATGAGTAGGGGAAAGTTTCTTTTTTACGAAACCCTTATTGCCGAGTTTTCTCCGAAAGCAGAGGTGCTTATAGAAGCGATGTGGGCGGAGGAAGATGACTTTTTGGAAAAACACCGAGAAGATACGGTGATTGATCTGAAGATTATTTTCAGAAAAGCTTATGGGCAGTTAAGAAAGCTTGAAAACGAAGCCGCCTTTTTGGTAATGGATGAATAAGAATTAGTCGATGAGCTTGAAGGTGATACGAACCACTGTATAGACGGGGACGCTCACCCCGTTTTGAACACCGGGAATCCAGCGTGGCATTTTCGAAACCAGTCGCAATGCCTCATCATCACATCCATATCCCAGGCCTTTTAATACTTTTAAGTCTGAGAGACTTCCATCAGCTCTTACCACAACACGTACATGAACAGTACCTTCTATTCCTGCGCGACTAGCACGCTCCGGATAGACAGCATTCTTTCTCAGATAACGTCCCATGGCTTTCACCCCTCCCGGAAAATCGGGTTTCATTTCGGCATTAAAATAGGCTTTGCCCAGAGGTTCCTCATTTTCTACAGAGGTACCCACAAATTCTTCTGGCTCGCGTTTGGGCTTTTCTTCATTAAGATCCTCTACTGAAGTTTCAGACTCTGTATTTCCTCCGTCATTCCCACCGAGGTCAGAAATCAACAGTTCATCATCTTCTTCTTCTGAAGTTTCTTCTTCTTCCAGCTCTTTGAAATCAGGATCTACCAGCCCAAGTTCTTCATCAGCATCAAATACTGGCTTATTGATCAGGCCTTCATCTTCTTTCTCAGTAAAAAGATCAGAGATGGTATTTTGATTTTGAGGTCGGCTGACTGCGGCACTTTTATTAGAAGGAGAAATGCGTAAAACTTTAGAGTATGAGTCGTAAAGGTTTTTATCTGCTATAGATGCATACAAATGCAGGGTAAAGGTCCCTGATCGAGAATAGGTAAAGACACTATTTCTGTCCACCTTTCTCCTGTATCCATCTCCAAAGTCCATGTAATAAAAAACCTCGGGATCGTAGTCTTCGATGAGGAATTCCAGTTTGCTTCCTGCTTCCCTTGAACCTGCAATGTCCACACGCAAAACGGGCAGACTTCCTTCTGCTTCCTGATTGCTGGTTTCTTCCTCCCAATTTGTAAATTCCTGATTCCCGTGATCCGCAACAGTTGTTGCCCCGGATTCAATCTGATTAGCAATCTTATCTCTTAGTAAAATATAATCGGAATCATTACGCAGCGTATCCATGCCAAAGGGATGGGAAACGATGATCTCAGGAGCCCCATGATCAAAGAGATTGATCACTTGCGAATAACTCAATTCTTTCAGAGAAAATTTTTGCTGCTTCTGTGGCGCGCGGAAAATATTGGCCAATGACACACCCAGGCCTAATACTGCCAGAATCAAGGCAATATAATAACTCCGCCTCTGGAGGCGTGCAGGGCGAAAGTCAGAGCTTGGGGGAGTTATACTGTTCTCTCTGTCGAAAGAAGGCCGATTATGTGTCATGTTAGAATTGAACCCAAAATCATTCAAATATAGAAAATATTTTGCGGAAATGGAATATTATTTGACTCAATATATCGTTCCTACTCAACAAATGAATTGAAATAAATTCGCTTATCCTGTTTAGATACAGTACCTTTGCAGCCGATTTGAAGGAGTATATATGCAAGAACTGAGAAATATAGCAATTATTGCCCACGTTGACCACGGAAAAACAACCTTGGTTGACAAGATGCTTGTCCATGGACAGTTGTTCAAAGCCCACGAAAAAGTAGGCGAACTCATCCTGGATAGCAATGACCTCGAGCGTGAACGAGGTATCACCATTTTGTCTAAAAATGTGTCGGTCCGGTATAAGGATGTAAAGATCAATCTTATCGATACCCCGGGTCACAGCGACTTTGGTGGTGAGGTGGAGCGTGTCCTCAATATGGCGGATGGCGTTTTGCTCCTGGTTGATGCATTTGAGGGACCTATGCCCCAGACCCGTTTTGTTTTGCAAAAAGCATTGGAACTGGGACTCAAGCCTATCGTGGTGATCAATAAAGTAGATAAGCCCAATTGCCGTCCGGAAGAAGTACAGGAAGCTGTATTTGACCTGATGTTTGAATTGGATGCTACAGAAGAGCAGTTGGATTTTCCTACGGTTTTCGGTTCTGCTAAAAACAATTGGATGGGAGAAGGCTGGGAAGAACCTGCTGATGATATCTCCTATTTGATGGATCAGATTCTTACGCATATTCCTGCTCCTGTGAAAAAAGAGGGGATTCCACAGATGCAAATCACTTCTCTGGACTTCTCTTCTTATGTAGGAAGGATCGCCATCGGTCGTGTGGTGAAAGGTGCTTTGAAGGAATCTATGCCGGTTGCTCTGATGAAAAGAGACGGTAGTATGAAGAAGACCCGTATAAAAGAACTTTTTGTTTTTGAAGGCCTGGGTCGTCAGAAAGTATCTCAGGTTGAGTCGGGGGAAATTTGTGCCCTGGTTGGTTTGGAAGATTTTGAGATTGGGGATACTGTTACAGATCAGGAAAGCCCTGAGGCACTTCCTCCTATAAAGATCGACGAGCCGACCATGAGTATGCGCTTCACGATCAATGATTCTCCTTTCTTCGGAAAAGAAGGAAAGTATGTGACCTCTCGACACATCAAAGAGAGACTGGACAAGGAGCTGGAGAGAAATCTGGCTTTACGTGTAGAGGCCACAGAATCCGCGGATTCTTTCCGGGTATATGGAAGAGGGGTACTTCACCTTTCTGTCTTGATTGAAACCATGCGTCGCGAAGGCTATGAACTTCAGGTCGGACAACCGCAGGTAATTATAAAATTGATCGAAGGAAAGAAACACGAACCTTTCGAGGAATTGACGATTGATCTGCCTGAGCATGTATCAGGAAGAGCCATTGATTTGGTCACTCAGCGGAAAGGTGAGTTGGAAAATATGGAATTGAGAGGAGAAAGAGCCATCCTGAATTTTGGAATTCCTTCCAGAGGAATCATCGGTCTGAGAAGTGAACTGCTGACTCAAACTGCTGGAGAAGCAATCATGTCTCATCGCTTTCGCAGCTTTGAGCCTTTGAAAGGAGAGGTAGAAAGAAGAAGAGTTGGTTCCTTGATTGCTCATGAAACCGGAACTTCTTTTGCTTATGCATTGGATAAACTACAGGACAGAGGAAAATTCTTCATTGGTCCTCAGCAAGATGTATATGAAGGACAGGTGATAGGGGAAAATAACCGTGCGGATGATCTTGTCGTAAATGTAACTAAAGCGAAAAAACTGAGTAACGTCCGGGCTGCCGGATCAGATGATAAAGCCAAGCTTGCACCCCCCATCAAGTTTACCCTGGAAGAAGCCCTTGAGTACATCAAAGGAGATGAATATGTAGAAGTGACCCCGGAATCAATTCGTCTTCGAAAGATATATCTGAAGGAACACGAAAGAAAAAGACTGAAGCCCGCTTAATAAATAGCTATTGGCAAATAATCTGAACAAAGACTCCTTTCCTCAAAGCAAACTATGGGATAGTTTGGATTTGATATATTGGTTTGTTTAGAGAAAATTTATTGCGAAATTTAGAAATATGAAACTCTTCACTATTCTCCTCGCTAGCTTGATCAGTATTCCTATGGTCCAAGGACAAGGCTTTGGCGACAAAAAAAGCAAAGCTCGTGAATTGTACTATAAGTACGAAAGAGAAGATGTGAGCATGTTTCGGGATCGGGTAAGCTTCCAGATGCCAGAGCCTGAAATTGAGCGGGAGAAAGAACCTCTCTTAGATGAAAATGGGGAGGCTTTGCCAGAGCCACAAAGCTTGAGTTATGTGTTTACACCCGGCAAAAAGGTGCATGTTGAAGCGGACTATCGCCTGGAAGCCCTGGTAAATGCAGATATAGCGATCAAGTCAAGAATTGAAACACTCAATGGATATCGCATCCAATTATATGCCGGTAGAGGAGAATCAGGGGCTCAGCGGATCAAGGGTCGTTTCTACAATCTTTTCCCTGATTATGCAGCTTATCTTACTTTCAAATCTCCCAATTATGTGGTTAGGGTAGGGGACTTTCTGGATAAAGAAGATGTAACCATATTTACCCGCCAGATCAGGGAGCACTTTCCCGGTGCATTCCCGGTGCCGGATCGGGTAAAAGTACCCAAATACCGGCCGGGAATGGAAGATTAGGACCTATTGGCCAATACGACCTGTAGTCGGTCCAGTTTGTTTATTTTCTTATAAAAATCTCTGTACTCATTGTAGCGTGCTGCGGGCAGAATCATTTTCTGCATGCGCATCTTACGGGTGTACCTAAGGGTTTGAGGATCCAGAATTTCGATATTCACCTCATAGCTGCCAAAATCTTCTTCAACTTTGACCGGTACTTCAGGCATGCCTTCGATATAAAAATTTTCAGGAATATGATAGATCAAGGTATCGGTATCCAGATATGGATAGCTCAATTCTATGTCCTGACTTCGGTTCTTATCGGATTTGGGAATCGAAAAAGGCGCTTCTACCTCTCTCAAAGGAAGGAACAATCTGTTTCCGGATAAGGATGCCATATTTCTGGCCCGTATATCTGCATGTACCATCATGCCCGGTCTTTTTCTTTGGGCCTGGTCTTCAATGTTGAAACCATTGATGTCATAGCTCCCCAAATCAATGGTATTTCTCAACCAATCCTTTTGGTCGGATTCAGATAGGGCCATGACACCTCCCCGAATTACTTCCTGCTGATAACCACTGTATAATACATCAATTTTGGCATTGGCATTTCCTTCTTTATCCAGGTGAAATTCTGCACGTCTGAGTTGCCCATTTTGGTCGGGTGTACTGGAAGGTGTTTTTACCAAACGTCCTCCTTCTGGAGTAAAGAGAAGAATGTCTCTATCCTCCGTAGAACGTCCCAGATAACCAGTGGGATTATAGCTGCTTGTACATTCCAGCCAGGTTGTGTCCTGCTTTTGAGGAATACAAAGAATGACATGATTGAACTGAGGGGCACTGAAATCCCTGTAAAAAGGAGGTGGATTCTTGGCCGCATAGATAGAACCAACATAAGAAGTAATGCCAATTTCCTTTAGCATACTTTTCATATAATTGCTCAAAGCTTTACAATCCCCATAGCCATTTTTGTACACATAGTTGGCATCAAAGGTTTGTAGCCCTCCTATACCGAGTTGTACGCTGACGTAACGGGTGTTTTTCTGCATATACTCGTAAAGGACTTTGATCTTCTCCTCCGGGTCCTGGATGTTGTCCGTCAGTTGGTGGACTTTTACTTTCATTTCCTCCGGCAATACATCTCTGTCTTTATTCAACTCATAATAAAAAGTCCCCAGATCTTCCCAACTTTTATAACTCCCTTTCAGGTCTCCGGCTGAAAAAGACTCGGGAACCATGCGAATAAAAGGATTGTTTCCACTGGGAGCATAAGCTTCATTTTCATAAGGTTTCCTCTTCTCAAAAGTCCATGAGAAAGTCTTATTTCCCCCATTCTCTCCGGTAACGGGTTCTTGCTCTACTTTATGGGTTTTGTAAAGCAAACCCACTTCTGGACTTACTTCTACAAAAAGTCTTGAATAAAGGACCGATACATATTCATCCGGATACAAACCCCAATAAGGAGGAAGGATATAGAGGTCGCGAGAATTTTGTCTGCTGTGATAAACGATGGTATAGGGATAGTCCGTATGTCGTAAATCCAGATATAGGATCTTATCATCCTCATAGATGGAAAAATCACTGATAGCACTTCGAACCAACTGATCCTTCTTTTTGAGCTTTTTGACCAGCTTCCCACGGGAATTATAGACTTCTCCACTGATATCCGGTTTGCTGTAAAAGCTTTTGTCAAAACCTTCTCCTTTCACAGCCAAATGAGCTGCTTTTTCATTGAGAATGGTGATCACCTCGGTTTTCTCGATGACTGATTGCCTGGCAGAATTCACATAGATATTGAAGCGTCTGTCCTGAACAATGGCATTGGCATCTTTCTTCAAATCCTCGGGGATTTCATCCAGACTTTTGATATCCTGACCGAAAACAGAAGTACAAAGACTTGCTGTGAGGAAGAGAAAGAAAACTAATTTCTTATTCATCATAAATTTAAAAGTCAACTGATTAGGTCTTTTTAACTAGAACAATTTGCTCTCCGTGCTTTTTGATTACCTGATCGTAAAAAGCCTTGATCTCTTCATATTGTTGAGGAGCATAAACATTGTCTTTGATCTCCATAATAAACTGGACCTGCAACATATTTCCCATGGCCTGAGCCTGATATTGAAAGACCATTTTTTTATCTGAGGTAAGCATACGGATAGGCTGGGGAGTGCTTTCCACCTCAAAGCCCTCGGGCAAAATGTAGGAATATGTCACCATTTTGTGGCGTCCGTATCCAAAGTCGATGGGATAAACTCTTTTCTCCGATGTAAAAGGATTGTCAGTAATGGTTTCATCCAGGAGAGGTTTCAAATAAATCTTCCCTCCGATTGATCCGGCAACATTATCATTGATTTCAAAGTCTGATATGGTAGTGAAAGCCTGGTAAATGGCTTCTTCATCCCTTACTTCATAATCAATCAACTCTGCATCCTCAAAGCCGGAAGTCAAATCTTCTTTGAAGTATTCGTCCCTGTCTTCTACTTCTTTTAGTGTGTTCCTTTCAATCAAGGCACTATATTCTTCATGCTTACAGGTAATATTCCCTTCAATACTGCCATCTGCAGCGAGTTTCAGGTTTGCAGATTTGATGGACTTATACCGATGTTTAGGAGTCAAGGAAAGCCATTTATATCCATCTTCTCCTATCATGAATCCTTCTTGATTCAGGTCGCGAAAAGGAAGCATCCCCAGCGGCAAAGATTCTCCTGTAGCATCGAGGAGCAGATATTCCTCTCCTTGCTTTACCGCAACAATGATGTGGTCGAACTGACGAATGGTGGCAAAAAGTCGTTGAACATTTCCATTGCCACGAGTAGAGATAAGCATAGGATTCGCTTCAAAGCCTGCATCCCGCAATAAAGTCAGGAGCAAATAATTGATCGCTGTTCCATTGCCTTTTTTGTCTTTGATGAGGTTTTTGCTTTCCGGATAAGGATAAAGGCTGAGACCGCCACTCCATTCGAATTTTTTCTGAACGTGATGGAAAATTTCGGACAATGCTTTGGCTTCATCTCCAGACAATTCTACAGAAGCCAATTCATTTTTGGTGGCTCCATTAGTTTTATAATAATCTCCCATATCACGGTTCCACGCAAAGGAGATCTGTCCCCAGGTTCTGACATAATCTTTATACAGTCCTCCGGGTATGCTGATATTTTGTAGCTGGAATGTCAAATGAGAGGCATAGTCGCTCATATTGGCTACGAAAGCCTCTTCTTTTAAGGGAGCGATTTTTTCTGCCTTAAAAGTTTCCTTGACAAGATCAAGGGTACCCTGAGCAGTAGTTTTAGAAGTCCGTTGGTTGCTTCTGTCAACTCCTACCAGATTCCCTTTTGAAGTAGTTTGGTACCTGAAACCTTCAATTACTTCTTTCGAAAATTCAGAATAGAGGACCGGGATATCTTTTTGGAAATACCAATCGCGGATAAAGGTAAAATCTTCAGAAGTCAGGAGGTAGCGGATTTCAATAACGGAGCCCGGTTTGACATTGGGCATGGAAAACTTCTTCTGCCTCCAGTATCCGTCAACGTCTTCATCAAAAATGTCAGCATTTTTAATCTTCTGTTCAATCACTTTGCCATTTTCTTCATAATAAGTCATGGCTTTGATGGAACTGATGTATTGGGTGCGGCCTTTGGCGAAATAGGGGAGCTCAATGTCAGCATGCTCCTGGCCAGACTCTGTCAATACTTTTATCCGGAAATGTCGCTCTTCAGCCAGTTTCAGGCCTGCAGACATGGTTACGTAGGTATGCCCGACATTCATTAAGTATACAGCATCAGCTTCGGGAAAAGCCTCAATGCTTTGCATTTTTACCTCTGCAGTAGAAACTTTCCCAAACTTCATGTTGTTGGGCTGTTGTGCGAACGAAAAAGTGAATAGGAACAAGGAAAAACCGATACTGAAAATCAGTCTACGTGTGGTTTGCATAGAATAGGTGTTAATGTGTTAACATGACGGCTTACTAAGCCTTTCAAAAAAAGACAATCATGTGATCAGGTTTCCATAAAAAATATAAAAGGGAAATTGAGCATGGTTGTGCGATGGTTGTGTAAGCATGATTTAAATATACTGATTATTCTATAAAAAAGATTCGAACATTAAACTATTTATCAGTTTGTTGAGAGTTTGGTAAAAAAAGAGTCCTGTCAGTATTGACAGGACCCATCATCTATGTATAGTAAGAATGTTGTCTAAAGGGATGTTGGCTCAATTTTCTCCAGCCAGTTTTGAAGGTGTTTTTTGAGCGAAGCATGATCCGAGAAACTACTTTCCCGTTCCTGAAACTTCATGCGGAGATCGGAAGGTATCTGGCGAAAATCCAATAGGTAAAGATTTTCTTCCTGATCCGATACACAAAGTAGATTTTGGGATGTTGGATCAAAACGAAGCATATATTTTCCTTTTTCAGCTTCAATATGTTGACAGCTGAAAACGGTATTGATGCCGGGATGGATCAGCGAAATTCTACGATTGTCCTCTGCTAGTTGTTCTCCAAAAGCAGTATCCTCTTGAAAATTGAGATCAACTTTGATTTGCATCATCGGATAGTCAAGCTTTCGTCCCAACTGATTTATCCCGAGTTTTTTGATAATAAAGCGGCGATAAACCCCACGAGTAGCCAGGCTATCACTTTTTCTGTTTTTAGCTTCCCATTCGGCCAATTCTTCTTCATAGGCTTTCAGAGCAGTTTCTCGTTCAGCCAGTTTCTTTTTTGCCAATTCCTTTTGAGCATTGTACTCCGCCAGGGCTTTTTTATAAGCGGCCAGTTTTTCCTCATAGGCTGCATGAGCACTTTCAAAATTGCGAGCATTCAATAATGGTCTGGCCACAAATTCCCCTCCGCCTTTTAATTCCAATAAAAATACTCCGGCGGCACGATAGGGTTTGACATGAGCGATTGCCGCTTCGCCAGGCAAAAGACCTTCTTGCCAGGGGTCGGAAAAAGCAGGCAGTTGGATGTATTCCCAGATGAGGTTTTCTTTTCCAGAAAGCAAGGCATAATCTTCCGCATTGCTCAGTGCTATTTGAAAGACGCGTCCCGGCTTTTGGTTGGGAATGCGAACATTGCGCGTCAGGAAGGTATCTGCTTCTCTATCGAGGATATATTCTAACTCTGGCTTATCCGGTACTTCACTTTCTTGCTGACTTTCTCTCAACAAATCCTCTCCTTCAAAATTCCAGTTTCTGGCTAGGGTATCTAAATGATAAACATTATAATCCGCTCCTTTATAGGGAGAGAAATATTCTACTTCCAGGGTTTTTCCTTCTTTCAGGTAGACGGGCTTGCCTTCAGAATATGCCAGAATTTCCAACATACCGGCAGATTCCAGGGTATAGGATTTTCCAGCCGAATCATAGTCCATAGGAATTCCTGCGATAAAAATATCTGCCGCATCTCTGAATTCTCTATATCTGAGTTCTACTTTGCCCGAAACCTCCTCATTATTTTCATCCACAAAAGCCTGAACCGGAACATGGATTTGAGTTCCATTTTCATAGGTGAAACTTCTGGGCTGTTCAGGATTCAGTCCTTCTTCGAGTAAAGGGATATCTTTGGGAGGGATAGGGGGTAAAATAAAAGCTGCTTCCGATGAAGGAGTTTTCAGGGAACTCTGATAAACGAGCACACTTACGGAAATCAATGCAACGAGGACCGCGAAATACCTGGGATTGCGATACAGATTTCTCCAGAACTCATAGCGAGACTGAAGCTGGTATTGCTTATGCAGGCTATCGAAATCCTTGTAAGCATCTATGCGAGCTTTTGAAGGAGGATTGTTGTCTATATGTATTTTATATTTAGACATGTTATCAATGCTGAGAATCTTGTTTCGGCAGGCTGAGATCAAAATCTCCCTGCTTCGTTTTCAGGTCCAACATTAGCTTTTTCATTTTATTGATCAGGCGATACATTCGCACTTTCGCATTGTTTTCTGTGATACTATAAACCGCTGCAACTTCCTTGAAAGACATTTTTTCAAAAAACCGCAGTTCAACGAATTGAATCTCATCCGGACTCAATCGCTGAAAAGTTTTCAGCAAAGCCTGCAGATTGGCTTCGCTATGATCCTCTTCCACTTCCTCTGCCATATCAATCAAATCTTTCCCTTCCATGCTGATCACACGTTGGGATTTAGTGTTTCTGAAAAACTGGTTGATTTCATTGATGGCTATTCGATATAGCCAGGCTGAGAAAGGAACCCCTTGAAATTTGTACTTCTTCAGACTCAGCATAGCCTTGAGAAATACCTGCGAACATATATCTGCCGTGTTCTCTTCATCAGCAACTCTCTTATACACAAAGAGGAAAATTTGCTGATAATAGCGCTCATATATCACCCCAAAGCGAGCTGGATTTTTCTTCGCTTCCTCGATTTGCAGGTATTCTTCCTGCATCTCTTGTTGGGATATACTTCGTTTTCTTAGCGCCAAGCTTACGTGTGCTTTTTTTGTCTTAATGCAAGAACCGTGAAAGGTTACAAAGTTTTTTGAAAAATGTGTTAGTGTGTTTGCGTTTTAGGGTTCCAGAGTAGATAGAAATGCTTCCATTCTCTACCTCTAACACGCCAAAACCCTAAAACCCTAACACACATATCCGCTTTGCGTTGTTTAATCCTCTCCTTTCCCCTAATTTTGCAGCATGAGATCGAAAAGGGGATTTAGCAGATACGAACTGGATGAAAGAGTTTTGGCGGCTTTGCCTAAGCTGGGGTACAAATATCCTACCCTGGTGCAGGAGAAGGTAATCCCTTTATTTATCCAAAAGAAAAATCTACTGGTTGAAGCGCCTACAGGCACAGGGAAGACGGCTGCTTATGGCCTTCCGCTGATATCCCGCCTCAATCTTTTGAAGAATAGTACACAGGCTTTGATACTGACTCCCTCCCGTGAATTGGCAGTACAGGTACAGAAAGCTTTGCAGTCTTTCTATTCAGGAGATAAACTAAAGGTGGGAATTGTGGTAGGAGGGACCAGCATGAAGGAGAGTTATGACACCATCAAGTCTTCCCCTCATATCCTAGTTGCTGTACCGGGAAGATTGAAAGATGTGATGTCTGAAAAAAGCTATGACTTTTTATGGCGAGATATCAAGTTCCTCATTGTGGATGAAGGAGATAAAATGGTAGAAGCCGGATTTCAAAAAGATTTTGATGAAATCCGTGAACGTATCAGAGGGACTGCACAGGTGGGATTTTTCTCCGCGACCATTTCTCCTGACAGTCAGCTGCTCATCAAGGAGCGGGTGAAAAAACTGGAGATCGTGAGATTGAGCCCCAAGCAGATGCTGAAGAATATTCAATTCAGTTTTCTCAAGGTGCAAAGAGGTAAGCGGGAATCCTTTTTGGTTTCCATGCTCAAACAGGAGAAAGTAGAGAAAGCCCTGATCTTTGCAGGTAGAAGACAGGACATAGCCCCTCAATTGGGATTCCTGCGAAACTGTGGACTAAAAGCTGAGGCTTATCATGGAAACCAGGAGCAAAAGGAGCGGGAACATATCCTCAAGCGTTTCAAAGAATCCTCCATCAATTATCTATTGGCAACTGATTTGGCAGCCAGAGGACTTGATATAGAAGACCTCCCGGCTGTGATCAATATGTCCATCCCTTCTGAGTACGATTACTATTTGCATCGTGTGGGCCGTACAGGGCGTGCAGGAAACAAGGGAAAGGTTTTTAATATAGTAAGTGGCGAAATGGAATTGGTGCGCTTAAAACGCCACCATAGAGTTATGGAGTTGCGGATTCAGGAAATGCAGGTTGAGCTCCTCGATAAAAAAGATCTCATCCAATCGAAAAAAGAAACCTGGGTCAAATACCATTTTTCCCGCGGCAAAAAAGATAAGATCCGTAAAGGAGATGTGGTAGGCTTTCTTCTGAACCATACAGCGCTATCCAGTGAGCAAATCGGTACCATCAGTACCTTTGATAGCTATACCGTTGTTGATATGCCGCAAAGCGCTTTCCACGAACTCAAGGATCAGGAAGGATTGAAAATCAAAGGCAAAAGCCTGAAAATCCGTAAATACTCTCGCGGTGAGGAAGAGAAGAAGGCGAAGGCAATTAAGAAGTTGAAGCAGGATCGGAAATAAGACCCTTTATTTTTCTTACCCTTTGGATTAATTTTTCTCTCGATGATTCTTCTTCTTTTCCCTTAGAAGAAATCCTTCAGTATAATTCAGGACAGGCATCGCAAAAGATCAAGCTGCTGCAAAGTCGCCCGCAGTCCGGCCGCCGCACCCGATGCAGTAGCCTGCTCCCGGCGCGCATAGGGAACTGTAGGCATATTAGTGTGTTTGGGGCTTAGAGTGCTAGCGTTTTTTGTATTCGAATCTACCTATTCCACTCCCCATGCGCGCAGGCCCTGTAGAGCCCATCGGGAAAAGGGGCGGCATGTAGGGTTGGTTCTGGGCGCTGCGATTTTTGACTCCATCTTCTTCTAAAAAAGAGGGAAAAGACCCCCCAATAAAATCTGAAAAAAGGAAATTCAGAATAAGGAACAAGGAATGGAGAAGTAAGAATGAACGTGTTCTTGGGCGCTAGTGTTCTTGTTGGAGCAAGGAACTATTCTGAAGATCTCCAACACATAAGCCATCTCCCTCGCCTTGTGCAGCGCCTTAGCCCCTTTGTACATTTATCACAAAATAACCAGAACACAAGAATACCAGAACAAGTTCCTAACTCATAAACCCCCGCCAACCTTCCTCAGCAATAATCTCTTTTACATCCTTATGATTCAAGACTTCCTCTTTGGGGGAAGGCTCAAATTGAAGCAGAAAAATCCCGAGGAAAAGAAAACTTGCCGGATAGCAAATATCCAGCATCAGGCGGAGAGTGATCCGCATTTTGGGAGCAAGCCGTGTCGATTGTGAAAGTCGGTTTCGGCCCAAGAAAAAATTACTTTACTATAAGCTAGGCAGAAATAGCGGAAATGTCGAGGCAGTTTTTATAGCGCCATAACAT
The DNA here is from genome assembly GCA_033391075.1 of Bacteroidia bacterium. Lineage (NCBI taxonomy): Bacteria > Pseudomonadati > Bacteroidota > Bacteroidia > Bacteroidia bacterium. The sequence continues at coordinate 7,515,548 of JAWPMV010000001.1, forward strand.
GGGACTCTGTTCAATTTCCTATCTTTGGCATGAAAAAAAAGCACCAAGCAAGCTGCACTATGAAATGGATGAAAAAAGTCTTTTGGGTTTTACTGGCTGTGTTCGTCGGCTTTCTACTTTATCTGGGAGGGATGATTTTTTATGCTAGCAGTACTGACTATGTACCAGAAGCTGTCGAAATTCCCCAATTACATGGAGAGGCTATTAAAAGCTCTGTTCCGGATACCCTGAACTTCCTCAATTGGAACATCGGATATTGTGGCCTGGGAGAGGAGTCTGATTTCTTCTATGATGGTGGAGAACTGGTGCGAACGCCCGAAGCCTGGGTAGATAAAAATGCAGAAGGGATCAGAGAATATCTGAGAAGTTTGTTGGGCGAAACAGATTTCTATCTGTTACAAGAAGTAGATGTAGAAGCAGACCGAAGTAATAATAAGGATCAGATGAAGTTTATTTCGGAAGGTCTGAACGCTTATGTTTCTGCTTTTGCCCCCAATTATAAAGTCGGTTACATCCCCATTCCGCTTACTGAGCCTATGGGAAGTGTGTTGGGAGGTCTGGGCATGTGGAGTAAATATTATCCTGGCAAAACCAGCCGTCATGCCTATGAAGGTAATTACGACTGGCCGACCTATCTCTTTTTTCTGGATCGCTGTTTCCTCCAAATGAGATTTCCCACTTCTCATGGCAAAGAACTGGTGCTTATAAATACCCACAATTCAGCCTTTGATGATGGAAGTTTGAAGGCCGCACAAATGGCGATGCTTAGGGAAGTAATCCTTGCCGAGTATGCCTTAGGTAATTATGTGATTGTAGGAGGGGACTGGAACCAGTATCCACCGCATTATATGGGGGTAGGGGAAATGGGCCTGAGAAAAGATCAACAGGACGAAAAACTCTTTGTTTCTCCTCAATTTCTGAGCCTGGACTGGACCTGGGCATTTGATTCTGAAGTAGCAACAAACAGAAGCCTGATATCACCCTATGATCCGGATACGACCAAAACGGGCATCATTGATTATTACCTCTTGTCGCCAAATGTGGAATTGCTGGAGGTGAAAACAGATGATTTGGACTTTGCCTATTCTGACCATCAACCAGTACGTTTGAAGGTAGCTTTGAAGGGAAAGGCAAAAGAAGAAAATCCCGAATAGCCTTTCGCTATCCGGGATCATGAGGATCATTCTTCACAAAATCCATCGATCAATTTTAGACCATCTTTCTTGTCCAGATACGCCTGGTCGATGGATTTCATTTGGTCTAAATAGGGTTTGGCCGCCTGGCAGTCATTGATTTGCTCTCCTTGCGGATCAAAGCTGTAAATAGCCATACTTTCCAAGGCAATCAGTACAGACTTTTGCTGCCTTTCTTTTAACTCATCTACCTTAGGCAAAAAGATGCGGATGATGTCCTGAGATACAGGTACCGCTCTTTCCAGGCCCGGTCCGTCTGTCCCATCTGTTCGGGCAAGGCGGAGAGCAATTTGCAAACGTCTTTCATAGGGATAGAGATAATCCTCTTTCAGTTCATGGATGTCGCTGTAGGCACGTTCTGCGAGTTCATAGTTTCGGGAATTGAATAAAGCATCGGCGTATTTTCTTTGATTGCGTAGACTGAGGTTATCCTCAAAACGGAGGGCTTTCTCCCGATAAAAAGCTTCTTTTTCATAAACAGCCAGTACTTTCTCATCCAGTTCCTGGCTGTCTTTGCTAAATATTTCCATTTGATCCTGAAGCAGCTGAATTTCGTCTTTCAAGTCCGCAGCTTCTTTGAGTTGCTCCTGTGTAGGATTTTCTATCTGGGCCAGCTGATTGTAGGACGCTATAAATTTTTGCAACTCTTTATAGGAGGTCTTTCCAGAACTTTTCAACTCTTTCAATTTCTTTTCGATTCCTTTTGCCTCAGCAAAATATTCATCAGCAATTTCTCCATACAGGCTTACTCTTTCTTCATTCAAGTCAATAGCCAACTGATAGTAATCCTGAGCAGCCTCGGGTGATTGTAGCTGCCTGAGGATATCACCATAGGTTTCATAGTCTAGGCTAATTCGGTATTCGGCTTTGACTTGTTCAAAATATGCTTCCATAGCAACTTTGGCCTTGCCCCATTTCTTAACTTTACTCAACCCAATCCCTTTGAGTCTTTTCAAAACCTTATCCTCAATACCTTCCCCTTCCAGTTCGCTAATCAGTTTTAAGGCAGGCTGATATTCTTCTGCGAGAAAGAGGAACTTTGCGTAACGAATTTTTGCTTCCCGATCATTTTGACGGAGTTTCAGATAGGTGGCCATGTCATTTTTGGCCTTTTCATATTTATCGGGGAAGCTTGACCTAAGGTAAATCTCAGCCCTGACACGGAAGGCATCCGGATATTTTGGATCATCTGCAAAGGCTTCCTGGATATATCGATAGGCTGTTTTGAGAGAACCCTCCCTGTTGAGGTGTTCATAACTGCTGTTCCATCGATCCAGGTAGAGTTCGGCAATGTCCACATAGATCTTGGGACTTTTGCTTAAAAGCCTGCTCAGTTCAAGTCCTATTTCTTCTGCAGGTTCGACCACGCCCAATTTTTGGTAGAAATCAAAAAGGATCAGGCGAGGGGAAATGTCTTCGGGTCTTTTTTCAGAGATATTGCTAAGGATGGCGCGTGCGCCGGCATTGGATTTTTGTTTGCCTTCCAGGTTTAGCCGCATGATGGCCAGTTCCAATTCCAGGTCTCGTGCTTTGCCGTACTTGATGGCTTTATTGAGCTGGGATTGGGCGAAAGAAAGATCCCCTTTCAATTCATAATAGTGTGCAAGGCCCACCCAGGCATAGGGGCTTTTTTCTTTGAGTTCAATTTTTTGCTGAAAGAGGGCTTTTGCCTCTTCTGTTTTTTGGGTTTTGAGCAGGATTAATCCCTGCCAATAATGAGCGAGATCCTGTTTTTTGGGATCTTCATTCAGAATTTTTTGGAGTTGGATTTGGGCAGCGGGAAAGTCCTTATTAAAGACCAACCATTCGATCTGGTCCCAGCTATTTAACTTTTTTTGTGCGAATAAGGCATCCGGAAATACCCAAAGGATACAGATACAGAGTAGGGAGCTAAAATGTCTCATGTCGTTTCGTTTAGAAGTGATAGCCTTCCGGTGGTATCTATAAGATAGGGGATTTGGAAAAATTCCATAAAAAAAGTCGGGCCTGACAAAAGCCAGGCCCGACGGGACAAATATTTTTTCTATTTACTTACTGCGCGCAGTACTCTGAAACAGACTTCAGAGCGGCACGAGATTGTACATACTCAGGCTTAATCGCACTGATTTTTGCAATGTACTCTTGTGCTCCAGAGCAGTTGTAATCATCAGGATTGTTGTCTCCTACTGGATCAAAAGCTTTCAAAGAAAGTGCTTCTAGAGCTACCAATACCGTTTGTTGCTGTCCAGGCTTAAGGTTTCCTGCATTATCAGCAAATACGCGAACGATGTCTTCAGCTACAGGAAGAACCAACCAGTTGTTTACTTCTGGCTCCATTTCTTTATCCATCAAAGAAGCACAACGCATTCTGTATTGATAAGGAAGCATATAATCTTCTTTCAGACCGTGCATTACTTTGAATGCTTCGTCAGCAGCTTTGTAATCTTTGGCTTTATAGTGAGCCATAGCGAGCTGTCTGTAAAGACTCATAGTAACCGGGTCAGCCATTTCTATAGCTTTTGCACGATAGTGAGCTTCCATTTTATATTCTGGAATCGCACTGTCTTTTACTTTGTTAGACTCATTCAATTTAGTTTTGGCTTCTGCCTGAGCTTCTGCAATCATAGGCTTCAGGGCTCCAGCTCTATCGGCATCTTCCTGTGTGATGGTTCCCGCTTGTTGCTTAGCCAGGATCTCACGATATTCTTTTGTCAGTCCTCTGCTCTTTGCATCTGCAGCTTTAGCAGCATCTACAATAGATTTTCCGTCTTCCAGAATCTTTTCTGCATTTCCAGCATAGGATTCAGCGATGTCCTCGAAGATATTTCCTCTTTCAGAATCTTTCTGCATTGCTTTTACATAATTAGCATCTGCATTTTCCAGATCTTTCATAGATCTGTAGATATCTCCCATAGCCTCATAGTCAAGACCGATGGTGTACTGCTCTTCGATATTGGCAAAGTAGTCATCCATTGCAGCTTTTGCTTCTGAAGATCTTCCGAGTTTGTTCAGAGACATTCCTTTCAGACGACGAAGTACACTGTTTTGAACACCTTCTCCCTGCAGATTATTGATAAGTCCCAAAGATTTCTCATAATCTTCAGTTAGGAAGAGGAACTGAGCGTAACGGATACGTGCAGTTTGATCTTCACCTGTAAGCTCGAGGTATTTCTGGATGTCATTTCTGGCTCTTTCATAACGATCACCAAGCGCAGAAATCAGGTAAAGCTCAGCACGTACACGGTAAGCAGAAGCGTAGTTAGGATTGGTTTCAACCGCTTTGTTGGCGTAATCATATCCTACTTTGAAAGCTCTTGCTTTATCTTCCGGAGTTTCAGCATTCTTTCCTTCTGTATAATATAGCTCTCCAAGAGAAGCCATAGCAGGTACATAGGTAGGAACTTTTTCTAAAGCAATTTCATATTCTTTAGTCGCCAGTTCGGGTACCCCTTGAACTTTGTAATAGTCAGCAAGTTTGATGTAGGTACGTGGGTCCTCATCATTTACTGTTCTATAATCATAAAGAATAACTTTTGCTTTGGCAGCTTCTTCTGATCCACCCAGAAGATAGGCATCAGCAATAGCAAATACCACATCGGGGTCTTTCATTTTACTTACTTGCTGAGCTTTTTCCAACAAGGCATACGCATCTGTATACTTGTTGTTTCTCATGTTCATCATCCCTTTACCAGCCATATTGATCGCACTATTCTTTTTATTGGAAAGTGCATCATCAAAAGCGGCTTCGGCACCGGCATAGTTGCCAGATAGGTATTCGATCATCCCCAGCCAGTAGCGGATATGATCCTCGTTCTTTTGCTTGGATCCCAAAAAGCCATTCAGCTCTTTTTTTGCATCTTCATATTTCTCTTGAAGAATGAGGTCCTTTGCATTACTTAGGTCAGCTTGTGCAAGTAGTCCTGTTTGGATCAGGCCCAGAATAGCACAAACAATCATTACACGTTTCAACATAATCGTAACTGTTATAGAATCTATACTACTTTTGGTCTTAAAATTTATTTTTTTGATTTCAATGGATTACGGGCTCCTTCTTTAGGTGGTAGTTTCACCCTCCGGGGGATACCGTGGAATGCGCTGAGTCCTGCTTTGTGAACGATTCTCTGTCCCACAGGGCCGTCAAGAAAGGAGACCAATCCTGTCCCGAGCCCAAAACTGGTCTCGCGCAATATCGTAAATACCGGTCTTCGTAGGGGATAGCAACCCTGATTGAGGAAACTCTGCCAGGGCCCGAAAAACTGCTCTTCATAAGCACATGGAACCCCGGAATCAGGCTTTTCTATTCTTAAGACGTTTACATTGGATAAAAAGTCTCGCATTTCTTCATCATCTACGTCACTTATCCAAGATACGCCTATTACCCCGATGGAATTGGTATTTTCTGCGACATATTCCAAGACCGAGGGGCTGTTTTTCAACGCATAAACGTTGTCTTGTCGTATATTTTGCCCTACAAGGACCGAATCTTTCAAAAAACGAATGGTACCGGAAGCTGCATGGTCAAATACGATTCTTATCTCGTCGGTGAGGTTGGAACCAGTAATATCTGTCCATGATTTATAATCTCCTAAAAGAATCTTTCTCATGGCATCCCGAGTGAGAT